>JAAYZF010000086.1 GCA_012514975.1 bacterium
GCTCGAATGGAATGATCCCGTCTTCACATCCCGTCAGGAACACCACCGGGAACTCGCGCCCCTTCGCCGCGTGCATGCTCATCAGCGTTACGCGCTCCGCGCGGGCGTCGTACGCGTCCACGGACGACAGCAGCGTCAGCTCGTCAATGAACTCGCGGACCGTCTGCGTGGACGAGCGCGCTTTGGCGAGCACCGCCGCGCTCGCCTCTTTTACGCGGCCTGGTTTCAGCGTGTCATTGAACTCCTCCCAGAAATGCGCGACGATCTCGCGTGCAGGCTGGCCGCCATGCCTCGCGGCCGCCTCCTGCATCAGTCTCAGAAAGTCAGCCAGCTCGGGAAATGCCCACGGGTTCACCGCGCCCGTGGTCTGACACGGCACGCCGAGCCGTTCGAGCGCCTGCTCGATCTGCCTCGCCTGCGCGTTCAAGCGGTACAGGACGGCGATGTCACCAAAGCCCACGCCGCCCTGTTCGTCGCTGCCGACGCGCGCGCTGTCCATCGAGAAGTGGCTTGTCCCGCCAACGAGGCGCTCGATGGCATGCGCCACGAACTCCGCCTCGGCCGCGTCAGTCGCGGCGGCATACTCGATGATCTGCCTGCCCGGCTCGTTCGGCGTAGTCAGCCTGCCTGCCGCACCGACCGGCGCCAGCACGTCATTCGCGGCGCTGACGATCATGTTCGATGAACGGTAGTTCCGCGTCAGTTGGAGCATCGTGCACGGACTCCATTCGCGCGCGAACTGCTGGAGGTACGCGTTGCTCGCGCCGCGGAAGCCGTAGACGGCCTGGTGCTCATCGCCGATCACCGTGATGTTCGCGTCGGCGGGCGCGAGCGCGCGGACGAGCTCGTACTGCCAGTGGTTCACATCCTGGAACTCGTCGATGGCGATGAAGGCGAAGCGGGCGCGCCAGCGGTTGCGCACATCCTCGTTGCGCAGCGCCAGCACCGCCTTGACATTAAGGTCGTCAAAATCCATGAGCGCGCGCGAGCGCAGCGCCTGCTCGTACTGCTCGAACGCGAGGGCGATGCGCCCGTCGGGCTCGGGCAGCAGCTTGCTGCGCGAAATGGCGTCCGCAAGCTGCTGGCGTTCGCGCGACGGCAGGTGGGCGAACAGCTCGTCCATGAGCGCATCGCGCCCGCATTCGTCGATCACCGCCGAGTCGCGCGCAACGCCTGCCGCCTCGCCATCGGCGCGCAGGATGCGCAGGCCGAGCGCGTGGAACGTGCACACGGTCATCTCCGCCGCAGCGTCGCCGCAGAGCGCCGCGAGCCGCACGCGCATCTCGTCCGCCGCGCTGTTGGTGAACGTCACGGCGAGCACGCCGGCGGGCCGCACCGTCCCCTGCCGCACCTGCCAGGCTATCCGGTGCGTCAGCACGCGCGTCTTGCCCGTGCCGGGCCCGGCGGCAATGACGAGCGGCGAAGGAGCGTGCGTCACCGCGGCGAGCTGCTCGCGAGACAGGGTGGAAAAGGGGGCGGGGTGAAGACTGGAAGACTGGATGGCTGGATGGCTGGATGGTTGCGCGGGCGCAGCCGGCGACGCGAGGCCGGGCGCTTCATCATGCAAGAGCATCTCTGCACGCTGCTCATCAGAGCTCGAATTCAGGTAGACACCCCTCTTGACGTCGCTCCCGTCCTTTTCGTCCCTTTCGTCCCTTTCGTCCTTTCCCACAAAGCCCTCCACAAGCGTCTCCGGATCTCCCAGCCGCTCCTTCTCGCCGGGCGAGAAGACACGGATGACGCCATACTCGCCGTCGTAGCCGCCTTCGGTATGAACCTTTCCCATGCGCATGCGGCCGACCGCTTCCCCGAGGAGGGGCGAGCTGAACGAGGCGAGCTCATCGCACGGCGCGTCGCGCAGGATGCGCAGCTCGGGCCCGAAGCGCGCAAGAAGCCGGTGGTATTCATTCATCACCTTTTTCGAGCCGGGACCCACGTCAAGGACTTCGCCAAGCAGGCCGGCGAGGCCTATGAGGCTCTGGTATTCCGCCGCTCGCGGCGGCCGTTCGCCCGCCGGCCTGTCGGCAAGCTCCTCGACGCGGCTGAGCACGCCGACGACCACCGGCGTGCCGCAGACGGGGCAGAGCCCGTTGTGCGCCTTCGTCTCGCGCGGTTCGAGCCGGCAGGCGCATTTCCTGTGGCCGTCAAGATGATACTTTCCCTCCTCGGGGAAGAACTCGATCGTGCCGCCAAACACGGCCGGATCGCGCGATTCGAGCGCGGCGCGGATGGGCGCAAAGCCCGGCGCGCAATGGAACACGTTGCTCTCCCGCCCCAGGTTCTCGGGCGAATGCGCGTCCGAGTTCGATATCAATGTGAACCGGTCAAGGCCTGACACGCGCCAGTTCATCGGTGGGTCGGAGGACAAGCCGGTCTCGATGGCGAAGATGTGCTTGACGTAATCGCCGAAACACTCCTCCGCCGAGTCAAACCCTGATTTCGAGCCGAGCATCGAGAACCATGGCGTCCACACATGGGCCGGCACGACAAACGCCGCGGGATTGATGCCGAGCACGATCTCGACCAGGTCGCGCGGATCGAGCCCGAGAATCGGCCTGCCGTCCGACCGCACGTTACCGATCCTGTCCAGCGCGGCGTGAATGCGCCCGGCCGTCTCGATGTCCGGCGCAAAGATCATGTTGTGATTCTTGCGCACCTTGCCGCCGCGCTTGTAAATGCTGCTCACCTCGGCAGTAGGGATGAAGAACACATCGGCCGCGCATGAGGCGGGTACGGCGGGCCCGGCCGCCGCGCCGGGCCTGAGCGTGTACAGCCCGTTCGCCGCCTGCTCGAGCTCGTCATTCAGCGCGCCCAGCCAGAGAGGATGCGTGAAATCGCCCGTGCCGACCACCGTTATGCCCTTCAGCCGCGCCCAATAGGCCAGCCATCCCAGGGTGCACTGTGTGCTTGTCGCGCGCGAGTGGCGGGAATGAATGTGGAAATCGGCGAAGAAACTCATGTCGAGATTGTAGCAATGGGCGGCGGTCGTGTCAAATGTAAATTGCCTGCGCGGACGGCTGCGCAAGGAACCTAGTCGCGGCACACGGCGGCGTTGTGACGGACAGCGCGCTTGCACAGGCGGGATGGAGACCACACGCGTTGGCCGAAGCCCGTTGTACGACGCGACACCAGTCACGTCGACACGTGGAATTCGCGCGTCCGCCGACACTTTGACGCGCCGTGCGGCCAGGACTGGAGTCCCGGCCTACCACCGATCACGCGCCTCTCCGCTGACGCCATTGCGCTGCAGCCCATCACGCCACACCCAATCACCAATCACCAATGTCAAATGTCAGATGTCAAATGATCCGTGACTTCCTTCCGCCCCTGCCGCGCGTTCCATTCCTCTGCGAAGCGGATGCGTCTGCCGATGCTTGGATGGCTGTGGAGGAGGCACTCGATCACGGGATGCGGCTCCTTGTCCGCGAGATTCTGGTCGGCAAGGCGGCGCATGGCCGAGATGAAGGCATCGGCATCGCGCGTGCAATCGAGCGCGTACCCGTCTGCCTGCCGCTCGAAGTGGCGCGAGAGGTTGTTCATCAGGGGCATGGTGACCAGGCTGAAGAGAAACAGTGCGAGGATCAACAGCGGCGCGGTGGCGATCCGCGCCATGTCCGTAATGCCCAGCGCACCCGCGGCCGCGTTGAGCACGAGATCGGCGATCGACATGCCCACGACCGCGGACAACGATGCGATGACGATGAGTTTCAGGATGTGGCGGTGGTAGTAGTGGCCGAACTCGTGCGCAAGAACGCTCGTGATCTCCCCGCGCGGGAAATGCTCGAGCAGCGTGTCGGCAAAGAGAATGCGCTTGGTCGCGCCAAGGCCTGCCAGCGCCGCATTCGCCTTCTTCGTCTTTTCTGCCATGCCGACGCGGAACATGCCGAGCACGGTGACGCCCGCGCGTGCGGCAAGCGCGCCGACCTGTGCCTCGAGTTCCGGGTCGTGCAACCGCTCGGTCTTGTAGAACAGCGGGATGATCACCACGGGGAACAGCATCCCCAGCACCACCTGCAGCACAATCCATACGCCCGCCGCCCACAGCCACCACATCCCCCCTGCCGTGCGCAGCAGCCAGTAGAACGCCTCGAACACGACGATCGCCAGCGCGAGCGACAGCGCAAGCGATTTCACCTCGTCCCACAGCCAGCTCGGGAATGTCTGCGTGCCAAGCTCGAAACGCCGCTCCAGATAGTATCCCTTCCACCACGAGTACGGCAGGAAAAGCACCGTGTACGACACAAGCACCACCGTCACATACCCCGCCACGACCAGCCAGCGGTTCTCCCCGATGACCGCGCGGACCGCGTCCTCGATCCGGAACGACAGGCTGCGCTCACCGCCCGCAATCAGCAGCGCAAGGAGCGCAAGGCTCACCGCCACGTCCGCAAGGAAAAGCCAGTTGTGCAGCCGCTCGTACTGCCTGGCGCGCTGCTCACGCGCTGGATCGGCGTGCCCGGTCGCGGTGTTCGATGTGTTGTTCATTTACGTCAATTAGCGTAGCACAAAGCCGCATGATTTGCAATGACAGACGGTTGCGACAGGGTTATTGGGAATGTATTGCACACTCGCCATGTCAAAATGGGAATGCCGCGGACGGTTTGGGAACGCACGGAACCAGGGTGCGCGGAGAACACGGCTTTTTCTGCGATTGGCACGCTGGATGCTATAGTTATCCTGTAGTGAGGGCGCAGGCCCTGAAGTCCATAGATGCAGTAACCAACGGTGTCCGGCGCGTTTTGAGAGAGTGTTGGTTGTTGATTCCTCGAGGCGCGCCGGACACAGGGGGTCTCCGCCCCCAGCAGCACTGAAAAAGCCCTCCTTGCTCATCACGAGCGTTTCATGGTACCTCCTCCGTGAAAAGGCGCCGCCGGGCAACCGGCGGCGCCGCCCGTTAATCGCGCCGCGTTGACCTTCCACGCCATGTCATGTGTCAGTTGTCATGACATTTAGGTCAGCAGCCCAGCCCGCCTCCCTCACGGCCCTCACACCACCCGCCGTTATCCCAAATCGCTTGCACGCCGTATCGCAAGCGATTTACTCGCAAGCGATTTATACGATAGAACAAGTTTCACGATTGTCCCACGGCCCTGCACACGGAATGCATCAGCCACGCGCCAGCCCGCAAGCCAGGCTGTCTCCCCGTTCACCTCGATCACGGGTATGCTCTCTTTCAACACCTGCGGTATTCCCGCCGCAATCAAGAGGTCCTTGACTTTCTTCTCGCGTCCGTTCACAGGGTGATACCGCTCACCCTCACGCCGCGCGCGTACCGCACACGCCGCGCCCGCGGCCACCTCCGCATACTGGACCATCGCGACTGACTGGCCGAGCGCGGCCGCGCGCCACAGCTCGCCATCAGCGCCGGACGGTTCTCCCCTCCCATTCGCGCGCTCGATACGCACCTCGCATCCGTTGGGGAGGCTCACCACGCCGCCAATGTTCACGCCGACGCGCCCGACCTGCGCCGGCGGCCTGCCCGCGAACCCATGGCCCCACGCGACCCCGCACACCAGCCCGCCCGGCAACGTCACCGCGGGCGCACGCCGCTCGATGAACGCTGCGCGCACCGCCTCGACCGTGGTGTACTCCAGCCGGATGTCCTCATCGACTCCCCTGGCGATGAGATCGAGCGCCGCGCGCTGCACCGCCAGGTCGAGCGCCTCGAATTCGCTCAAGGGCACCGCCGTGCCAAGGATTCCCTCCATGGCATGAACGTCAAGGAACCTGCGCCCCGCCTTCTCGATAAACGCCTCCGCGCCCCGCGCGACGTCGCCCAGCCTGCACAAGCGTTCTGTCACGTCAGGCCCGAACTGCTCATTGATACGCGGCAGCAGCTCGTGGCGCAGCCAGTTCCGCGCGAACCGCCTGTCGTCATTGGTTGAGTCCTCGCGGAAGGGAAGCCCGCGCTCCCGGATGTACTCACCGATCTCCGCGCGCCGGATGGAAAGCCACGGACGGATTATGGTAAGCCCGTGAAACGCCGTGACGGGCTTCATCCCCGCAATGCCCCGCAGGCCCGCGCCGCGGAACAGGCGCAGCAGCAGCGTCTCCGCCTGGTCGTCCGCATGGTGCGCAAGGAAAAGCGCCGCCGCATGCTCGCCCCCGCCCACGGATGCAAATGCGCGGAACCGGCAGCGCCGCGCAGCATCTTCGAGCGACAATTTGTGCGTGCGCGCAAATTCAGCCGCATCAACGCGAACCACCCGGCATGTGATCCCGCGCGCGCGGCAGAACGATTCGCAGAACGCGGCGTCGGCATCGCTCTCGCCGCCGCGCAGACCGTGGTCGACATGAACGGCGATGAGATTGATGCCCGTATCGCCCCGCAGCCCGTCAAGCACGTCAAGCAACGCAAGCGAGTCGGCGCCGCCCGAGAAACCGGCAAGGTATGTCCCTCCCGGTTCGAGGTGCATGCGCACGGCGTTGACAAGCGTAGCGCTCATGGTGCATTGGTGGCAACGGCAGGATTCGCGCCGCGCGCGGCCTTGTATGCGCGAGCCAGCCGCGCAAGCGTGCCGATCATCCGCTCGTCCGGCCCGGCTTCCTCGATGCGCACCGCGTCCACCAGCACTTCGCAGGGCGCATCGCTCTCGAGACGCACGCTCATCGAGGTCGAGTACACGGGAACAATCACACTGCCGATGGTGCGCCACCCGGGTGCAATGCCCGGGCACGCGACGTCGGCGCCACGGAACACGCCCGCGCCGGACCCGAGCCCGCATCGCAACGTTCCCGCGCACGCCGGTGGAACACGCACCCGCGCGCCAACGCGATACGCAACGCCCGACCGCACCGTGTCCACAGGCGCCTCCGCACGCGCCCATTCGCCTGATGGCGTGCGCAGCACGAGCCGCCCGTGCTCGATCACCGCGTTCGTGAGCGCCCATTCGTACGTCAGCGAACCGTCGAACAGCTCGCGCATCACGTACGGCGTCGGCGGCGCCAGTTGCGCAACGTACAGAACCGCCAGCGCAAGCGCAACCGCGCCAAGCATCGTGTCCGCCACCGCGCGCGTATTCATGGCGCCTCCCGCGAGACCGATGCGAGTGCGCCTTCGCCGCCGGCCGCGCTTTCAGGCGCACTGCCCGGCTCGGGCCACACAATCTGCGCGAACACAAGCATCTGCAGGATGACCACGAAGGGATACTTGTTGTTCACCCAGAACAGCGGCGCGGGAAACGCAGGCTTGCCGATGAACCCGGCAAGCACAAGCGTCAGCACCGCCCGCACCAGCGCGCCGCGGCCGCCCGTCCTCGCGTATGCCGACAGGAAGATGAACAGCAGCATCCCGATCACCGGGTACACGATCACCAGCTTGTAGTCGTGGCTCGTGCTCGGCAGCACGCTCATCACCGGCACCGAGAGCAGGAACAGCTCGATGACGCCCCGCCCTGAATACCCACGCCGCACGAGCAACGCCGCGCCCGACACCCACAACAGCAGCGGAATGCAGATGCACGCCCATTCGATCACGCGCGGCGCGGGCCCGACCCGGTCTACCACACGCTCGAAGAACGACATCGCCGAGTGATTGCCCATCCAGACGCACGTGCCCTGCATCCCCTCGAACGCGGCGCGCACGCAGCCGGCCGCCTCGTGCGGCCCCCACACTAGAAACAGCGCGGCGTTGACGGCCACTATCGGCAGCACGCTCCGCCATCGATGACGCCACACGACCGCGCTCAACAGCAGCACAGGATAAATTTTCAGATGCGCCGCCATCGAGATCAACGCCACCTGCACCCACACGCGCCGCGGCTGCTCGATCAGCACCCACAGCGCCATCAGCATCAGCACCGCCGGGTAGATGTCGTAGTTGCCGCGTTCGATGCTGAGCATGAAGCCGCAGCTCGTGATCGCAAGCACGGCGGTCGCCGCGATGACCGCGGGCCCGACCGCGCCGCCCCGGCCGCCCCCGGGCGCATACACATGCCCCGCAAGCCGCACGGCCATCACCGCGGCCGCGATGTTGCAGGCAAAGAGCAGCACGATGTGCCCTATGTACGCCGCACGGTACGGGATCAGCGCGAACGGCAGGAAGAACATGTGCGCGAACGGCGGGTACATCGCCGGCTCGAGCGGATGGGTTTTCAGCAGGAGGTCTTCGGCGCGATGCAGCGTCAAATGGAAATCGACACCCATGGGCGTCAGCGGCGTGAACGGCGCGGTAAACCGCCATTCGTCCCTGCTGTAGTCCAGCTTCGTGACAAGATTGTTCAGGAAGTAGATGGTCAGCACAGACAACAGCAGCAGCGCGTGCACTCCCCGCCTGCGCCTGGCACTTCCGCTGACTGAAGGTGGCTGACTGTCCGCCTGCGGTTCCATGGCAGGAAAGTATACCACGTAGCCGCTTCAGAATCAAGGTACTCGGGACATCCCTGTCCCGAGCAAGGTAGGAGGGACATCCCTGTCCCGA
>JAAYZF010000087.1 GCA_012514975.1 bacterium
CTCGTGCTCGTGCTCGTGCTCGTGCTTCGTCCTGGAACGGCCGCTCCGGCCATTCCTAGGGCAGTCTCCTGTACCGCGTGTTCGCGAGGACGATCTCGAGCAGCAGGAATGCGCCGCCGAGCAGGGCGAAGCGCGTGAACTGCTCCTTGTACTCCATGTAGTGAAACACCTCGGTCTTCGTCTTCTCCATCTTGTCGATGTCGTCGTAGATCGCGCGGAGGGACGTCTGGTCCGTGGCGCGGAAGTACCTTGCATTGGTCGCCTTCGCGATCTGCTGGAGAAGGTCCTCGTCAATGTCGATCTGGATGCGCTGGTAGACCATGCGGCCGAAGAAGTCCTGCATGGGCATGGGAGCGAGGCCTTTCGATCCCGCGCCGATGGTGTAGGTCTTGATCCCGAGCGCGCTGGCCATTTCGGCGGCGGTTTCCGGCAGGACGCGCCCGCTGTTGTTCCGGCCGTCGGTGAGCAGGATGATTATTTTGCTCTTCGCATTCGAGTCGCGGAGGCGGAGGAGGGCAGTGGCGAGCGCATCGCCGATTGCGGTGGCCTGCTCGCCCGCCGTGCCGATCCTGACCTTGTCGAGGAGCTGGAGGAGGACGCCGTAATCGAGGGTCAGCGGGCACTGGGTGAATGCCTGCGCGCCATAGACGACGAGGCCGATACGGTCGTTCCTGCGCTTGCGGATGAAGTCGCGCACGACATCCTTGACGACATCAAGGCGGTTGCGGCCGCGCGCAAGGTCTTCGGCGAGCATGCTGCCCGAGGTGTCGACGGCGAGGACGATGTCGATGCCCTCGGTGAGGACGCGCGTATCCTCCTTGCCGCGTTGGGGCCGCGCAAGCGCCACGGCAAGCGCGATGATCGCCAGGCAGCGCAGCACGAGCAGCACGTGCCGCAGGCGGAGCGACCACGAGGGCCTGATCCGCTTCAGGTTGGCGATGGACGAGAACTTGACTGCGCCGCCCGCGTTCGCGCGCACGTAGTTCCAGACCACCGCCGGTATGGCCAGCAGGAGCAGCAGCCAGTAAGGATCGTGAAAGCGGATCATGGGGTCTTCCGGTCGTCGGGCCGCTCGCGCGTCTCCTCGATGAACTGGACGGCGACGTCGTGCGCGCGGCGCGCGTCACCGGCCTGTGCGCTGAAATTGGCGAACTTGACCATGTCGCATTCGGTGAGGAACTGCTCGAGCAGCTCCTGGTACCGCGACGAGAGCAGCGCGTTGCCGCGCAGCTCGGAGAGGAATTCCTCGGTCGTCCGCTCGGGCGCGCGCAGCCCGAACCTGCGTTCGATGTAATGCCTGAGAATGTCGGAGAGGCGGTAGTAATACTCCTTGATCATGCCCTTCTCGACGAGCTGGGCGTCGTGAAGCGCGCGGAGCGCGGCGTAGGCGAGCTCGTGCGCCGGCACGGGCGGCTTTGGCGCCGCGGCCCTTGCACGCAGGTAGCGCACAAGCCTGGCGAGGGAATAGAGCAGCACCAGCGCGCCGCACAGGCCGATCAGCCATAGCCGCCAGTCCATCGGCCGCTTCTCCGCCAGATCGACCGGCGGCTTGATGTCGCGGATCGCCGCAAGGTCGTCCTCGCTGGAAACGACCGTTTTCACCTCGACGCAGACGGGCGCGCTGCGGATGATGTTCGTCGCGCCGCCGTCGAGGTACGTCACCGCCGCGGGCGGAATCTCGTACAGGCCGGTGAGGTACGTCTCGAGCGTGTACGTCTGCGAGTGATGCACGCGGCCGTCGCGGCCCGCACTGGGGGAGCCCTTGTCCCAGTCGCTGATCGCGAACCCGCCGAGGTTCTCCGCGAATTGTGGCATCGCGAATACCACGTTCGTCGCGGCGTCAACGCTGATCGTGTACTTAATGAGGTCGCCGATCGTGATGACCGGATGATCAACGGTGACGTGCAGGCGAAGGGGCGGCGCGGGCGCCTGTGCAGGCTGCCCGGCCTCCCGGCGGCATCCCGCGTTCAGCAGCAGCAGGGATGCCGCGACGGCCACGGTGCATGCTCCGTTATGACTGCGTGTTGTGTTCAACGGTTCTCTTCCTGTTGGCCGCGCGCGTCGAACCGCACGCGCTCGGGATAGAGGCGAACGCGCTCGGCGGCCATGAGCTCCTTGACGAAGTCGTCGAGCGCCCGCCGGCTCTTCTCAGAGCGGTAGACGGCTTCCGCCGCCGCATAGTCGTTGCTATACGTCGTATAGGTCCCATGGGTCCTATTCGTCTCATTCGTGCCATCGGCGCGCGTCTGCTCGTTGGTCAGCGCGGCCTTGCGCGCCTCGTAAAACAGTTTGACGTCCGCGGGGTCGATCGTGACCCGCGCGCGCAGCTCGTCATTCACCACGCGGTCGATGATCAGCGACGTCTCGACGTCGTCGACCTGCCTGCGGATGGCGGGATCGTCGGCAAGGCCGAGCCGCCTGCCTTTGTCCGCCAGCAGCCGTGCGGCGACGTGGTCGCGGAGGAACTGCTGTATGCGGTCCGGCCGGTTCATCTGCTCCTGCGTCGCGGGCGGAAGCTTCTGCAGTTCATCCGCGAGGTCGCCGAGAGTGATCTCGCGCGGGCCGATCGTGGCGACAACGGCGCCGCGGCGCGATGGCGCGTTGGTCTGCGCGCGCAGTGCCGTGCGCGTTGCCAGCGCGTATGACGCGTCGATCGTCCTGCCAAGGCGTTCGAGGCAGGAGACGATCTGCACGCCCAGCTCCTTCTTCAGCGGCGTCTCCGGGTCGGCGATCTCGACGCGGTAGAAGTAGGCAAGCGCGTCGCTGTACCGCGCCTGGCCGTACCGCATCTGCCCGAGCGCGAAGTAGACGTTTGCGCGTTCGGCATTGTCCACCGGGTAGCGGTCGACGTAGTCCTCGAACGCGGCGACCGCCTCGTCCGTGAGACCCTCGGTCTTGAGCTTCGTGGCCAGCATCCGCTGCTGCCCGGCTGACCACAGCGGCGCCTGGCCGTCGGCATCGCCGGCCCGCATGCGGCTGATCATGATGATGCTCACCGCCAGGATGGCCGCGACAAGGATTGACAGCGCGGCGATCTGGGCGATGAACTGACTGCGCAACAGGCGTTTCACCTCATCGCTGTGCACCATGTTCATGTACTCGGGAGCGGGCATGGAGATTTATGATTTATGATTTGTGATTGGACATCGTCCTCGTCGTCGTTCTCGTCCTCGGCAGTCTCCAGTCTCCAGTTTCCAGTTTCCAGTCTCCAGCGTCATTCTCCAATCTACATCGCCATTCTCCGTTCGCGCATCCTGAAGAAGCGGACCAGCGGATCAACGTAGGATTTCTCGGTGAAGATGTTGATTGCATCGTCCTTCATCTGGCGGAACATGCGTGTACGGTCGTCCCGTTCGCGCGAGCCGAGGACGCGGAACGCCTTGCGCACATTCGGGTCGTGAGTGTCGATGAGGATGCGCTCGCCGGTCTCGGCATCAAGAAGGTCGAGGAAGCCGATATCGGGGAGCTCGATCTCGCGCGGGTCGGTGATCGTCACGGGGATCAGGTCATGGCGCTTTGACGCGAGGAGCATCGCCTTGTCGTATCCCGCGCCGATGAAGTCCGACACGAGGAACACGACGCTGCGGCGCGTGCAGACCTTCTGGAGGAACTGGAGGGCGCAGGTGATGTCCGTGGCGCTGTGCTCCGGTTTCTCGAAGTAGAGGATTTCGCGAATGACGCGCAGGACGTGGTAGCGCCCTTTTTTCGGCGGGATGAATTTCTCGACCTGGTCGGTGAAGATGATGAGCCCGACGCGGTCGTTGTTCCTGATGGCCGAGTAGGCGAGGAGGGCGGCGATCTCCGCCGCGACGTCGTTTTTCGACTGTGAGACGGAACCGAACGAGCCCGAGGAGCTTGCGTCGATCATCAGCATGACGGTAAGCTCGCGTTCCTCGACGAAGCGCTTGACGAACGGGTGGCCGAGGCGGGCGGTGACGTTCCAATCGATCGTGCGCACGTCGTCGCCATGCTGGTACTCGCGGACTTCATCGAACTCCATGCCGCGGCCCTTGAACGCGCTCTTGTAGTCGCCCGCCATCGCTTCCGTCACCTGGTGCCTGGTGCGGATGTGGATCTGGCGGACCTTCTTGAGCAGTTCCTGGGAAAGCATGTCAGTTACTCCATGTATGATCTATGATTTGATGACTTGATGATCTCAGGCATCATCAGCAGTTCCCTCGCGCGAGGCTTTCGGCCGCTTGGCATTGCGTCTTGAGGTGGCATATGAACGCGAGAAGATTGCCACGAGCTCGTTGGCTTCATCCAGCAAAAGTGCCACGCGAGTTTTGGGAAGCAGTTCTGCCGCGATGATCAGGTCGAGCCAGAATGCGCTCTCATCTAGTTCCTCGAGCACTACGCCGAGGCGTGCGGAGAACTCTGCCGCAGAACGCGAACGACACGCAGCACGATAGTTTGCCGCACTTGAGGATGAACAGCGCGTCACCTGGCCGCCGATCGTGTTGGCAACCACGTTCCTGGGCAATGCGCCGACAAGTCGGAACACCCGCAAGGTGAACTGCTTCAGTCGGTTGTGCAACTCTTCTCGTGTCATGCGAGTTACTCCAGATCATCACGTCATCACATCATCAAGTCATCAAGTTGCCTGAGAACCGTCAGGCAACATCCCTGACGGTTTTCAGGGAACCTCGATCTCGTCGAAGACCTTCTGCACGACGTCGTCCGGCGTCAGATCCTCGGCCTCGGCCTCGTACGAGATGATCACGCGGTGGCGCAGGACGTCGAGGCCGATGGACTTGATGTCCTGGGGCGTCACATAGCCCCGGCCCTGGATGAACGCATGCGCCTTTGCCGCGAGCGTAAGGTAGAGCGTTGCGCGCGGCGAGGCGCCGTACTCGATGTACTGCTTGATCGGCAGCTTGTACGCCTCGGGATCGCGCGTGGCGAACACGATGTCGAGGATGTAGTCCTTGATCTTCTCGTCCATGAACACCTGGTCGACCACTTCGCGCGCCTTCATGATGTCGCCCGGCGTGATGATGGGCTTGACCGTGATTTCCGTGGACGTGTGGGCCATGCGCTCCTGGATTTCCTTCTCCTCCTTCTTGTTCGGGTAGGTGATGTTGAGCTTGAGCATGAAACGGTCGACCTGCGCCTCGGGCAGGGGATAGGTGCCTTCCTGCTCGATCGGGTTCTGCGTCGCGAGCACGAGGAACGGCTCGTCGAGCTTGAACGAATGGTCGCCGATGGTGACCTGATGTTCCTGCATGGCTTCGAGGAGCGCGCTCTGCACTTTGGCGGGCGCGCGGTTGATCTCGTCCGCGAGGATGAAGTTGGCGAAGATGGGGCCTTTCTTCGTCGTGAACGCGCCGTCCTTCTGATTGTAGATCAGCGTCCCGACAAGATCGGCGGGCAGGAGGTCGGGGGTGAACTGGATGCGGTTGAACGTCGCCTGGATGGTGCGGGCGAGCGTGGTGACGGCGAGCGTCTTGGCCAGCCCGGGCACGCCCTCGATCAGGATGTGGCCGTTCGAGAGCAGGCCGATCAGCAACCGGTCGATCATGTACTGCTGGCCGACGATCACCTTGCCCATCTCGCCGCGGATGCCCGAGACGAACTGGCTCTGCTCTCTGACTTTCTCGTTGATGTGCTGTACGTCGATCATGGGGTCTCCTGCTGAAGTCGTATGTCGTCATCCGGCGACGGCCGGTGCGCCCGCGGGCGCGTTAACAGTGATTTCACAAAGTCGTACATCCTGTCCTGCTCGCGCGCGCCAGGCTGATAGCCCGAGTAACGCACGCGGTGGGACAGGCAGATCAATTCCTTCGCCACCGCCAGCGCGCGCATGTCGACATTCTGCATCGCCGGCGCCGATTCACAGGCGTTCTCGACCGAGCCTATCGCGTACTTCACCCGGTAGTACTGGCGGATGAGGTTCTCTAGCTCCTGTAAGAACAGGGGCATGTCGCCCTCGATGCGGTGGCGCTTCACCGGATCAAGCTTCGCGAGCAGCGCATCCTCGGGCCCGGGCTGCCACCCGGCCGCCCCGTGCCGCCGCCTCCGCCGCAGGCCGAGCACAACCGCCGACGCGCCAAGCGCCACCGCCGCCGCGCCGCCCGACACGCCGAGCATCGCCGCGCTCCGCGACGGCGCGACGACCGTGAACCGCACGCTGCGCAACTGCGTCTCCCGGCTGTCCGGCTCGCCGGCCCTGCGGTATCGCACGACAATCGGCCCCGTCTCAACCGTTTCGCCGGGCACATTGGTCACCAGGAGCCTGAAATGATGAATGACCCGCTGGAGAATCTGCGAGCCTTCCTTCATCGCTTCGCTGAATGACATGTCGTCCTTGACCACCATGCCGGCAAGCTGCGGCATCACCGGCGCGTACACGGCGTATGTCTCGCTCCCTTGCGGCCATTCAGCCACGATGGTGACATCCGCGCAATGGCTCGCCGGCACCGCCTGCGTCGAGGAGCAGATCGTGAAAGCCACCTCGCCGTGAGCCAGGCCGGTCACGAGCAACAAGGACAATTTGTACACTCTCGGCCTCATCGGCACCTAATGCAGCAGGTGCCGTGCCAGCATTGCGGACGAATGCATAACGTATTGATAATACGTATGTTGAAGGATTGCCCTGCCCCGAAGAATAGGCGCAGGACTACGCGGCTGCTGTCATTTTGACAGTGCTCGTGCCCGAGGCACCGACCTGGCAGGATGCCCGTGCCGCCCGGCGTGCACATGCAGGCACGAGCAGCAGCGCACATGCCAGCGCAGCCGGCTCCGGGATCGCCTCGAACGCGTATGACGCATGCTGCGCGCCGGGCACTGCATCGTAATTCGCGATCGACCCGCCGCCGATCTGGCCCTGGATGTTTGTCGCGTTGTTGACGCCGGGCAACGACTGGTTGCTCAGCCATTTCGTTCCCGCGCTGCTCTCGATCATCGGGCCGGTGATGATCGCCTGCACTTTGACGACGCAGGCTGTGGGCAGGCCGACGTCGATCAACGACCAGGGGATGTCGAACTCCCAGCCTGTGGTGACGCTCGCGGCGCCGTTGGTGCTCGAGGAGGTGATGCCGCCGACGTTGCTGTCGTTGAATCCGGCGCGCAGGCCGGTGTTCGCATGTTCGAGCACGCGCGAAACGAAGATGCTGCCGGCGCCCGTGCCGAAATATCCGTCCTTCGCTGCGCCGCCGAGCTCCTCGAAATCAAGGAAAAAGCCCGCCGCCCACGCGTTGATGACAATTGCGAAATCGGGCGCGAAGCCGGCATCGAGCACGAGGCCGTTCAGCGAGCGGACGCGCTCACACGAATACGCCGTGCCGAACCGGTTCGTGCCGCCCGGTGTGCTGTCGATGAACAGCATGACGCAGTTCCCGTTCGTCTCAAGATTCCCGCTGATGGAAATCCTGAGACAATCGAGGGAGTTCGTCATGTAGAGCGCGTCGAGCTCGGAGCCGGCGTGGCCGGGCGTCACTGCGTCGCCAAAGCCGGTGGGCGTGTCCTGCAGGATGCGTTGCGCGCCGGCGTTGTCAGCAACGATGTTGGTGCCATCCGCATTCGAGACGAGGGCCGATGAAACGACTATGTAGCCGTGTTTCATGTTCGTGCTCGCGCCAAATGCGTTCGACACGATGAGCTGCACGGCGTACGCGCCGGGATCCGGGTAGAGATTCACCGGATTCTGCGCGGCACTGACATTCCCGTCGCCGAACGACCATTCGCGCCAGAGCACCTGGCCAAAGGACGTGTCGGTGAACGAGACGGCAAGCGGCGCGTCGCCGGCGCGGGGATAGGCGGTGAACGACGCAACAGGCGGCTGGTCGCCCGCGACGGTCGCCCTGTGCCAGTCGGCACCGCCGTTGTTGTCCCATGTGCCCGCGCCGTTGTTGAACACGCAGTCGATCTGGCTCCATGTCGAGCTGACGAAGACCGTGCACGCCCACACGCCGCCGGTCGTTCCCGTCATGGCCGCATCGGGCGCGATCACGGGGTTCCAGTTGTTCGCGCCATAGTGCATATTGACGCCCGATGCGCCTGAAAGCACGCGGCCCGCGCTGTCGTAGCTGATCGTGCACTCCGCGCCCTGCACAGGCGGATCGGGCGAATAGGCGACCACGGCATCGCCGCCGGCAGTGCTCGCGCCGACGTAGACGTGCTGGATGTCGCTCGTGGTCGAGTGCCCTGCCGCATCGGTGGCCACGATGAAGTAGTCGTACAGCGTGTTGGTCTCGGCGGTGATCCTGGTCCAGTAATGATGCGCGATGACCGTGGGCAGCTCGTACTGTATGTTCTCGAGCCCGCCGAACCCGTCCATCGTGCGCGGGAACTCGCCGCGGTCGGTCATTGCCTGCGACTGCCAGGGATTGACGTCAGTGCCGCCGGCGAACGTTTCGTTGTGGTTGTTGGCCGTGCTGTTGGCGCCATCCTTGTCCGTGCGGAACACGGTGCGGATATCCGTAATGCCGCCGCGGTCGTACGCGAACGTCCACACGTGGAAGTCCCTGGGCATGTCCTTGAGTACATAACCCGTCTGCGGGCCGAAACTTTTGCCGCCGGGATTGTACGGATAGCGCTGCGGCGTCCAGACGCTCGGGCCGGTGAGATCGGGGTTGGAGCCGATGGCCGCGACCGCCCAGTTGTACGCTTCGTTGCAGGCGATGGAGACGCGGATTTCGTTGTCGCCGGGATTGCCGTAGTACTGGAAG
>JAAYZF010000088.1 GCA_012514975.1 bacterium
CCGTCAATGGCTCTCAGTACCACGTCGGCAGTCACGACCTCATGATCCTCATGCCCGAGAACGCGTTCGAGTACCACACCGGCCCGGCGGGCAACTGGGAACGCATCTTCGTCAACCTCTGGCCCCCGTTCTCTTCCGAGCTCTTCCGCCAGCTCGGCCTGCAGGACACCCCTGTCCTTCATCTCCCCGCCGCTACCTTCTCCGCCGTCCTCGGGAAATTCGAGCGCATCCTCTCCCTCCTGCGCAACAGGCCGCGAGACCATGCACGCCTGCTCTCGCTTCTTGTCTACGATATCCTCCTCTGCGTCGCGCCCGCCATCCCCCGCGCTCCCTCGCCGCGCCAGCTCACCCGCACCCTCGCATCCGCTGTCGCCTTCGCCGAATCCCATATCGCCAGCCATATCAATGTCCGCGACCTCGCCCGCGCCGCCGGCTGCACCGTAGCCCACGTCAGCCGCCTCTTCCAGGCTCACCTCCATGTCCGCGCAAACCGCTGGCTAGCCAACCTGAAAATGCGCCATGCCGCCCTCCTCCTCGACTCCACCTCGCTCCGCATCGAGGAAATCGGTGAAGCCGTCGGATTCCCCGACCCCTACCACTTCAGCGCCACGTTCAAACGCATCAACGGCGCCAGCCCGTCCGCCTATCGCTCCCGCGCGCGCCGGTGGTGATGCGCCGCGTGCATGATCTGCCATCTCGTCGCACACAGCCTTACGCGACAGGCGCCGTGCCATCCGCTCTGCGGTCAACGGCCACAGGCCGCCGCATGGAAGTGGCCGAGGCTGTGCCTTGGTGAGTTGCATCCCTCTCTCCATTCCGCTATAATGCTGCATGGCCGGCCCCAGCCATCCCAGCATCCACCTCCGTTCCGTCAGCCTCAAGAAGGCGGCGCAACTCCCTGGGGCATTCCCCTTTTCCCTCCCATTGGTCAGAACGCTTGAAACACTCGTATTTCCTTCTCCTGTCACCATCTTCGCAGGCGAAAACGGCTCGGGCAAGTCTACCCTCATGGAAGCCATCGCCGCCGCTGCGTCCCTCCCCATCGTCGGCGGCGAACGCATCCAGACCGACCATTCGCTCGAACATGCGCGCGCACTCGCTGCCCATATGCGCCTCGCATGGTCCAAACGCACGCACCGCGGTTTCTTCCTCCGCGCAGAGGATTTCTTCCGCTTTGCACGCCGCATGAATGAATTGGGAAAGGAACTCGAAAACGAGGCGCAGCGCTACTCGGGCGACTCGTACGGCGACATGCTCGCCCGCGGTTCGCTCCTCGGCCAGCGCGCCGGTCTCGTCAAACGCTATGGTGAAAACCTCGATGCGCGCTCGCACGGAGAAAGCTTTCTCAAGCTGTTCGAGGCACGCTTCGTCCCCGACGGGCTCTATCTGCTTGACGAACCCGAGGCGCCGCTGTCACCCCTGCGCCAGCTCGGTTTTCTCTCGATGATGAAGGAAATGGTTGCTGACCGCGGCGCGCAGTTCATCATCGCCACGCACTCGCCCATCCTGATGGCGTTCCCTGGTGCGGCGATCATCAGCTTCGATGCGCTCCCCCTGCGCCAGGTGCCGTTCGACAGCATCGAGCACGTCGCCCTGATGCGCTCATTTCTCAACGACCCGGAGCTGTATCTCCGTCGGCTGTAACCCGCCGCACAAACCCGTGTAGACGCGGAATGGCATTCCGCGCGCCGGTCCCGCATGCGGGATCGGCGGCTACACATATTGGCCGCCGCATGGAAGTGGCCGAGGCTATGCCTTGGTGAGTAAAAGTCAAAGTGGCCGTGTAGTTCCACGTTCCATCGCATGCGCCAACAGATGGCCGCTCCCAGGCCGCACATCCCCCAATGCCGTAATGGGGGATAGACGCCGATTCCGCCGTCTGGGATCGGCGGCCGTTAACAACCGCGGATCCAGGCGAACGGCAGGATCCGCGTCTACATTGGCGTGCGACGTTTGTGACCCGGATCGCGCTCCCCCATTTGGACACTCATGGCCGGCACGCCTCACAAGCCGGCCATCGATAAAATCAGTCCCGGTCTGCAGGACTGATTTTATTCCCCCGCCTCCGGCGCCCCGGCGATCTCAACCACATGCTTCGCCCGCGATACCACCACCACGCCCGCCAGCGCCAACAGCCCGCCCGCCAATGACAACCAATGCGGTACCTCGCCCAGCCACACCCAGCCG
>JAAYZF010000089.1 GCA_012514975.1 bacterium
CCCGGCGGGCGTCACTATAAGCAACGTTAGTATAGCAGACCTCCCCGCAAAAGTCAAACCTCAGTGGCGTCCAGTTCCGGCCTCTTGCATCCCGGCGTGTTCACTGCTATAATGCTGCGCGTTTGTACCAGGGACACAGGAACATGGTTTCATTGACGAATCTCAATCCCCAGCAGCGGAAGGCAGTCACCACGATCGACGGCCCCGTGCTCGTTCTCTCCGGCGCGGGCACGGGGAAGACGCGCACAGTGACGTTCCGCATCGCCTACATGCTCGAGAAGGGCATACCGGCGAAGCACATACTTGCCGTGACGTTCACGAACAAGGCGGCGCGCGAGATGAGGGACCGTGTGCGGAAGCTTGTAGGCGATGCGGCGGGCGAGATGCAGATTTCGACGTTCCACAGTTTCGGCGCGCGCCTCGTGCGCGAGTACGCGGCAAAACTGGGGCTGGGGACCGATTTCACGATCTACGACAGCGGCGACCAGTTGTCCATCGTGCGCAAGGCGCTGCGCAGCGTGTCCGTGACGTGGAAGAAATACAAGCCGGACGAAGTGCTTCAGACGATGCTCAAGTCGCGCGCGCCGCTGGAAGACACGCTCGCCCTGCGCGACGGCGACGGGGTGGATGCCGCGGTCTACCAGCGCGTGTGGGATGTGTACCGCACGGCGCTCAGGCAGAACAACGCGGTGGACTTCGACGACCTCCTTTTCCTTCCTCTCCGTCTGTTCAGGAGGCATGCCGATGCGCTCAACGCGTGCCGGGACCGCTATCGCTACATCCTCGTCGACGAGTACCAGGACACGAACAGCATCCAGTTCCAGATCCTCCATGCGCTCGCAGGCACGCACCGCAACATCTGCGTCGTCGGCGATGACGACCAGTCGATCTACGGATGGCGCGGGGCCGAGATACGCAACATCCTCGATTTCGAGAAGCATTTCAGGCACGCCACCACGATCACGCTCGAGGAGAACTACCGTTCGACGTCCACGATCCTCAAGGCGGCCAACGCAGTGATCGCAAAGAACGAGGAGCGCAAGGCAAAGGCCCTGTGGACGCGCCACCATGCCGGCGAGCCCATCCGCTGCCTCGCCGCGCCGGACGAGATGAACGAGGCGGAGATTGTCGTGACCGACATCATCACCCACCGCCGCGACCATCACGGGCCGTACAGCGCGTACGCGATCCTGATGCGGATGAACGCGCTGTCGCGCCCGTTCGAGGAAGTGCTGCGGCGGTACAAGATACCCTACGTGGTCGTCGGCGGCATGCAGTTTTACGACCGGAAGGAAGTGCGCGATTTCCTCAGCTACCTCCGCCTGCTCGTCAATCCGCATGACGACGAGGCGCTGCTCCGCATCATCAACGTGCCGCCGAGGAACATCGGGCCCACGACGGTCGAGAAGCTCGGCCGCCATGCCGGCGAGCTGAAGACGGACCTGTACGAGGCGCTTGCGCGGGCGGACGCATGCGGGGAGATCGCGCCCGGGGCGAGGGAGGCGGTGAAGTCGTTTCACGCGGTGATCGAGGAATTCCGTGGGAAGCTGGGCACGACGCCTCCATCGCGGATCGCGCGCGAGCTGTTCGAGCGCATCGAGTACCGGCGCGAGCTTGAGGCCGCGGTGAAGAACAAGGAGGACATCGACAGCCGGCTCGCCAACGTCGAGTCGCTCATCGAGAGCATAGCCTACTATGAGCGGCAGGCGGCGAAACCATCCCTGGCCGAATACGTGTCGAACATCTCGCTCATGTCGAACGACGAGGACGAGGAGATGCAGAAGGACAAGCTGCCCGTCATGACGATCCACGCGGCCAAGGGGCTGGAGTTCCCTTTTGTCTACCTTGTTGGCGCGGAGCAGAAGGTGATACCGCACGAGCGGTCGGTCGCCGAGAACGGGTATGCGGAGGAACGCCGGCTGATGTATGTGGCGATCACGCGCGCACAGCGCCAGTTCACCGTCAGCCATTGCCGGAGCAGGATGCGGTTCGGCACGCTCGAGCAGCGCCAGCCGAGCGAATTCCTCAAGGACATCCCCGAGGATCTGATCGTGCATCTGGACAACATCTGCAGCGAGCCCGCGTCGGAGGACCGCGTGTCTTCGTACATGAAGGAATTGAGGGAGATGTACACGGAGGAATGACGCAGTTGGGAGTTGGGAGTTGGAAGTTGGGAGCAATCGTCCTCGTGCTCGTCCTCGTGCTCGTAATCGTCGTCGTCGTTCCCCCTGGAACGGCATTAGCACGGCGCCCGCAGACTGTGCCGCTCAGACTACCGACTATCAACTGCCGACTATCAACTATCGACTATCGACTATCAACCATCAACCACCGGCCATGGAAACGAGAACGCCGTGGCGGAAGTCGCCACGGCGTTCAGTGTTCATCTCGCCGCGTGTGGCGGCGGAGGGTGCGTCGCTATTCCGTTTCCGGTTCTTCTTCGGGCGGGCTGGGTTTGGCGCTGAGGAGCTCGATGTCGAAGAGGAGTGTGGCATTCGGGCCGATGTCGCGGCCTGCGCCCCGCTCGCCATAGGCGAGGTCTGAGGGGACAACGATCTGCGATTTGCCGCCGACTTTCATCAACTGGAGCGCTTCCTGCCAGCCTTTGATCACCTGGTTGAGCTGGAAGGTGGCGTGCTCGCCGCGGCCGTACGAGCTGTCGAACTCGGTGCCGTCGATGAGCGTGCCCTTGTAGTGGCACACGACGGTATCGGTGGCAGCGGGGGCGGCGCCGGTGCCTTCGACGATGATTTTGTACTGGAGGCCGCTGGCGGTGGTTTTGACGCCTTCCTTCGCCTTGTTCTTCGCGAGGAATTCATCGCCTTCCTTCTTGTTCTTTTCGCCTGAGACAGCGGCTTCCTTCTCCTGCTTCTCGCGCATTTGCTGGCTCTTCGCGATCATCTCCTTCTGGAAGGTTGTCATGGTCTCGCGAATCTGCTCCTTGGTGAGCATGGGCTCCTTGTCCGCAAGGCCGTCGCTGATGCCTTTCGTGACGAGATCGGCATTGAGCGGCACTTCCATCTGCTTGAAGTTCCCGCCGATATCAAGGCCGATACAGTAGCTCAGCTTGTCGTTCTGGCTCATTTCCACGGCTCCGGTTTTGGCTGCGGGAGCGGCTGCGGCCTGTTCAGGCTTGGCGCCTTCATCGGCCTTTGCCGCCTCTTCCGCCGCGAGGGGCAGGGCAAGAACGGCAACGGCGCCGAACATCAATACGGTCTTCTTCATACGACTCCTCATTGCGTTGTGATCTCTAAATCCTCGTGCCGCCGGCACACACGGCGGATGTGCAATTGGATTCCGGTTTGCATCCAAATGATACCATATCATGCCTTTTGACGCAAACGCAGGCGCGATATTCACGGCATGACGCGCCGGAGCCGTGATCCCTTTGTGTTTCCATGCGGTTTTTGTTATACTGCGGCATGAATGTGCGCCAGATCTCGGTGTTCCTCGAGAACGCCGCCGGGCGGCTCGCTGATGCATGCGACCTGCTCGGGAAGAACGGCATCAACATGCGCGCCCTTTCTCTTGCGGACGCGAGCGATTTCGGCGTGCTTCGGATGATTGTGAACGATACGGACGCGGCGCTGCGCCTGCTCAAGGAGCATGCGTACGCCGCCGCGGCGACGGAAGTGATCGCCGTCGAGGTGCCCGACACGCCGGGCGGGCTCGCGTCCATACTCCGCCTGCTCCGGGGCGAAGGCGTCAACATCGAGTATATGTACGCCTTTGTCGAGAAGAAAGCCGCGGCTGCGGTGGTCGTCATCCGCGTCGAGGCGGTTGACCGTGCCGCGGGCGCGCTCGGCGCGGCGAACGTGCGTATGCTGACCGAGGCCGACGTGGCCATGCTGTAGTAGATTCCCGATCCAGTACAAGGAATGGAGACTGTTCATGAATGACATGCGCATCAACCTGCCTGTCCGCGACCTGCCGGCGTCGTGGTACAACGTGATCCCCGACCTGCCCGGCCCGGTGCCCCCGCCG
>JAAYZF010000090.1 GCA_012514975.1 bacterium
GCGTACACGATCGATGAAACGCTCTCGCTCAGCTTCGCCTTCGCGAACGGCGTGGTGGGCGCGCACATCCATTCGTGGGTCGGCGACGCGTGGCGCAACGAGATCGTCCTCAGCGGCGAGAAACGGCTCTACCGGCTCAACCTCGGCGCCGGCCTGCTCACCATTGACGAAAAGGGCGCCGTCCGCACCTTCCAGCAGGAGCACGGCAGGATGTACGAGTTCGAGAATGCCGCGTTCATCAAACAGGTCGCCTCGGGCAACTGGATGACCAACCCGTGCGACTACGCCGACGGGCTCGAGACTCTGCGCCTGACGCACGCATGCGACAAGGCGGTGACGACGGGGAAGAAAATCTCTCTCTAGCGCCGGGCCGCCGCCTGTCCGGCTTCGCCGGTGATGCCGGTCACCTGCCGCGCATGCATGCTGACACGCGTTCGCCGCCTCGCGGATACGCGCGTCCGGATCGGCGTGCCGGCCTGCACCCATACACCGGAACCCCAGGGACGGGATTGGCCCCGCCTTGATGCCCGGCGCATCTTGTGATACAATAGATGGACGGCACAAGTAATGACACGCCACACAGCAAGATTCCTCCGCGCGGGCATGCATGCAGCATTGCTCATCGCCGCACTGGCCATGCCCGTGCGCGCGCTGGCTTCCGTGCAGATCACTTCAGCCTGCGAAATCGACTATCCGCCGTTCTGCATCGTTGACGCGGCAGGCAGGGCGGACGGCTTCTCCATCGAGCTGATGCGCGCGGCGCTTGGCGCCATGGGGTGCGAAGTAACGTTTCGCACGGGGACGTGGACGGCGGTGAGAGGCTGGCTCGAGCGCGGGGAAATCCAGGCGCTGCCGCTCGTCGGCCGCACGCCAGAGCGCGAGGCCGCGTTCGATTTCACCGTGCCCTACATGTCGCTTCACGGCGCCATCGTCGTGCGCAAGGACACCGCCGGCATCGAGAGCCTGGAGGATCTCAAGGGGCGGAACGTCATCGTCATGCGCGGCGACAACGCCGAGGAATTCATTCGGCGTGAGGACCGCGGAATCATCATCCACACTGCCGCCACGTACGACGAGGCGCTGCGCGAGCTCTCCATGGGGCGGCACGACGCGGTGGTCATCCAGCGGCTCGTGGCGCTCCGGCTGCTCCAGGAAACCGGACTCGCCAACCTCCGCGTCGTCAACAAGCCCATCGAGGGTTTCCGCCAGGATTTCTGCTTCGCCGTAAAGGACGGCGACCGGGAAACCCTTGCCCTGCTCAACGAAGGCCTTGCCCTCGTCATGGCGGACGGGACGTACCGCTTCCTCCACGCCAAATGGTTCGCCGCGCTCGAGCTGCCCGCGCACCGGCGCATTGTCGTCGGCGGCGACTGGAACTACCCGCCCTACGAGTACCTGGACGAGAAGGGCATCCCGGCAGGCTTTGTCGTGGACCTTACGCGGGCGATCGCGCGCGAGATGGGCATTGATGTCGAAATCCGTCTCGGCCCATGGACCAATATTCTCGCCGGGCTGGCAACACGCGAGATCGACGTCGTCCAGGGCATGTTCTACTCGCCCGAGCGCGACCGGTGGCTCGATTTCACCCAGCCTCATCTGGCAAACCATTACGTTGCCGTCACCCGTGCGGGCACGGGCGTTCCGCCCGCGACGCTCGCCGACCTGAAGAACAAGCGCATCGTCGTGCAGCGCGGCGACCTCATCCATGACTACCTTGTCAAAAACGGGCTGGAACGCCAGATAACGGCCGTCGAGTCCCACGAGCATCTCCTGCGCGAACTGGCTGAAGGAAAGCACGACTGCGGTATCGCCGTGCGCATCAGCGCGCTGCGCCTGATCGAGAAGAACGGCTGGACGAATCTCGTGCTGGGCCGGCAACCGTTCCTGTCGGCCGAATATTGCTATGCCGTGCCGCAGAACGAGCGGGCGCTCCTGGCCGAGTTTGCCGAGGGGCTGCGAGTGCTCGACGAGTCTGGCGAATACCGGCGGATTCGCCAGAAATGGCTTGGCAGGTACGACGAGGAAAGGAGGCCGGCCCTGGCAGCAGTGCTTCGTTACGTTGCCATGGCCGTGACGCCGCTCGCGCTCCTGCTGCTGGTCATCTTCCTCTGGTCATGGTCGTTGCGCAGCCAGGTGGCGCGAAGGACGGAGGAGCTGCGGCGGAGCGAGGAGCAGTTCCGCTCGCTGGTCGAGGGCGCGCCGGACGCGATTTTCGTGCAGACAGACGGGCGTTTTGCGTATGTGAACTCGAATGCATGCCGGCTGTTCGGCGCCGAGTCGAAGGAACAGCTTGTCGGCCAGCCGGTCATCGACCGGGTGCATCCGTCTTCGCGGGTGCTGTCAGGCGAGCGGTTACAGCGCCTCGATCGGCAGAAGGAGCATGTGCCGATGCTCGAGGAGGTGTATCTCAGGCTTGACGGGAGCGAGGTGCATGTGGAGGTGTCAGCCGTCCCCATGGACTACGAGGGAAAGCCCGGCGCGCTCGTGTTCGTACGCGACATCACCGAGCGGCGGCGCGCCGCGGCCGAGCAGAGAAACCTGCAGGCCCAGTTGATCCAGGCGCAGAAGATGGAATCCGTCGGCCGCCTTGCCGGCGGTGTGGCGCACGACTTCAACAACATGCTCGGCGTCATCCTCGGGCATGCCGAGCACGTGCTCGAACATCTCCCGCCGCCGAATCCGCTGCACGATGACGTCCAGGAGATCGCTACCGCGGCAAAGCGTTCGTCCGAGATCACGCAACAGTTGCTCGGCTTTGCCCGCAAGCAGACGATCGCCCCGAGAGTGCTCGATGTGAACGGCGCCGTCGAGAGGATTCTCAAGATGCTCCAGCGGCTCATTGGCGAGGACATCAACCTTGCCTGGATGCCTGGGCGCGACATCTGGCCGGTGAAGGTGGACCCGTCGCAGATCGACCAGATACTTGCCAACCTGTGCATCAATGCGCGCGACGCAATCGAGGGCGTGGGCAATGTGACCATCGAGACGGAGAACGTCACGTTCGATGAAGCCTACTGCGAACAGCATCACGGCTTCCTCCCCGGCGAGTATGTCCGCCTGGCAGTGAGCGACAGCGGCTGCGGGATGGACAAGCAGACGATGGCCCATCTCTTCGAGCCGTTCTTCACCACCAAGGGCGTGGGCAAGGGCACCGGCCTCGGCCTCGCAACGATCTATGGCATCGTCAGGCAGAAC
>JAAYZF010000091.1 GCA_012514975.1 bacterium
CCAGCGCGTCGAGCCGGCCGAACCGGGCGACGGCGGCGGCGACGGCGGCGGCGACGGCAGGTTCGTCCCGCGTGTCGGCGGGGAGGAAGGAGATCGAGCCGAACGCCGACAGCTCGCGCACGGTCTCGCGCCCCGCCTCGTCGTCCGCATCAATGATGGCGACCTGCCATGCGTCCTTGAGCAGGCGCTGGGCGATGCCTTTGCCTATGCCCTGCGCGCCGCCGGTGACGAGGGCTGAACGGGGCGTGTCTTTCATCGCGGTCACCTGATGGAGATGACGCCGAGCGCTTCGAGCACGAGGCCGGCGATGATGTGGTTGCCCAGGAGGTTGAAGTGGGCGTCGGAGATGATGGTGTGATAGGGTGACTGCTTGAGCAGCAGATCAGCCTTCTTCTTCATGGGAATGCCGATGTCGAAGTAGATGCCGCCGACCTGTTTCATGATGTCGCGCGCGATGGCGTAATTCTGCCTGCGCTTGGCGATGCTCTTCTTGATACTGCCGAAGGGCTTGTCAAAACCGCCGAGGAAGAGGAAGCGCGTGCCGTGCGCTTTCTTCAGCTGTGTGCAGTACTTCAGCAGCTTCTCGCGGAACTCGGCGGCGGGGATGTTCTGCGCGGCATCGTTGCCCGCGATCGAGAAGACGACCCAGTCGGGCTTGCACGGCATCACCATGGAATCGAGGCGATCGAGCAGGTTGCGGCAGCTCGAGCCGCCGACCGCGGCGTTCCTGAAGGTGAGGCGCAAGTCGGGCTTGTTGCAGAACAGCCATTCCTGCACCAGCTCGGCATAGGAGATGTGCCAGTTGGCCAGGCGGAGGAACGGCCAGGTGTCGAGGCAGGGCGGCATGCGCCGGGAGGTGAGGCTGTCGCCGTCGAACATGATTGTCTGGCCGGGTTTGAGAAGACAGGTGGAAGGCATGGGGAGCTCCTTATGGTTTGGTTATCATTGGCACAACTGCATGTCTATGCGGCAATCCCGCACGGTGAGACTGGCCGGAGCCCAGCGCCACACCGGCAGGTCGCTGTGGTCTGTGTGGCAACGGGCTTTGGCCGTTGGCTGCTCTGTCGCTGGCCGAATCCCAGCGCCACACCGGCAAGCCGCGTCACACCGGTGATGAGGCATTGTCTTCTTGCTTACTCTCTCCCATTGTAGAACCAATCCCACCAGTAGGGATGACGAATGTCATAGGGTCCTATCAGACTGCCAACGAACGGATAGTCTTGCCATGTTGAGACCAGTCCGGCGCGGGCCGGGTTCTGAAGCGCATACTGAAGCATGTTGCGTAGGGCGCCTCTCTCGTATTCATGGGAGCGGAGCACATGATCACGTGAGCGCGGCTGCCATATGGTATGGCACATGAACTGGCCGCAGAGTTCGTTGCCTGTTCTTCCTTTCCATGTGTTATGAGACTGGAGCACATCGCTTGATGCATCGCATCCGTGGAGTATCAGATGAACATGGTCTGGCATGAAAACATAGACTAGGCACTCGCAGTTGTGTCGTGCGCAGTCCTCGGAGAGCATAGCGATACAGGGGTCCACAACTGCCCGGCGCACGAACACATGTCGACGGTCGAGCGTCACAGCCGTGAAGGACACATGCTTGTACCCGATGTAGGCGGCAGGATCGAGCCGCGGCAGTGTGCCTTTCTTAAGGTTGTCAGTCTTGCCAGACAACATGGAATACTCACTTGGACAAGTGCCGTGCCGTCGCTGGCCGTTTGTGTGGCAACGGGATTCGACCGTTGACCGCCCTGTCGCTGGCCGGATCCCAGCGCCACACCGGCAGGTCGCCGGCCGGAGCCCGGCGCCACACCGGCATGCGCTACTTCACGCTCCTGACCGTTACCCCGCGCGGGGCCTTCACATGGTCGAACACGCGCCTCCCGTTTTCCATGTGCCACTTCACCTTTATTGCGCCCTTCGGATGCGGATACGCACCCTCGGCCCACGTGACGTCCTTCGACGCCGCCACGCGAATCTCGACAATGCCGCACTCAGGCGCGTTCGGATAATGCACGCCAAGCACGTTGCGCGACAGGTAGTACGTCGGTGCGGCCGACCATGCGTGGCACAGGCTCGAGCCGAGCGTGAAGTACTCGCCGCAGGTTTTCATGCCCTGCGCGAGCATCCAGCCCCAGCCCTGGCGCATCATGCCCTCCGCGGTCTCCGGCAGGCCGAGCCTGTACACGCCGTCGAAAAGATAGAACGCGTAGTTCGGGCTGCAGATTGCCCCATCCTTCGGGTCATAACCGTTGACGAAGATCGATTTCAGCTCGTTCGCAATGTGTGCGCGCACGTGGGGCAGTTGCTGCTTCGAGACAGCGCCGGCGAGCACGGCGAGGATGCTCGCATGCGCCGAGTGCGTCTCGCGCTTGAGATTATCGCTGAAGCAGCGTTTCTTCGGGTTCCAGAACTTGGTGCGGATCGACTGGGACAGAATCTTCACCCGGCGCTCCATGTCCTTCACCGCCTCGCTTTCCCCCAGCAGTTTCCCTAATTTGATTGCACTCCTCAGCGCAATCAAATAAGTGCACGTGAAACTGCAATGGATGCCCTTCTTCGACATGTAGCCGTCGCTGGTCAGATCGCCGTGGAAGCCGCCGTAGTGCGCCTTGATGCCTTTGTGCAGGTGCCATTCGCCGTCGAGGAGCAGGTCTTTGCGTTCATCGGAGAGGCTGCTGAACCAGGCCATGTTTTTCATGATGGCGTCCCAGTCTTCGCGGATGCGATCGAGATCGCCGCTGTTCTCGTAATAGTTGAGATAGCCCTCGACCATGTTGAGCGCGAAATCGGCGATGGTGTAGTCGCCCGTGTTGGGATAGACCGCGCGGAACTTGCCCGTCGAGTCGGGCGACTGGCCGTAGAGCTGCATGCAGCGCCCCATGAGCGCATGGTCGCCGAACGCGGCGAGGTTGACGTGGTACTGGATGATCGTATCGCGGCCGTACATGCCGCGCTCGCGGCCGACGCAGTCGACGTACGCGTCCTCCATGTTTGTCTCCTGGGTCAGCGCACCCATCTCCCAGACTGCCGTGAGCAGCTTGTCCGAGCATTTGAACGACCCGGTGTGCTTCACGGGATAGCCCGCCGAGCGCAGCGCGATGTCCTTCAAGACCACATCCGATTTCGCGTTGCGCACGGTGATCATGAGGTAGCGGAAGCCGCGGGGATGCGGGCACAGCCAGTCGATCGTGTCGCGCGAGCACAGCAGCCGGTCCGTCGCGACGTAGTTGTGCTGCAGCCGCAGATGCATGTTGTCTCGCCAGAGATGCTCGGTGTAGCCAAGGTCGATGGTCGCGCCGGCGACGCCGGAGAGCTGGAGCCGCGGGAACACGAGGCGGATGTACTCCATGTCAAGCAGCAGCGAGAACCCGTCTGGATAGTCGGCGAGCTTGAACACATGGCCGCGCAGCCC
>JAAYZF010000092.1 GCA_012514975.1 bacterium
ACCACTGCAAACGCAGGTTCGGCCATCCGATCCCGAAATCGAGCGAAGACCCCCGCTGGCTCGAATACGTCGCGTGGTACCGCTCGTGTTACGACGAGTTCTTTGCGAAGACCGCGCGCGAAGTGCACAAGGCGAAGCCGGACATCACCATCGCGTTCAACTGGGAATGGGGCGTGCGCAGGCCGTGCGACCCGCCGCCGTTCATCTCGCGCATCTCGGCCGACCTGATCCCGACGGGCACGGTGGCCAGCTCGCTCACGCATTACTCGGCGGGCACGGGCTATCCGCATGATTACATGTGCGGCCGCTTCCTGCATGGCCTTGGCGACTGGAACAACAGTACGCGCGAGACGATCCTCTATACAGCCTCCGCCACCATCGCCAACGGCGCAAGCTTCTACCTCATCGACCGGCAGTTGCCCGACGGCACGCTGCAGGAACGCGCGTACACGATGATGAAGGACGTCTTCGGCTTTGTGCAGCAGCGTCGTGCGGTGCTTGCCGGTGCAGCTCACGTGCCGGAAGTTGCCGTGCTCCATTCGCAGGACCATCTGATGGGCGACCGTCTGCAGTTCTTTCCTGACCCCGCGGCGCGGAAGGAGCGGGCCGAGCCGTTCGAAGGCGCGTCGCGCATGTTCATGCATCACGCGCGGCATTACACGGCGATCAGCACGGCGACGCTCGAACGCCGCAAGGGCGACTACCGGGTGATCATCGTTCCCGAGACCGAGTATCTCAACGACACCACGATGGACGCGCTCGAGCAGTATGTAAAGAACGGCGGCGCGCTGCTCGTCACGCAGTCGCCCAACGAGGCGGGAGTCAGCACGCGTCTGCTGGCGCTCGCGGGCGTGAAGCATGAAGGCGTATCGCCGCTGAACTACCTGTATTTCGAGGTGACAGGCGGCGAGCCGTTGTCGGCGAACGGGAAATGGTCGCTCGTGAAACCGGCCGGCGACGCACACGAAATTGTCCGTGCGATCATGCCGCTGAAGGCGGGCAAGGGCGGCGCGAAGTTCGGCCATGGGAAAGCGCCGGCAGATGCATACGAAGGATATGCCGCGGTGATCGAACGCACGGTGGGAAAGGGCAGAGTGATCTACGTTGCCCTGCCCGCGTTCGGCGAATACTGGCGCAACCAGAACCCGTACGTGGCGGACCTGCTGTTCTCGCTGATCGACCGGTTGCTGCCGACGCCGGTTGTGAAGGTGAGCACGCGCGCGCAGGTCGAGATGGTGGCGCTGCGCAAGGGCGATGATCTCGTGGTCAATCTGGTGAATCACAGCGGCCGCGAGCGCCTGCTTGGATACTGGTATCCGCTCACCGAGTACATGCCGCTCATCCGCGACATCGGTGTGGCGCTGCGCGTCGACGGCATCGAGCCGCGGGTCCGCCTTGAACCGTCGGGCGGGCCGGTCGCGTGCACGATCAGAGACGGCTACGCGCATCTTGTCGTGCCCGAGCTCGAGTTCATGCAGAGCATTGTGGCGGAGAAATACTTCGCGTGAAGACAATCATCCTGGAACCACGGAGATCCATCATGTCTACAACGTCAATCATCCAGCAGGCAATCAACCAAGGCAAAGGCATCCTGCGTCTCGCGCCCAACTGGGTGCCGCGCTCATTCTGTATTCCCGGCCGGCGGATCAAGCTGCATCCGGACGACTACTACGCGCTCGGCGGCGAACGCGGCGGCATCGACGAGCGCTGGTTCGCGTCCACCACGCCGGCGGACAACGGGCCGCTGACATCGCCGAACGAGGGGCTGAGCTTCGTCGTGCTCGAGAACGGCGGCCGCGTCGGGAAGGCGTTGCTGCGCGATGCAGTTGCCGAGCTCAAAGGTGCGCTCATCGGCGACAAGCTGTGGAAGGAATACGGCTCGTGGCCAATGTACTCGAAATTCTTCGACAACCAGGAGCCCCTGCCGCATCACATTCATCACGATGATGAACACGCCGCGCTCGTCGGCCAAAAGGGCAAGCCCGAGGCGTACTACTTCCCGACGCAGGTGAACAATCACGGCGGCGATTTCCCCTTCACCTTCTTCGGCTTCGAGCCCGGGACGACGAAAGATCAGGTGCGCGCATGCCTCGCCAACTTCGACAAGGGCGACAACAAGATCACCGCGCTCTCGCGTGCCTATCGCCTGCAGCCGGGCACGGGGTGGAACGTTCCCGCGGGCGTGCTTCATGCGCCGGGCAGCCTGTGCACGTACGAGCCGCAACGCGCGTCGGACGTCTTTGCGATGTACCAGTCGGTGATCATGAACCGCCGCGTCGTCCCGACCGAGCTGCTCTGGAAAGACTGCCCGGCGGACCGTAAGGGCGATGTCGACTACCTGGTCGAGGTGATTGACTGGGAGAGGAACGTTGATCCCGAGTTCGTCAAGAACAACTTCATGAAGCCCATGCCCGTCCTCCCGTTCGCGCAGACCGAGCCTGAAGGCTATCGCGACGAGTGGATTTGCTACCGGTCGGACGCGTTCAGCGCAAAGCAGCTTACCGTGCTGCCGGGCAAGACCGTGACGATCAGGGATTCCGGCGCATACGGGTTGATCTGCATGCAGGGCCACGGCACGCTGGGCGTGTGGCCAATCGAGTCGCCGGCAATCATCCGTTACGGACAACTCACGCACGACGAGTACTTCGTCGGCGAGCAGGCGGCGAAGGAAGGCGTGAAGATCGTCAATGAGAGTATGAGCGATCCGCTGGTGATGCTGAAGCATTTCGGCCCCGGCCAAATCTGTTGCTGAGCGGCGCAACAGATTTGTGGTACCGGCCTTTGAGGTGGACGGCAACGGCGGACGGCTGAACCACAGAGGCACGGAGGCACGGAGGACGGCTGTGCTTGGGCAAACGGCAACGGCGGACGGCAACGGCGGACGGCTGAACCACAGAGGCACAGAGGACGGCTGTGGTGGGGCAAACAGCAACGGCGGACGGCGGACGGCGGACGG
>JAAYZF010000093.1 GCA_012514975.1 bacterium
CTTGACGGCTTTGGGCAGACCTTTGGTCACCGCGTCAACTATTTTCAGTTCATCGGGAAGAAGAGGCATGGGGATTTATGATTTGATGACTTGATGACTTGATGATTTCAGCATGGATGAATCGTGAATCGTACTCGTCGTTGTTTCGCAAGCGGAGCCCGTCCCGCCCCGCGGGATCGTCGTACTCGTGCTCGGCTGTCCGGTTGCTACATCCTGCTCACTTCGACGTGCCCATTGTAGCAGAAAGATGCGCGGGGAGCAAGGGAGGGAACGGCGGGTAATCGGTGATCGATGATCGGCGATCAGTATTCAGTGTTCAGTATTCAGTATTCAGTAACGGCTCGTGCTCGTGCTCGTCCTCGTCCTCGCGAGCGCAGCGAGTCCCGGTTGCGGGATACTCGTGATCGGCAGTTGGCACCGTCACTGGCTGGCTCCGGCGGGCTTTGCTTGGTGCCCGCCGTGTGGCATCCCCCAATGCCGCTATGGGGAATTTGAAGTACCGCCTTAAGGCGGGCCGTTGGCGCGGCTGGTGTGGCGCTGGGATCCCGGCCGGTCCCGCCATGCGGGATTGCCACACAAACGGCAACGGCCGTCGAGCACGTTCGTACTGCGCACTTCCAACTTCCAACTCCCAGCCACTAACCCCAACGCTGCGCGCGCTGAGTTTTCTTTGCTTTTCCCACCCGTTTTTGCTATACTTTCGGCGTTTGTTCTGACTTATTAACACGAGGAGATGCATGACGACCACGTTTGCCCAGCGCCTGCAGAAACTGCCGCCCTACCTGTTCGCCGAGATCGACAAAGTCAAACGCCAGGTCATGGCCGCCGGCAAGGATGTCATCAACCTCGGCGTCGGCGATCCCGACATGCCCACGCCGCCGCACATTGTCAAGGCGCTGCAGGATGCCGCGACCAACGCCGCCAATCACCAGTATGCGCTCGACCAAGGCAAGCCCGCGCTGCGCAAGGCCGCGGCCGACATGTACAAGCGCCGCTTCGGCGTCACGCTCGATCCTGACAAGGAAGTGCTCCCGCTGCTCGGGTCGAAGGAGGGCGTCGGCCACATCCACCTCGCGTTCGTCAATCCAGGCGACATCGTGCTGGTGCCCGAACCTGGCTATCCCGTGTACCACTCGGGCACGCTGTTCACCGGCGGCGAGACGTACTGGATGCCGCTGAAGAAAGAGAACAACTACCTCCCCGACCTCGATGCGATCCCCGCGGACATCGCGAAGCGCGCGCGGATGATGTTCATCTGCTACCCCAACAATCCAATTGCGGTAACCGCTCCATTATCTTTTTTTGCGAAGGTTGTTGCCTTCGCAAAAAAGCATGACATACTGGTGTGCCATGACGCGGCATACTGCGACGTGTATTACGACGGCAGGAAGCCGCCGTCATTCCTCGAAGTCCCTGGCGCGAAAGAGGTCGGCATCGAGTTCTACTCGATGTCCAAGACGTACAACATGACGGGCTGGCGCGTCGCGTTCGCCATGGGCAATGCCGACATGCTCGCCGGCCTGGCGAAAGTGAAATCGAATCTCGACTCGGGCATCTTCGGCGCGGTGCAGGACGCGGCAATCGCGGCGCTCAACGGGCCGCAGGACTGCCATGCGCAGATTCTGAAGACGTACCAGGAGCGGCGCGACGCGCTGTGCGCCGGCCTGCGCGCACTGGGCTGCGCCGTCGAGCCGCCGCAGGCTGCCTTCTACGTCTGGGTGCCCGTGCCCAAAGGCATGACCTCGGCGCAGACAACGATGAAACTGCTCGAAGAGGCGGCCATCGTCACCACGCCCGGCAACGGCTTCGGCCCGTGCGGCGAAGGATTTGTGCGCATGACGCTGACCGCGCCGACGGAACGGCTCAAAGAGGCCGTCGAGCGCATCGGGAAACTGAAGATGTACTGACGCGCCATGAAACCGCGCGTGTGCTACCTGGCGCTCGGCAGCAACATGGGCGACCGGCTGGCGAACCTTCGCGCGGCCGTGGCAGCGCTGCGCGACGCGGGTCTCGATATCGTCGACGCATCGAGCGTGTATGAGACCACGCCCGTCGGCGGCCCGGAAGGGCAGGAGCTGTACTTGAACGCCGTGCTGGCGGTGAAGACGGACCTCGGCGCGCGCGACCTGGTGGACATGGCGCTGCAGATCGAGGGCGCGCTCGGCAGGACGCGCGGCGAAAAGAACGGGCCGCGCGTGATCGATATCGACCTGCTCCTCGCCGGCAGCGAGACGAGCGGCGAACCGCGGGCGACCGTGCCGCATCCAAGGATGCACGAGCGGCTGTTTGTGCTGACGCCGCTGCGCGAGATTGCGCGGGACATGTTGCACCCGGCGCTGAAGAAGACCATCGACGAGCTGTTCAGAGAATGCGCAGTAGTATCAAGGGAACGTGTCCGCTTGTTCGCGCCGTCGCGCGGACACGGCGGAAGGAGCACCTGGTGAAGAAGCATTTCAGGATATATGCCGACACGTCAGTGTTTGGAGGGTGCCACGACGATGAGTTTCGTGAACACAGCCGACTGTTCTTTGAGTTGGTGCGGCGCGGTACCTTTACGCTCGTAGTTTCAGAGACTGTTCTTGCTGAACTTACGTGTAGCTCCAGACCAAGTGAGATCTGTGCTGCGCGAGATACCACCAGAACGTGTGGAACTTGTGGAGGTGACACAGGAATGCATCGCCCTGCGCGATGCGTACATCCGGGCAAAGGTCGTTGGCCGATCATCCGTGGAGGATGCCGAACACATTGCCATAGCAAGCGTCTGCGGTGCAGACATGGTCGTTAGCTGGAATTTCAGGCACGTCGTGCACTATGACAAGATCGCCGGCTACAACGCCGTGAATCTGGCAAACGGCTACAACACTGTACGAATACACTCACCACGCGAAGTGGTCTGACTCCCATGAAAGAACCATCACTCGATTGCGTGAAGATGAAGGCGTCGCTCCAGCGCAAGCTGCTGAAGGAATGGAGCGGTTTGTCACTCGAAGAACGCCGCAAGGATATGCGCACAAAAGCACTCAGGGATCCCATTGTTGGACCGTGGCTGCACAGAGTGCAGCAGGCTGCCGTGCATCACGTGCAGGAACCACCATCCCGCTATGTGGCCAAACACTCTCATGCGAAATAACCTCGAGAGTTTCCCCCATGCCTTCATTGCTTAACGTTTCATCCAGCCCACACATCCGCACGGATGATTCCGTCCCGCGGATCATGTGGACCGTGGTGATCGCCCTCGTGCCTACGTGCGCGTACAGCGTGTACCTGTTCGGCTGGTACACCCTTGCGCTGATCCTCGTCTGCGTCGCCACGGCAGTGATCACCGAAGCCGCCATCCAGTGGTGGCGCAAAGTGCCCGTCACCGTCTCGGACGGCAGCGCCGTTGTCATGGGCATGCTCGTCGCCTGCAACATCCCGCCCTGCATCACCTGGTGGATTCCCGTGATCGGCACGTTCGTCGGCATGGCCATCGCGAAACACTGCTTCGGCGGCCTCGGGTACAACATCTTCAACCCGGCGCTCATCGGCCGCGCGTTCATCCTCGCCGCCTACCCGAAGGACATGACGACGTGGAAGATCGTCGGCACGGCCGCAAAGGTTGATGCGACCACGACGGCCACGCCGCTCATGATGCTCAAGGAGCACGGCTATCCGTACCTCATCGAGCATTTCGGCGGCGACAAGTGGGCGCTGTACAAGGACCTGTTCATCGGCAACGTCGGCGGCTGCATCGGCGAGACATCCGCGCTGCTCATCCTTGTCGGCGCGGGCATCATGCTCGCACGCAAAGTGATCACGCTGTACATCCCGCTGAGCTATCTCGGCACGCTGGCACTGCTGACGTTCGTGTTCAAGGGCGACCCGCTGTTCGCCATCCTCGCCGGCGGAGTGATGCTCGGCGCGTGGTTCATGGCCACCGACATGGTGACGAGCCCCGTGACGAAGAAGGGGCAGGTGATCTTCGGCGCAGGATGCGGCCTGCTGACGTTCATCATCCGCACCTACGGCGGCTATCCCGAGGGCACGTCCTACGCGATTCTGCTGATGAACGCGACCGTGCCGCTGATCGACCGGTTTTTCACCAACCGCGTACTGGGAACGAAATGAAACAGATGGTGCACTACGCACTGGTCCTGCTCATCCTTGGCGGCACCGCGGGTGTCGGCCTGTACGGCGTCAACAACCTCACGAGCGAACGCATCGCCGAGGCGATGAAACGCAACCTGACCGAGGGGCAGAAGCAGCTCTTCCCCGCCGCCGCGTCGTTCGACGGCCCGCTGAGCTTCCCGCTTTCGTCGGACTCGGGCACATACTACAAGGTGCTCGGCGCGGACAACACGGTGATCGGCTACGAGCTGGACGGCGCGGTGCAGGGCTATCAGTCCAAGGTCCGCGTGCTGACGGGCGTGACGACGAACGGCGTCATTACGGGGATCAAGGTGCTCGAGCAGGCTGAAACGCCCGGCCTCGGCGCCGAGGTCCAGGCAGTGCCGTCAACAAGGACATTGTGGAGCGCGCTGGCAGGCCTGTTCAGCGAGGCGGAGAAGGAGAGCGCCGCGGCGCTTCTTCCGCCGTTCCAGACGCAGTTCGCGGGCAAGGACCTCGGGGGCCTGGCCGTGGTGAAGCAGAAGGACCCGGCGAAGATCGAGGCCATCTCCGGCGCGACGATCACCAGCGAAGCAGTCACCCGCGCCGTGCGCGAGCCGCTCGAGGCGTTTCTCGCGTGGAACGGCAAGTGAGGAGAACGCACATGACGACGCAACTGAAGGAACTGACCAAAGGCTTGTGGGAGCAGAATCCCATCTTCGTCATCGCGCTCGGCCTGTGCCCGACACTGGCGGTGACGACGAGCGTTCGCAACGCGATCGGCATGGGCGTGTCGACGATCTTCGTGCTCGTGCTGTCGAACGTGCTCATCTCGGCCGTGCGGACGATAGTGCCGGACAAGATCCGCATTCCGTGCTACATTGTGATCATCGCCTTCCTGGTGACGGTGGTCGACCTGGTGCTCGCGGCATACTTCCCGGACATCAGCAAGGCAATCGGCCTGTTCATCAAGCTGATCGTGGTGAATTGCATCATCCTGGGCCGCGCCGAGGCGTTCGCGGCGAAGAACAACCCGTGGCGCTCGATGCTTGACGGGATCGGCATGGGCATCGGCTTCCTCATCGCGCTGCTCATGGTGTCCGGCATCCGTGAAGTGCTCGGGGCAAACAAACTCTTCGGCTACGTCGTCTTCCCCGGCTGGCGCCCCATCGGCGTCATGGTCCTCGCCCCCGGCGCGTTCCTCACCCTCGGCCTTCTGCTCGGCTGGAAACGGCTGAGTGAACTGAAGCACTGAATGGTAGTCGGTAATCGGTTGGAAACACAGCACTGGACCGGCACCGCGTTGGACTGCGGGTATCTTGATGCGCAGACTGCTAACGAACTGAACCTTCGGTGTGAGAGAATCGACAGAATGCTCGGTGGTATGATGGGCAAGGCCGAGGAATTCTGCGGCACACTCTGATCTTCAGAATTGCCAGTGGAATTGCCGATCACCGATTACCGATTACCGATTACCGATTACCGATCACAGGCCGTCACCATGACCATCACCACCCTCCTTCTCGTCCTGCTCTCCGCGGTCTTCGTGAACAATTTCGTGTTCGCGAAATTCCTCGGCACCTGTCCTTATCTCGGCTGCTCGAAAGACACATCGAGTGCGACGGGCATGGGCCTCGCCGTCATCTTCGTGATGACGATGACGAGCGCCGTGTGCTGGGCCGTCTATCACTTTTTCCTCTACCCGAGCACGGCGAACGTGCTGTATCTCGTGTTCGGCAGCGCCCAGGCCGCCGCGGCAGACTCTGCGTACATCAAGACGCACTTCGACCTCACGTTCCTCTCGACGCTCTCGTTCATCCTCGTCATCGCGGCGCTTGTCCAGTTCGTCGAGATGGTGATCCAGAAGGTCAGCCCGGCGCTCTACTCGGCCCTGGGCATCTACCTGCCGCTGATCACGACGAACTGCGCCGTGCTCGCCGTCGCCATCCTGAACATTGACGGGATGATGCTCCATGGCACGCAGCTTGGCTATGGCCATTCCGGCAGCCTCCTGTTCGCCCTCATGAACGGCTTCGGCGGCGGCGTGGGCTTCACCGTCGCCCTGCTGCTCATGTCCGGCATCCGCGAACGGCTCGACCTGGGCGACGTGCCAAGGCCGCTGCGCGGCATGCCGATCGCATTCATCACGGCCGGCCTGCTCGCCATCTCGTTCATGGGCTTCCTCGGCCTCGTCAAGTAACCCGCAGGCGCGCGCCTGCGCTCCGCATGCTGCACATGTCGCACCATGAGCCGCACGCGCACACGTGGCTGGTGCCTCATCGAGATGCTCATCTGCATCGCGCGAAGTGAGAACGGCGCCGTGGTCGTCAGCAGCAACCTGCTCCAACGGCTCGCCGCAAGATGACGCTATTCGTACCGCGCGCCCTCGACCGCCGCGATGGTCCATAGCGTGGCCGAGAGCACCAGCGAGATGACGATGATTGTAACCATCAGGTCCATATCCTTCTCCTTGCGTGAACATCTTGTTCGGGCATATGATACCGCGCAACTGTGAAACCACCGTCACGGATGTGTTAGCGTTGTGTGAATAGCGGGCTTTTTCGTTCCAGAAACCGCTTGGAACAGAATGGCTGCAACTCCCAAGACCATGGCACAACGCGTCCTCATCATCGTCGAGAACCTCCCCGTGCCGCTCGACCGGCGCGTGTGGCAGGAAGCCACTACGCTCGCCGCGGCCGGCTACAGCGTGTCCGTGATCTGCCCGAAAATGCCCGGCTTCACCGCTGCCCACGAGGTGATCGACGGCGTCCACGTCCATCGTCATCCGTTCCCGGTTGACGGCAGCGGCGCATTCACCTACGCGCTCGAATACGCGTGCTCGCTGTTCTGGGAATTCGTGCTCTCGCTGCGCGTGTGGCGCACCCGCGGGTTCGACGCGATTCACGCATGCAACCCGCCGGACCTGATTTTCCTGGTGGCCGCATTCTTCAAGCTCTTTTGCCGGACGCGGTTCCTGTTCGATCATCACGATCTGTGCCCGGAACTCTACCTTGCGAAGCGGGGAAGGAAGGGCTTCACATACCGCGTGCTCTGTGTGCTCGAACGCCTCACGTTCAGGCTGGCCGATGTGTCGATCGCCACGAACGAGTCGTTCAAGCGCGTGGCCATCGGGCGCGGCGGGATGAAGGCGGAGGACGTGTTCATCGTGCGCAGCGGGCCCGACCTGTCAAAGGTGCGCCCCGTGCCCGCGAACCCGGCGTGGAAATGCGGCAGGAAATTCATGGTCGCCTATGTGGGCGTGATGGGGCCGCAGGACGGTGTTGATCTGCTCGTGCGCGGCATTGCGTATCTTGTGCACGAGCGCGGCAGGCGCGACACGCATTTCGTGCTCGCCGGCTTCGGCCCCGAGCTCGAACATGTCAGGCGCCTCGCCGCTGAACTGCTCGTCCAGGATTTCGTCACGTTCCCCGGGCGGGTGGCCGGCGGGCAGTTCGCCGAGATTCTCTGCACGGCCGACGTGGGCGTCGCTCCCGATGTGGTCAATGAGATGAACGACAAGTCAACCATGAACAAGATCATGGAATACATGGCGTTCGGCAAGCCCGTCGTGCTGTTCGAGATGACGGAGGGAAGGTTCACCGCGCAGGAAGCCGCCGCCTACGCCCGGCCGAACGACCCGCGCGCATTGATGGATGAGGTGACGGCGCTGCTTGACGACCCGGCGCGCCGGGCGCGCATGGGCGCGTGTGGGCGGGAACGGATTGAGAAGAAACTGCAGTGGTCGTGTGAAGCGCCCGCGCTGCGTGCGGCGTACGGCCGGCTGCTCGGCCAGTGAAGTGTCACATCAGACGCCGCAAGACGTTGGCGGGGCTGTCGTGTTACTCCGCCGTCGCAAGCACGTTCGTGAAGAACTCGTGCGTGCAGAACCGGTCAAACGAACGATCCATCGCCAGCGTGGCCGGTGCGAGAAGCGTGATGTGGCCGAATCGCCAGGATATCTGGTCGCGCGCCTGGTCGTCGTTGTGGCCCTCGAACATGCGCATGTACATCGCGGCCACAAGGCTCGTCCTGTCCGCTCCGCGCGCGCAATGGATAAGCACCGGCTTGGGCGCCTGGCGCAGGAGGGCGACAATGTTGGTCAGCGTGTCATCGGACGGCTCGCGGCGCGCGCTGAGCGAGACGCTGTAGTGCGCGACGCCGAGCTGCACGCAGGCGTTGGTCTCGGCATCGTACCATTCCGAGCCGGGATGAAGGCCGCGGAGGTTGAGCACGCTGCGGATGCCGTGGTTGGTGATCCGGTGGACAAACCCGTCGAAGTCAAGCTGGGCGCTGCGGTACACCTTTCCCTCGATCACCGGATGGAAATTGTCGTAGAATATCGTCAGGTAGATCACCACGCCCGCGATGCAGGCAGCGCTGATTGCCAGGGCGACCGCCAGGCGGACAAGCCGTTGTTTTCGTGTCGCGGAATCCATATTGACAGTTATTGTACCGTTTTAAGGCCGCGATAGCAAGACGCCCGGTCACCACGCGCGTGGCGCACACATTGTAGACGACGAACGGCGTTCGGCGTGTGCGGAATGCCGGCGATAGTGCCACAAAAAGTCACAGAAATCACAGAGGAGCACCCGGGGTCAGGCCCGGAGTTATTAGTTCACGGTACCGAGTGGCCTGAAGGCCCCCCATTCGGATGGAAGTGATTGGCAGTTGCCGTTCGTCGCCCGCCGTCCCTGTGTTCTTGCGGCATATGGTCAGCCGCATGCACGGCAACGACCCGCCTGAAGGCGGAACTCCAAATCCCCAATCACGGCATTGGGGGATGCCAGACTACGGGCACCAACCCGCAGTGCACGGTCAGGACGCGTTCGCCAACACTCTCTGCGTCTTGGCGTCTTCGCGGCATCGCGTGAGAAACGTTTCGACTGCGAACGGCCATTCCCTCACGGAGGCACAAAGGCACGGGGA
>JAAYZF010000094.1 GCA_012514975.1 bacterium
CTTCGGTGCCAAACAGCTCGATCTGGAACTCATCCGCCTGGTGCGATGCCCAGAAGCTCTCGACCTGCAGGCCCGTGCCGTCCTCGAAACGGATGAAGCCGCCCGCATAGTCATCCGCGGCGTACTGGTTGTACACTTTTTTGTCGACCGGGCGGTAATCCCAGTAGCCAAGGCCGCGCGGGCCGAACTTGGCGCCGGCAACGCCCGTCACGGACACCGGCCGCGGCTTGCCCATCAGCCACCACGCCGCATCGAGGACGTGAACGCCCATGTCGCGGAACGCGCCGCCGCCCCTCTGGATGAAGCCGAGATTCCACGCCGGAATGCCGCTGCGGCGGATGCTGCGCGCGCGGCCGTAGTACACGTCACCGAATTTCCCTTCGCGGGCAAGCGCGCCGAGGTACTGGCATTGCTGGCCGAACCGTGTGCTGAGCGACATCATGTTTACCACGCCGGCTGCTTCGGCCGCCTTCACGAGCTTTGCGGCCGCCTGTTCGGAATCGGCGAGCGGCTTGGTGATCAGCACGTGCTTGCCGCGTTTCACCGCCTCGATGCCCATGGGCACATGCAACTGGTTGGGCGTGCCGATGAAGATCGCGTCGACCTCCTTGTCCCTGCACATCGAGACAAAGTCGGTGTAGAACTTGACGGGCGTGGGGATCTCCCTGGCGAAATCGCGCATGCGTTCCTCGGCGAGGTCGCACAGCGCAATCACTTCGCCGCGCGGATTGCGCGCGATGGCGCGAGCGTTATCCCTGCCAATGCCCATGCCGACAATGCCGACGCGAACCTTCTTCATTCCCTTGTCTCCTCTGTGGTGAGAGGCAGCCGCAGGGACACTCCCTGAAGCTGCCGCGAGAGGTATTGTAGCAGAAAGCGCTGCAAATGCAACGGACGCGCCGCGGGGGGAGGAACACGGGAAAAAATGAGCCGGCGGGAACCCCGCCGGCCCACAGCCGCGCCCGTTGCAGGGCGCTCAGGCCGGGCATCTGCCGGCCATCCCCCTAAAAGTCGCGTGCACTGTAGCATGTGCCCGGCTTCCAGGGAACACTATAGATCAGTCAGATCAGCCAGATCAGACGGATCAACCGTCGTTGCCTCTTCTGCTCAGCCGTGAAGCTTCTTCGTCAGCTCCGCCACGGCCTTGCCGTACGCGCGGCATGTGCGGATGAGCCGCTCGGCGTCCGGCGCGTGAATGCCGGTTGGGCCGTAGTGGTCGTCCGTCGCCATGCCGGTGATGATCATGCCATGCACCATGAGCGCCTGGAGAATCGAGAGCACGGCAGTCTCGCTCCCGCCGCCGACCGAGGCGGCCGTGGCGAACGCGCCGCCGACCTTGCCGACGAGCTTGCCGTGCAGCTTGATGGACGAATCGAGCAGGTGCTTTGCCTCCGCCACCATTGTGCCGTAGTAGCTGGGCGACCCGATGACGATGCCCTGGTAGCCGGACAGCGCATCCACGGCGACCTTCTGCAACGGCAGGACGTCAACGGCGACGCCCGTTTCCCTCGCGCCGCGGCCGATCTCCTCCGCCATTTCCTGCGTCCGGCCGGTGCGGCTGAAATACGCGACCAGTAATCTGCTCATACTCATGCTCCTGCGTGTGGTTGTGCAATGAAGTGCTATCCCCTGAGCTTGTCCGCGAGCCGGGCAATGCTCTGCCCATAGGTGCGGCACTGGTGCACCACGCGGTCATCCGGCGCATTGACGGACACGGGCCCGAAATGGTCGCCAATCGCCTCGCCCATGACTGCCATGCCGTGCACGAGAAACGCCTGAAGGATGGACAGGATCGTCGTTTCGTTTCCCCCGCCGACGTTTGCAGACGACGAGAACGCGCCGCCGAGTTTGCCGGCAAGCTTGCCGTGCAGCACGACGCTGGCGTCGAGAAACTCCTTGATCTCCGCCGCCATGCCGGCATAGTAGTCCGGCGACCCGATGATGATGGCATCGTACTTCGTCAGCTCCTCGACGTTCGCTTCGTCCACCTGCATCAAGTCGACTGTGGCGCCGGCGCCCTGCGCCCCGCGCGCCACCTCTTCGGCCATTTTCTGGGTGTTGCCCGTGCGGCTGCAGTAGATGACAGCGATAATGCTCATTGCGGCCTCCTTGATGATGACGCGGCAACGGATGCCCCGCGCGCCGCCGCGTCCTGCTGAAACAACCATGCGTAGACGTAATGATTCGACCGCGCATCCCATGCATGCAGCTCCGCCGTGTACGCCCCCGGCTCGAGCGGCTGCGGCAACGCATAGCTGATGGTCCGCCCGCGAGGATCCCACGTGCTGTCCACCCAGCGGAAACTCAGTTTGAGGCGCGCGTCGACAAGATGCGCCCCCTGCGGCGACAGCGAGACGCGCACCCGCCCCGCCCTGTCCGTGCAGATCATTCCGTCGCCCGGGACAGCCGTCGCGACGGGCAGGGGCAACCGTTCGAGATACTCGGCAAGCTCCGCGTCGCGCATGGCCGGGCCGACGATGCGGCGGCCAAGCGTCATCAGGGGTGTCGCCGAGCTGTTCACCTGCGGATTCACCGTCACCGCCGTGCGGTAGCCGGCGCGCTCGAGGCTTTCCATGACCGCCGTGTTGTAATAGCCGTACGGATAGCAGAAATGCACCACCGGCCGTGAGATGTTCGCCTCGATCTCCCTCTTGCTGTCGTACACCTCGCGCATCAGGCGCCGCTCGTACCGGGCCTGGTCCTCGAACGCATACGGCCGGTTGAGCCGCTCGGTATGAGAGAGCGAATGGCTGCCTATCGCATGGCCCTGCGCGGCGAGCGCGCGGACGTCGTCCCACGACAATTGGAGCGGGCTGCCGATGACGGTCGGGTAGATGTAGAACGTGGCCAGGAAACCGAATTCACGGAGGATTGGCGCGGCATACACGATCTGGTCCTTCCATCCGTCGTCAAAGGTGATGATCACCGGCCGTGCCGGCAGGGGGGCGCCGCGTTCGACCGCGTTGCACCACTGGTCAATCGAGATCGTGGAAAAGCCGTGCCGCGCGAGATACCGCATGTGCTCGCGGAACAGCGCGGGCGTGACGGTCATCTGGTTGGTGATCTTCGGCGAGACACGATGATAGGCAAGCACCGGCGCCGTTGCCGGGCACGCCGCCGGCTGCACGCGGGCGGCGGCGGGCGGCGCGATCTCCTTGTGCGTGCAGCCTGCTGCGAAGACCAACGCAATCCCCGCGGCATACAACGCCCGCGCCCGCCGGAGCTGCCGGCGCGCACGAAGACACAACACCTGTCCGAGGCGCGCGATCAATGCTGTCGTTCGTTCAGTTTCACTACCATCTGTACAAGCAACCGCAGAAGTATAGCAAATCATCGGGTGAAATGCAAAAACCAGCGGAACCCGCTGCGGCGGCCCTATGGCGAATGCGGGGACGTTTTGCTATAATGACGCGGTTTAAGTAACGACCCTGAGTATGGTCATCATCATGGCACACGAATGAAGCAATCACACTACGCACAGGCCGGCGTGAACATTGACCGCGGCAACGCCATCGTGCGCGACATCAAGCGCGTGGTCCGCGCCACCTTCAACAGGCACGTCCTTGCCGACATAGGCCTTTTCGGCGGCCTGTTTGACGCAAGAAATCTCGGCTGCACGCATCCCGTGCTCGTCTCGTCCATCGACGGCGTGGGAACGAAACTGCACGTCGCGGCCCAGCTCGGCGCGTTCTTCGGCGCCGGGCGAGACATTGTGGCGCATTGCTGCAACGACATCGTCGTGCAGGGCGCGCGCCCGCTGTTCTTCCTTGACTACATCGCCTCCGCCCGCCTGCGCGAGAAGGATGTCGTCCAGGTGGTGGCTGGCATGGCGCATGAATGCGCGGCAAACGGCTGCGCGCTTATCGGCGGCGAAACAGCCGAAATGCCCGGCACCTATCACGACCGGCAGATGGATATCGTCGGCTGTATCATCGGCGTGGTTGACAGGAAGGCTGTCGTCGACGGCCACGCGATCAGGCCGGGCGACGTGGCCATCGGCCTGCCGTCAAGCGGGCTGCACACGAACGGCTACTCGCTCGCGCGCAAGGTGCTGCTGCGCGACGCGAAGCTCTCCCTGAAGAAGAAACCGGCCGGATGCGCCAGGCCGCTCGGCGACATCCTGCTCGAGCCGCACCGCTCATACGCCCCGGCCATCCTCGACCTGCTCACGCGCGGCAGAATCAAAGGCATGGCCCATATCACCGGTGGCGGCCTGCTCGAGAACGTGCCGCGCATCCTGCCGCCCGGCGTCGACATCGAGTTCGACGTCGCCATGATACCGCGGCAGCCGGTGTTCGGCCTGATCCAGCGGCTTGGCGGCGTCGATCCGCGGGAAATGTACCGCGTGTTCAACATGGGCATTGGCATGGTGCTCATCGCCAGCCCGGCTGAAATGGACAAACTCACCGCGCGGCTGAAGCAGAGGCGCGAGAAGTTCGTCGCCTTTGGCCGCGTCCTGCGCGGCGCCCGACGCGTGATTCTGAAGAACGTATAGGACCTATAGGACGTATAAGACCTATGAACGGCGGGGATGAACGGAACGGCGATGCACGATACTGCGCGGGCTGCACTGCCTGCTGTCGCTGGCCCGGCGTGGTCACGTTCCCGGCTGACGCAGTCGGCCCTCTCGCCGACTATCTCGGCATGGATGAACGGGCGTGCGCAGACTTGTTCTTCGACATCGCCGACAACCGCGGGCAGCTCAGAACGAAGAAAACGACGGACGGCGGGTGCATCTTCGTCGGCGAGACCGGGTGCAGAATCTACCCGCACCGGCCGCGGCAGTGCCGCACGTTTCCCTATGAATGGCAGCGGCCCGAGGCGGCCTGCATGGCGCAGTGCGCGCTGCACAAGGCATTGAAACGCCGTGCATAGGACCTATAGGACCCATAGGACCCATACACGGAAGGAATAACACACCTGAAGGGACCGCCGACATGAAGAAAATCGAACGCGCGCTCATCAGCGTATCAGACAAGACAGGCATTGTCGAGCTCGCGCACCAGCTCGTCACGCGTGGCGTCACCATCATCTCCACGGGCGGCACGGCGAAGCTCCTCAAGGACGAGGGCCTTGCCATCACGCCCATCGAGCAGTTCACCGGCTTTCCCGAAATGCTCGATGGCCGGGTGAAGACCCTGCACCCGAAAGTCCATGCCGGCCTGCTTTCGCTGCGCGACAATCCGGAGCATCAGAAGACGATGCGCGAGCACGACCTGGTGCCCATAGACCTCGTGGTCGTCAACCTCTATCCGTTCGAGGCGACCGTGTCGAAACCGCACGTGACGTTCGACGAAGCGGTCGAGAACATCGACATCGGCGGCCCGACCATGCTACGCTCCGCCGCGAAGAATTTCCGCGACGTCACCGTCATCGTCGACCCCGCCGACTACAAACCCCTGCTCCAGGAAATGGACGAGCACGGCAACGCGGCCTCGTTCGAGTTCAACAAGAGGCTCGCCCAGAAAGTGTTTGCGGCAACCGCATACTACGACTCGCTGATTGCGGACTACCTTGGCGACGCCATTCCCGGCCTCGGCAAATTCCCCGCCACGCGCGCGTTCGGCTACCGCAAGGTGCAGGACCTGCGCTACGGCGAGAATCCGCACCAGCAGGCCGCTTTCTACAAGGAGCTCCGCCAGCCCGAGCCGTGCGTCACCGTCGCCAAGCAGATTCACGGCAAGGAGCTCTCCTACAACAATTTCCTCGATGCCGACGGCGCGCTCGAACTCGTGAAGGAATTCGCCGAGCCCGCCGCCATCATCATCAAACACACCAACCCGTGCGGCGCGGCGACCGCTTCATCGCTCCTCGACGCGTATGTCAGGGCGCGCGAGACCGACCCCGTATCCGCGTTCGGCAGTGTCATCAGCTTCAACCGCGTGGTGGACAAGGCGACGGCGGAGGAGATGGCCAGGATGTTCATCGAGATCATCATCGCCCCGGGCTTCAGCGACGACGCGCTCGCCGCCCTCCGCAGGAAGAAGGACCTCCGCCTCCTCGTGGTCGACGGGCTCGAGGAATGGGTGAACGCGCCCGCCAGGAAGCACGGCGGCATGTACACGCGCAAGGTCGTTGGCGGCCTGCTCGTGCAGGACAGGGACACCAGGATGGTCGCGCCTGACGAGCTGAAATGCGTGACGGCGAAGAAACCGGGCGCGGAGGAGATGGCGTCGCTGCTGTTCGCGTGGAAGATATGCAAACATGTGAAATCCAACGCAATCGTCTTTGCCCGCGGCACCGAGCTTGTCGGCGTCGGCGCCGGGCAGATGAGCCGTGTGGACTCGGTGAAGCTTGCGTGCATGAAGGCGCAGAAGCCCGTGACGGGCGCCGTCATGGCGTCGGACGCCTTCTTCCCCTTCCGTGACGGGATCGACGAGGCGGCGAAGGCGGGCATCACCGCCGCGATCCAGCCCGGCGGCTCCGTGCGCGACAAGGAGGTCATCGAGGCGGCTGACGAGCATGGCATCGCCATGGTCCTCACCGGCATGCGCCACTTCAAACACTAGTCGACGTTACAGCCAGACTACGGATTTCGCGAATTGTCACGGATTATGTCTCAACCGGGGTTTGCTGTGACGAGCAAGACGCCTCTTATCGAAGGAGAGCTTTCGCACGAGATCATCGGTGCAGCCATGAAGGTTCATAGCGTTCTGGGCCCCGGGCTGCTCGAAAAGGTGTATGAGAACGCGCTGGTGGTGGAACTCCGGCTTCGCGGGCTCGCCGTTGATCAGCAGAGGCGGTTCAGCGTTCTGTATGAAAGCGTGCCGGTCGGCGAGTATGTGCCAGACATCCTGGTTGAGGGACGGATTATCGTCGACACAAAGACCGTCAATGTGATCGGTGACGCTGAGAAGGCAACTATGATCCACTATGTGACACACTCACGGTGCCCGCTGGGGCTGATCATCAATTTCTCCAAACCCAGTTTGGAGTGGGTGCGTATTCTTCGTCCCGACTCCCGGACAAGCCAGCAACTGCTCAGGAAACGAGGTAATCCGCGCCAATCCGTGTAATCCGTAGTCTGGTAGAGTGTTCCTATGCCCAAGAGAAGTGACATCCATCGCATCCTGCTGATCGGCTCGGGGCCGATCGTGATCGGCCAGGCGTGCGAGTTCGACTACTCGGGCACGCAGGCCTGCAAATCGCTTTCCGAAGAGGGCTACGAGGTCATCCTGATAAACTCGAACCCGGCGACGATCATGACGGACCCCGAGTTCGCCGTCCGCACGTACATCGAGCCGATCACGCCCAAGATGGTCGAGAAGATCATCCGCGCGGAGAAGCCTGACGCGCTGCTACCGACCATCGGCGGCCAGACGGGGCTGAACACGGCGATCGAGCTTGCCGACAGCGGCGTGCTCGCGCAGTACGGCGTCGAGATGATCGGCGTCAAGCCCGCCTCGATCCGCAAGGCCGAGCAGCGCGACCTGTTCAAGCAGGCCATGGCGGCCATCGGCCTCGATGTCCCCAAGTCAGGCTACGCAACCACGCTCGACGAGGCGCGCGCCGTTGCCGCGGAGATCGGCCGCTATCCCCTGATCATCCGCCCGAGTTTCACCCTCGGCGGCGCGGGCGGCGGCATCGCGTACAACAAGGACGAGTTCGAGGACATCTGCCGCAACGGCATCCAGCTCAGCCTCAACCACCAGATCCTCGTCGAGGAGTCCGTCATCGGATGGAAGGAGTACGAGCTCGAAGTGATGCGCGACCTGAAGGACAACGTCGTCATCATCTGCTCGATCGAGAATGTCGACCCGATGGGCGTGCACACGGGCGACTCGATCACCGTGGCCCCCGCGCAGACGCTCTCCGACAAGTGCTACCAGTACATGCGCGATGCGACCATCGCCGTCATGCGCGAGATCGGCGTCGAGACGGGCGGGTCGAACGTGCAATGGGCCGTCGATCCCGCGACGGGGCGCATGGTGATCATCGAGATGAACCCGCGCGTGTCGCGCAGCTCGGCGCTGGCGTCGAAGGCGACGGGCTTCCCCATCGCGAAGATCGCGGCGAAGCTCGCCGTGGGCTACACGCTCGACGAGATTCCCAACGACATCACGAGGAAGACGCCCGCGTCGTTCGAGCCGTCAATCGACTACTGCGTCGTCAAGCATCCGCGCTTCACGTTCGAGAGATTCCCGGGAACGCCCGATGTGCTCACCACGCAGATGCGCAGCGTCGGCGAGACCATGGCCATCGGCCGCACGTTCAAGGAGGCCCTGCAGAAGGCCATGCGCTCGCTCGAGACCGGCCGCGGCGGCTTCGGCGGCGACGGGAAGGACTGGCTGCGCCGCGAAGGCGGCGGCTGGGTGTGGCGCGAGCCCGGCGCGCCGGAGATCGCCGGCACGCAGGAGATCCAGCACCTCATCCGCAGCAAGCTCCGCCAGCCCAACTCGCGCCGCCTGCTCTACGTGCGCCACGCGCTCGAAATCGGCTTCGCACCGGACGAGGTCTGCGACCTGACGAAGATGGACCCGTGGTTCATCGACAACATCCGGCAGATCCTCTCGATGGAGGACGCGCTCAGAACAGCCGCGCCCGGCTGGTCCGCCGCGCAGATGCGCGAGGCGAAGCAGTACGGGTTCTCCGACCGGCAACTGGCGCACCTTGCCGGGACGACGGAGACGGCGCTGCGCGCCGCGCGCGAAAAGCTCGGCGTCAAGCCCGTGTACAAGCTTGTCGACACCTGCGCCGCCGAGTTCGAGGCCTGCACGCCCTACTACTACTCGACGTACGATGCAGGCGAGGACGAATCCATGCCGTCTTCACGCAGGAAGATCATGATTCTCGGCGGAGGGCCGAACCGGATTGGCCAGGGCATCGAGTTCGACTACTGCTGCGTGCACGCCTCCTTCGCGCTCAAGGAGGACGGGTACGAGACGATCATGGTGAACTCGAATCCCGAGACCGTGAGCACGGACTACGACACGTCGGACAAGCTGTACTTCGAGCCCGTGACGTTCGAGGACGTGCTCAACATCTACGAGCGCGAGAAGTGCGACGGCGTGATCGTCCAGTTCGGCGGCCAGACACCGCTGAACCTCGCGCTCTCGCTGCAGAAGGCCGGGGTGAACATCATCGGCACGTCGCCCGAGTCGATCGACAGGGCTGAAGACCGCAAGCTCTTCCAGCAGATGCTGCACAAGCTGAAACTCACGCAGCCGGCAAACGGCACGGCCGTCTCCGTCGCCGAGGCACTCGCCGCCGCAACCGCCATAGGCTACCCCGTGCTCGTCCGTCCCAGCTACGTGCTCGGCGGCCGCGCGATGCAGATCGTCTACAGCGACGAGGAGCTGAAGAAGTACATGGAGGAGGCCGTCGAGGTGTCGCCCGAGAGGCCCGTGCTCGTCGACAAATTCGTCGAGGATGCGGTCGAGGTGGATGTCGACTGCGTATCGGACGGCGATCTGGTGGTGATCGGCGGGATCATGGAGCACATCGAGGAAGCAGGCATCCACTCGGGCGATTCGGCGTGCGTCCTGCCGCCGCACACGCTCGGCGGCGCGATTCTCGACGAAATCCGCCGGGCGACGATCGCGATGGCGAAGGAGCTCGGTGTGTGCGGCCTGATGAACGTCCAGTTCGCCGTGCGCGGCGGCACGGTCTACGTGCTCGAAGTGAACCCGCGGGCAAGCCGCACGGTGCCCTTTGTAAGCAAGGCCATCGGCGTGCCGCTGGCGAAGATCGCCGCGCGCGTCATGGCGGGCAAGACGCTGAGGGAGCTCGGGTTCACCAATGAGCGCACGATCAACTACTTCGCGGTGAAGGAGGCAGTGCTGCCGTTCGTCCGCTTCCCCGGGACGGACATTGCGCTCGGGCCGGAGATGCGCTCGACGGGCGAAGTGATGGGGATAGACGCGGACCTGGGCATCGCGTTTGCCAAGACGCAGTTCGGCGCGGGCGTCAACCTGCCGTTCAGCGGCAACGTCTTCCTGAGCGTGCGCGACGCGGACAAGCGCCATGCGATCTCGCTCGGCAAGCGCCTCGTGGCCGCCGGGCTGCAGCTCGTCAGCACCGAGGGCACCGCCCGCGCGCTGCGCAACAGCGGCGTGACGGTCACGACAATCCACAAGATCGCCGAGGGCAGGCCGAACGTCATCGACCTGATCCGCAACGGCGAGATCGCGCTGATCATCAACACTGTTGCCGGCCACAAGGCGCGCGGGGACGAAGCAATGATCCGCGCCACGGCGACCGTGCACAACGTGCCGTGCATCACCACCCTCTCTGGCGCCGAGGCGGCGGTCAACGGCATCGAATCAATCCGCCTGCGCGGCGGCGTGGATGTGCGCGCGCTGCAGGAGTATCACAAGGGCAATGCAGGATGACACCGTCGCGGCGGCCGCCGCGCGTTGGTCAGTGGCCCGCCCGCGCCACACCGGCGCGTGCAAGGGCGCGCTGGACGATCCCTCCGACAAGCTCGCCATAGCTCATTCCCTCGAGCTTCGACAGTATGACGAGGTCCGAATCCACCGGATGCAGGCCGGCGAGCGGGTTGATTTCGATGAAGCTCGGTTCGCCGCCCGCGTCGCACCGCGCGTCGACACGGGCGGCGTCTCGGCACTCGAGCGCACGGTACGCGCCAAGGGCAAGGGCGCACAGCTTGTTCCGCAGTGCAGACTCGGGCACGCGCGCGTACCGGACGTGTTCGAGATAATGCTTCTTCACATGCGCGGTGTACGCCGCGGCGGCATTTCCGTTGAACAGCACTTCCATCGCGCCCACGACGCGCGCATCGTCGTCCGTCCCCCACACGCCCACCGTGAACTCGCGCCCCGGCAGGTATTCTTCGATCAGCACAGGCTGCGCATAGAGCCTGAGCAGCTCCGCGCATACGCCCGCGAGCATGGCCGGCGACTCGATGCGCGAGGCCGCCGTCACGCCCTTGCCCGTGCCTTCGGCCACTGGCTTGGCGAAGACGGGAAAGGCGAGATCGAGCCCGTGCAGCTCGTCCGTTGCGCTGATGACGCGGAAACGCGGGGTGGGAATGCCCGCGGCGTGCACGAGCTTCTTGGCGACCGCCTTGTCAAGCGTGACGGCGCAGGTAAGCCCGTCGGAGAATGTGTAGGGGATGCGGTACGCATCGAGGAGCGCGGGGACAAGCGCCTCGCGGCACCGGCCGTACATGCCCTCGGCGATGTTGAACACGAGGTCCCAGCGGTCGCCCTTGACGAGGCGGGCGCACAGGGCGCGGGCGTGGCCGATGCGGTCGGTCGCATGGCCGAGCGCGCGGATGGCGTCATCGATCGCGTCGATCGTCTCGGCGCTGTCGAATTCGAGCACCTGGTCGTCGGTGAAGCCTTCGGCCAGGTAGTCGGCCCTGAGGTCGTACGTCAGTCCGATGGTCAGGCTCATGACACGGTCGTGACAGGGGCTGGCGGCGGCGCCGGTCAGGCGCGCGCGCGGAGGTTAGGGCGGAAGGCGGGCTGCTGGAACGCGGTCAGATCGGGTCGCCGCTGCGCGACAGGCGCTCGGTGGCGCGGCCGTCGCGCCGCGAGTGCCGGTGCGTGTTTTCCGGAACGATCATGGACGTTTTGCCGACGGCGAGCTCCCAGACGCCTGGCGCCGCGCTCATCCGCAGATGGCATTTTGAAGGCTCGGGCGCGATCACCGGGTCGGGATAGTTGATGAGCATGCCCTCGAAGTTGCGCAGGACGGTGTGGGTCGGGCTTGTCGTCACGATATAGCTGGGCAGCACGGGAATCTTGCCGCCGCCGTGCGGCGCGTCGACGACGAACGTCGGTATGGCCAGCCCGCTGAGCCGGCCGCGCAGGTACTCCATGATCTCGATGCCGCGGCTGAGCGGCGTGCGCAGGTGCTCGACGCCGCGCACGAGGTCGCACTGGAACAGGTAATACGGCCTCACGCGCATGCGGACGAGGCCGCGGCAGAGCTGTTCCATGAGCTGCGGATTGTCGTTGATGCCGCGAAGGAGCACGGTCTGGTTGCTGACGGGAATGCCGGCGTCGACGAGGCGCGCGCACGCGTTGCCCGCCTCCTCGGTCAGCTCGTTCGGATGGTTGAAATGCGTGTTGACCCAGACGGGCTGATACCGGCGCAGCACGGCCACCAGCTCGTCCGTGATGCGCTGCGGCAGCGTCACCGGCGCGCGCGTGCCGATGCGGATCACCTCGATGCTCGGCACGCTGCGCAGCGACGAGAGAATGTGCTCGATCGCCGCGGTGGACATCGTGAGCGGGTCGCCCCCGGAGATGATCACGTCGGTAATCTCCGGATGGTCGGCGAGGTACGCCGTCACCGCCTGCATGCGCGCGGCGGAGATCGAGCACTCGCGCGTGCCGGCGACGCGTTTGCGCGTGCAGTGCCGGCAATAGGTCGCGCAGGTCGTCGTGGCAATCAACAGCGCGCGGTCGGGATACCGGTGCACGAGGCCGCGCACAGGCATGTCCTCTTCCTCTTCGAGCGGGTCCTCGGCGAGGAACGGCGGGTCCCACAGCTCACGCGTCTGCGGCACGGCCATCTGGAACACCGGGTCCGACAGATTGGCTTCGCGGATCAGCGAGGCATAGTACGGCGTGATCGCCATGGGATACTTGGCGATGACCTTCTCGAATTCCGAGGTGTCGGCAAGCGCGGGAATGAACTTCTGCAACTGGGCGGCGGTGCGGATGCGGTTGCTCATCTGCCAGCGCCAGTCATGCCATCTGCCGTTGCCGGTCTGTTTGAGCGTGGCGAGCCCGGAGGCGCGGGAAGAGCGGAGTGGCATTGTTGCCAGCGGGACGGGCGACTCGGCAGATTCATCGTCACCAGAGGTCGGTGCGGTCTGCATTGTGGGTGCTCCTTGATGGGGGGTCGTAGGTGTTGGCACAGGATGTCTCGATCGTGAAACTTGTGCGGTTCAGGCGCGCAAACCACTATATATAATAAGGAAAAAATCCCTTTGTACCGAACGAGGATGAACGAGTGCGCATGAACCCGCGGTGCGGTTCAATCCGAATGGTTAACAGTTCCCGGTGAAACGAGGTGATGACGACAGACACACCGGCGAGACCCTCAGCGCCGGCACAGCGGAAGACGGGGCGTGTAACGCAAGGCGTTTAATGCAGGCTCCCTGGTCGGGTGTTATGCCGCGTGGTCGCGGGATCGCCTCCGTATGCCCCGCGCCGCGCATTTTGGTAACATAGTACCATTATATCTGATTTCCCGGCGCCGCCTCGTCGTCCGTCTCCACCGCCAGCGAAACCACCATTCTGATAATACTATTTTTGCATCTGAAAATCAAGTGCCCGCGGCAGCGGCGTGCTTCGCCGCCGCCGCGGACGTGAAAAACGCACCGTCAATCCTTTCCGTCCGGCCCGTCCGTGTTGCCGCGGTTGCTCTTGTATACCATGTACCCTATCCCCGCCGCTGCGAACAGGAGAAGAAGCGTCACCACAATCTTGTCTATGCTCATACACACCTCGACTTGTATTTCCACGCGGGCATCCGCTGCCCGGCGTCAGAGATCAACTGTAGGGGAACATACGTCTTTCCGGCGTGCCGGCCGCGGTTCCCGCCACTGCCGCACGCCGCGCCCGGTTCTCATATGCGCAACACAGGCTTGTGCGCCGAACCACAGCGGACGTGAGGATGCGGCGGTGGATACTGAACCGGCAGGGCTGCGCGGACGACACTGCGGAACGTGGCGTCCGCGACCGGCAGCGGGCATGCGAGCTTCCGCGCACGCGCGTCCGCGCAGCACAGATCGAGGTACGCGCGCTGGACGTCGGCGGCATGTTCGAGCGCGCTGACGGCGGTGCACGCCGCGAGATGCGCGTCCGCCAGCGCGTCGATGCCGGATGTACACCGCGTGTCAATGTTCGCGGCGGGAAGCACCACCCAGGCAGCCGCGACAGCCACGCACGCCTGCCGAAGCATGCGGCGAACCAACGGCCATCTTGCGCGGGAGCGTATCATGCCGCACCCATTGTACCATCGCCACCAGCGCCGGTCAACCTGTCCATGGGAGTTTTCTTGACATCCTCTGACATCGTGTGCTACAATACCCAGTGCTGAACACCAGTTGCGCGCTGCGTACCGGCCCGGGCAGAAGAAGCCGCGGGCACAAGTGAGCGCGCAGCCAGCGTCACCGGCTAACGTACAGGGAGGCACCATGAAAACACTCGTCGTGGCAGTCGCAGTAGTGCTGTGCGCGCTCACCGCAGCGGCAGACACCTTCACATGGGCGTTGGCGGGCGGGTATGCATGGGACACGAACATCTGCTGGACAGGCGACAACCCGTCCAACCAGTACGGGTTCCCCAACGTCGCCACCGATGTCGCGATCATCAACTCGATCAGGACCAATTCCGCGGGCAACCGCCAGATCTGGCCCAACCAGTTCGACAACTATCTCGGCGAGACCACCGTCGGCCAGTGGTTCCTCAGCATGTCGAACGATCTGACGTTCGGCGCAGGAGACGACTCGGAGCCGAACGGCTTCTTCTTTGTCAACAATGGCGCGGACTCCCGCCTCTGCTTCTCCAACATCTACATGGACAACGGCTGGTGGAATCACAGCCTCGACCTGCGTTTCGCCACGTACTATGTCCTGAGCAACGACCTGCGCGTCACGCTCGCCAGTGTGCCCGATGGCGTCGGAGACCGCGACTATGCCATACTCTGGATCGTTGACGACGCAAGCGTGTTTGGCGATCACTCGATCATCGTCGACGGCGCTGGCCGCATGATTGTCGGCGTGCAGTACTCCGACACGTTCCAGTACTCGAATCCGAAGATTCTCACCACCAAACCGACCATCGTTGATGACGCCGTGCTCGATGTCAATCATAACGCCGTCTTTGCCGCCCCGGTGCATTTGACGGACGTCGGCCCGTATGACATCGGCTATTTCCGCCAATATGGCGAAGAGAGCACGGATGTCGACATTTCCTTTCTCGGCGGGTACTACTTGGCCAACTGGACCGGCGTCGCCGGCATCACGAACCTTGGCGACATGGTTTGCCATGACCAGGGCAATTTCTACATCGGCTACTGGCCCGCGAGCGGCGATACGGATTACCGCAAAGCCATCTTCCCGGGCACACTCAGCGGCACGAACTACGTGATCAACTGGCACAACGGCGATTCGTCGTTCACCGGCGTGGTCTCGCCCGGCACCGGCACCAGCGAGTACAACATCGGCTGGCTCGATTTCGTCCGGTGGACGAACGGATTCCTGTACGTTGGCCGGCCCGAAGCGCCCGCGCAGCTCGATATCGAGATCAATGGCATGGGCGATGAGCCCGAGGTGGACAATGACATCGTCTATTTCGAGGGCCAGCCGTACCTGACGCTGAGCAACATGAACCTGCACGTCTACGCCGGGCAGTACGATCCGAACAAGACGAACCTGATTCTCTACAGCTTCGACAGCGGCGCGGACATCGGGGAGTTCAAGAGCGTGACGTGGCATCCCGCCACCGTTGAGGGCACGGTCATCTACTACAATAACGCCGTCGAGATCACCGACCTGCACATTGTGCCGGAGCCGGCGGCGATTGCGGCCTGTGCAGCCCTTGCCATGCTGGTTGCCCGCAGGAAACGATAGGCCGCGCACATGCTTGTCCAACAGGGAGACAGGGCGGCGGCCCTGTCTCCTTCTTTGATGGAGCGCCTCGTGTGAACAGCCGTCTGCCCATAACCCTCCTTGTCATCCTCGCCGCGGGTTGTTCCAAACACGCGGAGGACACAGCCCCCGCGGCGACGAATGCCGCTGCCGTCCAGACCGCCCTGCCAGCGTCTCTGCCGCCGGCGCGCCCGCTGACGTCCACGATCGTTGCCACGCAGGGCGTGGACGAAACCGGCCAGCCCATCGTCCAGGAGACGACCATCGTGCAGATGGAACAACCGCTGCCGACGGGCCAGCTCGTCACGTCCCGGCGGTTCACCCCCACGGCCGCGCAGCTCGAGCGGCTCGAGCGCATCAAACCCGTCCAGCCCGCGCCGGCCACGAAGACGTCGCCGGCACGCGCCATCACCCGGCCTCCGCCGCTTTCAACGAATGAGATTGACGGCTGAACGCCCCGCTCCCTTACCACATGCTTCTTACCATCGTAGCCATTGTCGGCATCGTGCTCATCATCCTCGGCTTTGCCGGGAGCGTGCTGCCCGCGGTGCCCGGCCCGCCGCTGTGCCTCGTGGCGCTGGCCCTCCTTGCCATTGCCACCGGCTTCGCGCCGCCGCTGACGTATGTGCTGCTGATTGTAATGGCGGCGATCACGATCATGACCGCGTTTGTTGATTACATCGTGCCGGTGATCGGCGCGAGGCGGTATGGCGCGTCGTCGTGGGGCGTGTGGGGCTCGATCATCGGGATGATTGCCGGCATTGTGTTTTTCCCGCCGTTCGGGATGGTGCTCGGGACGATCATCGGCGCAATCGTGTTTGAAGTGATCGGCGGCAAGGGGCACGGCGACGCGCTGCGCGCGGGCTGGGGCGTGTTTGTCGGCACCATGGCGGGCTTGGCGATCAAGTTCGCCGCCTGCGGCGTCATGGCGTATTACTTCGTCCGCGCCCTGTTCGCACTTTAACTATGGAGTGCGGGGGCCATGCTCCCGCTGTGGCAAGCGCCAGCCATGCTGGCGCGTGCGGCCGTTAGATGCCGGCACGCCAATGGGCGTGCCTCGGCAACGACAGCGGGAGCATGGCCCCCGCACTCCACAGCGCCGGCAGCGCCGGCGCGTTCCAGACAATGCTCTCTCTCGGTTCCTTCATCCGCGACATACGCGGCAGCCGCAACCTCGCGCTGTTCCTCACCGGCATGGCGCTGCTCGGCATTGCGGGCGGCGTGTTCGAGACGACGTTCAACAACTACCTGAGCGACGTGTTCAACCTGTCGGCCGATGCACGCGGGTTTCTCGAATTCCCGCGCGAGCTGCCGGGGTTTCTCACCGCGCTGTTTGCCGGCGCGCTGTTCTTCCTGCCGGAAACGCACATCGCCGCCGCATCCGCCCTCGCCGTCGGCGCGGGGATGATCGGCATAGCGCTCTGCGGCCCGAGCTGGTATGCGATGCTGGCGTTCATGACGCTCTGGAGCACGGGGGTGCACCTCTCGATGCCCGTGCGTTCGTCGCTTGGCATGGAGCTCGCCCGCGGCGAGCGGCGCGGGAAACGCCTTGGCGAGATCAGCAGCACCGCGATTGCCGCAAGCATGGTCGGCTGCGCGGTGGTGTGGGTGGCGATGAAACACCTGCATGCCAGCTACGGCGCCATCTTCGGCGTTGGCGGCGTGGCCGCCCTGATTGCCGGGATTGTCCTTGCACGGATGCGCATGCCCGGGGCGCATCTGCGGCGGCCGAAGTTCGTCTGGCATCGCGAGTACTGGCTGTACTACGTTCTCGCCTTCCTGTTCGGCGCGCGCAAGCAGATTTTCATCACGTTCGGCCCGTGGGTCCTTGTGCGGATATTCCACCAGCCCGCGTATATCTTCGCGCAGTTGTGGATCGTCTCGGCGGTGCTCGGCATTGTGTTTCAGCCGCTGCTGGGCAGGGCGATCGACCATTTTGGCGAGCGCAGCGTGCTGATCGTTGATTCGATGCTCATCTTCCTTGTGTGCGCCGGGTACGGGTTCTCACACCTGATCGGCAACCAGACGTTCGCGTTGTGGCTTCTGTACGCGTGCTACGTGGGCGACCAACTGCTGTTCGGGGTGAACATGGCGCGCGACACGTATCTTGCGAAGATCGCGGTGAGACAGGAGCACGTGGCGCCGACGTTGTCGCTTGGCGTGACGATCAACCACGCGGTCTCGATGTCCATTCCCGCGCTTGGCGGGCTGATGTGGATGCGCTATGGGCACTCGAGCGTGTTTCTGGGCGCGGCGGCCGTGGCCGTGGTGATGCTTTTCTTCAGCATGGCGGTTCGCGTCCCTGCGCCGGCGCGGCGGGCGGCGTAACGCGCCATTCCTCCACACTAGAGCAGGCTCCGCGGTGCGACGTGGTTGGCTGGTTTCCTCCGCTCGAACGTGATCACGGCCGGGCATCCGGCGAAGAATGCCACGGGCACCTCCGCCTGGCCGTCGAACGTTGTGACGCGGCCGTTGTGCTCGCGCAGGGAAATGCCGGTGACATCCCGGCTGACGCGCACGGGCAGCGACACGTCCCGCGCAGGCATCAGCACGATCTCGAAACTCCCGTGGTCCCACCGGCCATTGGCGGTGATGCCGCCGCGCATGCGCAGTCCGCTGAACGAGAAGACGGCATGTTCCCATTCGGGCAGCAGCGCCGCGAAGAAATCAAGCATACCACGGCAGTCCTGCGCCACGGCATCCGTCAGCGCCTGCAGATACAAGCCGCTGGTCGTGAAGTAGTACGCCCCTTTGTGCGTCCAGCCGACACGGCTGCTGGTCTCGTAGAACTGGATGTAGAGCGGGTCGGCATACCGCGCCGGCTGGATCATCGAGAGGTCGCGCGCAAGTTCGCTGCCCGAGCGCATGCGCGCTGAGGCGAGCGTGAACGCGCCGAACGTCCAGCCGCACGACAGCGGCTCGTATGCCCTGGTGGTGAGATCGTACCGACGTTCCCATGCGATGCGCGTGGGCGCGAATCCCTCCATGTAATCCGGCAGCGGCAGGAAGATGATCGGGTTGAGCTGCACCGGGTGTTTCTGTTGGCCGAGCGGCCTGTTGTCCTCGGCGTGCGTGCGAAGGATGCCGTGCGGCCGGTCGAGCCGCGAAACATCGTAGCCGGCCGACAGGATGTCCCCGATGCGAGCCAGCAGCCTTGCGTCGCCCGGGACACCCAACACCGCGCATGCGTCGCGATAGGCGCGGAAGGCGAAGAGCGCGGACCAGACGCAGCACAGCGGCTGAGACACGGTGTCGGTGTGCCCTGTCGCCTCGTCCTGGCTGCGCGTGAGCGGATGGTCGATGACGAACGTGCCCGTGCCGCCGGCCTTTGTCAGCGCGACATAGAAGCGCGCGATTTCCTCGAGCACCGGCAGATGATGTTCGAGGAACGCCCGGTCCGCCGTGATGAGATGGTAATTCCAGACCATCGCCGCGACGTACGCGCTGTTGTGGAACTCGTACGAGTCACGGTTGGACGGGCCGTCCTTCTCGAACGCATCCCAGTTCTCGAAGGGAGGAATCCACGGATAGAACGCACCGTCGACGCCGGCAAGGCGGCGCGTGTAGCGTTTCACCGCGTCGAGATTGTCGCGCCAATAGGCCATCTGCGCCAGCGCGCGGTCAAAGATGCCGAGGCGCGGCATGTTCTCCTCGAGGTAGTACGTGTCCTGCGGGAAGCCATGGCGCCAGATGTTGCCGTTGAGGCCCGTGGGCGCGTTGATGTGCTTTGGCAGCGTGGGAAAGACGGCGGCAAGGTAGTACTTCGTGCGCAGCCAGATTTTTGCCGCAGGGCCGGCGGGAAGGAACACGTTGCCCGTCTTCTCCCAGAATGCCGCGGCGGCCTTCACATGCTCCTTTCTGAATCGCTCGGTCGTCCGGGGAAGCAGGGAGACGGCAGTCGTATGCATCTGAGGCGGCAGCGCGTCATCGGCAACGAGGAAACGCAGGGCGCTTACGCCCTCGGGCACGGTCACCACGAGATCCGACCCGTCGTGCGAGATGACCACTCCAGGCCCGCCGACGAACAGCTTCGTCTCGCGGCAGTTCGTGGCCGAGCGGACGAGCCACAGCGGCCCGTCCTGCTCGAAGGAGAGCGCTGGTGGCGCAGTGCGATCAACCCATGGTTTAAGCGAGTTGTTATCAGCGGCGCTGGTGTCAAAATGGATGCGGACGATCAGGGCGTCGTCAGGCGCTGCCAGCCGGCAGTTGAAGGCGAGCTCGAACAGCTCGGGCAGGGCGAGCGAGGCGAACGCGCGGATGCGGTAGTTCGAGGGGTCGGTCCATGCAGTCGTCAGCGTCGCGGTGTACAGATCGAGCTGCTGGCGGTAGGCGCTCAGGGCGCCAATGCCGAGAGGCCTTCCGCCGCGCCGTTCAGCCGTCATGTACAGGAGGGAAGCCTGGTTGTGCCCGCCGTTGCTGCAGCGGGAGTAATGCCGCGCATAGCCGAACTGGCGGCGGCCCTGGTCGTACCCGTACTCGGGCTTCGACATGAAGCCGAACTCGTCAAAGCAGCCGCCGAGCCATCCGTTGGCCACATGCGGCGGGACGTATTCGTGGCCTGTCTGGAAGAAGGCGAGATCGTACCTGATGTTCCCCTTGCGGACCTGCTGTCGGATGTTCGTGTCCATATGGGCAGCCATTATAGCAAAAAAGCCGCCTGTGCAATTTCCTGCACAGGCGGCTGGTGTCGCCATTGAGGACACCGATGGCGCAGATGAGGTCGTCAGCCTACTGCTTGAGAATCTGCGCCAGATCGGCCTGCGCCGTTGTGACGGGCGCAATGCCGAACTTCTCGACGAGCACGTTCAGCACCGGCGGCGTGACGAATGCCGGCAGGCTCGGGCCCAGCTTGATGTTCTTGATGCCGAGATGGAGCAGCGTGAGCAGGATGCACACAGCCTTCTGCTCGTACCACGAGAGCACGAGCGACAACGGCAGGTCGTTCACCCCGCAGTTGAACGCATTGGCCAGCGCCACGGCGATCTGGATCGCCGAGTACGCGTCGTTGCACTGGCCGCAATCGAGCAGGCGGGGAATGCCGCCGATGGTGCCGAACTCGAGCTTGTTGAACCGGTATTTGCCGCACGCGAGCGTCAGGATGACGCAATCCTGCGGCACGGCTTGCGCGAGCTCGGTGTAGTAGTTGCGCCCCGGCTTCGCGCCGTCGCAGCCGCCGATGAGGAAGAAATGCTTGATCTTCCCCTTCTTCACCGCGTCAACCACGACATCCGCAACGCCCAGCACGGCCCCGTGGCCGAAGCCGGCGAGAATCGTCTTCTCCGGCGCATCATCGGCAAAGCCGGGCGCATCGAGCGCCGCCTTGATCACCGGCGAGAAGTCGCGGTTCGCAATGTGGGTCACGCCAGGCCACGCCACCAGGCCGCACGTGAACAGCCGCGCCTTGTACGATTCGGCCGGCCGCTGGAGACAGTTTGTCGTCATCAGGATCGCGCCGGGGAACTTGGCGAATTCCTCGTGCTGGTTCTGCCATGCGCCGCCGTAATTCCCGGCGAGGTGTTTGTACCTCTTCAGCCCCGGATACGCGTTTGCAGGCAGCATCTCGCCGTGCGTGTAGATGTTGATGCCCTTGCCTTCGGTCTGCCTGAGCAGCTCGTCCAAGTCCTTCAGATCGTGGCCCGAGACGAGGATGCACTTTCCCTTCTTCGGGGTGATGCGCACCGGGGTCGGCTGCGGCGTGCCGTACGCGCCCGTGTTGGCCGCATCGAGCAGTTGCATGACGCGGAGGTTGACCTCGCCGCACTTGAGGTTCATGCCGAGCAGCTTGTCGACCGCGGCGCCGTCGTGTGCGAGGAAATCGAGCGCCTCGTGGAAGAAGGCGTACACCGCGTCGTCTTCCTGGCCGAGAATCTGGGCGTGATCAGCGTATGCCGCCGTGCCTTTCAGCCCGTAGATCAGCAGCTCGCGCAGGCCGGCGACGTCATCGCCGTACTGCTTCTTCTCGGCCTCGATGCCCGCCTCGGCCGCCTGCTTCACCATGCCCGCACGGTCAGCCGCGGGGATGAATGCGGCCGGGCCGCCTAGCGATTCGGCCTGCGCGCCCGCCTTCTTCGCGGCATCCTCGTACAGCTTCTTCGCCGCATCGCGCACGCCGGCCGCCTTGCGCACGAAGGCCTCGATGCGCGCAGCGTCGAAATTGACGTTGGTCACCGTGGTGAACAGCGCCTCGGTGACGAACACGTCAATGGCGCGATCCTTTGCGCCAAGCGTGCGTGCCCGGTGCGCGTACGACGCGATGCCCTTCGCGGCGTGGACCAGGAGGTCCTGCATCGCAGCAGTCTCAGGGTCCTTGCCGCATACGCCCTGGATGGTGCAGCCTGTGCCCTTGGCCGTTTGTTCGCACTGATAACAGAACATGCTCATAGTTGTCTCCTTTGGTTGGTTGGGGTTTACACTCGTCCTCGTTCTCGGCCTCGTTCTCGTCGTCGTCCTCGTCCTCGGCCGTTCAAGCCGTTACCGATCACTGATCACCGATCACCGATTACCAATCACTGGCCATTCACTCCGCCATCAACTCACCGTCGATGCCGATCGTCCTGTCGACAACGGGAATCTGCTTTCCCGCCTTCTCGAGCGCTTTGTCCACGACGATGCGCGTACCGTGGCAGCACGGCACTTCCATTTTGAGCACCGTGATGGAGTTGATGGTGTTGTTCTGGAAGATGTCGGCAAGCTTGTCCACATACTGGTCGATCACCTTGTCGAGCTTCGGGCAGAACACGACAAGCGTCTTGCCTTCGAGGAATTCCTGATGAAACGCGCCGAAGGCAAACGCCGTGCAGTCCGCCGCGACAAGCAGGTCGGCATCCTGGAAATACGGCGCGCGGGAATTGACAAGCTGGAGCTGGACCGGCCACTGGCGCAGGGCGGACGCGCCCGAGACGGTGCGGGCGGGCGCGGCGGAGGCCTTTGCGCGGCGGTCGCGCATCATCATGCCCGGACAGCCGGCATGGGCCGGTTCATATGCCGGGACGGCGATGCCGCGTTCGTTCAGCACGGCGAGCGCCTCGTCAAGATAGGCTGTCTGCCCGTGCTCCTTCAGGTGCTGCAGATGCGCCTTGATGACGTCCGCGCCCCCCTTAATAATGTTGTCCATTGTCTTGCGCTCGTCGTACGGCACCGCATCGCGCTCCTCGATGGTGATGGCGCCCTGCGGGCAGTGGCCGATGCAGGCGCCGAGCCCGTCGCAGAAGAGATCGCTGACCAGCCGGGCCTTGCCGTTGATCATCTGGATTGCGCCTTCGGGGCAGTTGGGCACGCAGAGGCCGCAGCCGTTGCACTTCGTATCGTCTATCGTGATGATGGAACGTTTCATGCGTGGTGTTTTCCGTTGCGCAGCAGGGCTGCGATGGTGATCTTGTCGAATTCCCGCACGATGAGCGCCTCGATCGCCATGATACGATGGCGCAGGACGCACGAGGCGCGGTTGTGGCAGAGGCGCTTCTGGAACAGGCACTCGCTCAGTTGCACAGGCCCCTGAAAGTAGGTGACGATCTCCGACAGGCGGATGGCACGGGCCGGCCGCGCGAGACGCACGCCGCCCGACGCGCCCTCGCGCGCCTCGACGACCCCATGCTGCGCGAGCGTCTGGAGGATGCGCCGCAGAAACGGCAGCGGGATGCGCTCCTCGCGGGCGATCTCGCGGGATGAACGGTACGCCCCCCTGGCACGGGCCAGGCCGATGATGGCGCGGACTGCGTAGTCTGACTGCTTGGTGAAGAGTTTCATCTTGGTGCCTGTACGCTGCGGCTCGTTCCTGGCGCGGGGCGCAGTGGAATACACTCGCTTGTTGGGCAGTGTCCCCGGTCAATCCTTGTGTTCCGGAGAGCTTCCCGCGGCTTCAGCATGCTGATGCCCCCCGGCCGACACGATGGCGGCGTGGATACCTTCCACATAATGCATGTAGGTGACGTAGGCCTCCACAAACTCCCTGCCCGCCTCGACGCTCTTGTCCTTGTTCTTCTTCGCCTCCACAACCTTCGCGAACTTCTCCTTGACCGCCGCCGCCATGTGCCCGTTGATTCTCTTGATCATGTCATCCGCGGAGCCGTCGGCCAGGGCCTTGTCGGCCATGGCGACGATCGGTTCAACCGGCTCGTCCTTGATGCCGGTGTACGGTGCGCCCTCGCCGGCGCGGTGTACGCGCACAAGGGTTTCGAGGAAATACTGATCCGCCAGTTCCTTCGCTTCCGGCCCCTTGGCCCGGACCGCGACGGCTTTTTCGAATGCGGCCTTGATCTCCGCCTCATCATCCTTCCTGACCCACTTGAGGATTGGAGTCACATCCCCTTTCTCCAAGGCCGCCCTGGCTTCTGGAATGACCGGTCCACCGGTGGTGTCACAGTGTGCGAACGCGCTTCCTGCCAGAAGAACCGAGATTCCCGCCGCCAGCACACCCGGCGTTACCATTGTCCATTTGGTTTTCATACGCTCTCGCTTCTTTCGTTACGCTGATCCGTTAGATCCAACTGAAACTGCAGCACCGTGGCTGCGTGCTCCCGCCGTGGCTTCATTCCTTCACCAGCCTGAACCGCCGCGGCAACTGTTACCATTATAGTATTAGTTTACCCGTTTGTCAAGCCCCCCGTCCCCGAACGGTTGCGCGGCGGCATGATGGGCCCCGCGCCGTTCTCCACGCCGTGCGCCGCCCGCCCTCATCAGTCCGGCGACCTGGTGCGGCACTGCGCCTTGCCCCGGCTGGCGTCGGCGGGCGGGAATCGGTATACTATCCGCATGAACATACCGGCCCCCAGTTCCGCGCCGAACGTGATCCTTATCTGCGTTGACCAGTGGCGCGGGGACGCGTTGTCGCACCTTGGCCATCCGGTTGTGCGCACGCCGTGGCTTGACCAGCTTGCGCTCGAGGGCGCGTCGTTCACGCGCGCCTACTCGGCCGTACCGAGCTGCATTGCGGCGCGCGCGGCGCTGTTCACCGGGCTCTCGCAGCGTTCGCATGGGCGCGTTGGCTACAAGGACGGCGTGCCGTGGGATTACCCGGCGACGCTTGCCGGCGCGTTCACCGCGAACGGCTATCAGACACAGGCGGTCGGCAAGATGCACGTCTATCCCGAGCGCTCGCAGCTCGGCTTCCAGAATGTCATCCTGCACGACGGATTCCTTCACCACTCCCGGCGGCGCGACCGGGATGCCGGGATGACCGACGACTATCTTCCCTGGCTGCGCGAGCGCACGGATGCAGCGGCTGATTACTTCGACCACGGGATCAACTGCAACTCGAACGTGGCGCGACCGTGGGACAAGGCCGAGCACCTGCACCCGACGAACTACGTCGTGACGCAGAGCATTGACTTCCTCCGGCGGCGAGACCCGCGCAAACCGTTCTTCCTCTTCATGTCCTTCCATCGCCCGCATCCGCCGTACGACCCGCCGGCATGGGCCTTCGAGCAGTATCTCGATGCGCCGGTCCACGAGCCGTATCTGGGCGACTGGGAGGAGGTGTTCGCGCCGTTTGAAAACGGCACAAGGCCCGACTGCGCGCGCGGCATCGTCCCTCGCGACGTTCTTCGCCGCGCCCGTGCAGGGTACTTCGGGCACATGACGCACATTGACCATCAGCTCAACCGTTTCATCGAGGCGCTGCAGGAATACCAGGTGCGCGGCAACACATTCATCTGCTTCGTTTCCGACCACGGGGAACTGCTTGGCGACCACCATCTCTGGCGCAAGAGCATGCCGTACGAGGGGTCGTCGCGCGTGCCGTTCATCCTTAGCGGCCCGCGCGGCTGCGGCATCACACCCGGCGCGCGGCCCGGACAGGTGGTTGAGCTGCGCGACGTCATGCCCACGCTGCTTGACTGCGCGGGGCTTGCGGTGCCTGATGGCGTCGAAGGGAGAAGCGTGCTGCCCGCCGCGCGGGGCGGGGCGGGCCCGTTGCGCACACACCTCCATGGCGAACATTCCTACGTGGTATGCGGCGGCGCAGCGCACTGGGTCACCGATGGAAACGAAAAATACGTCTGGCTCAGCCAGACAGGCCGCGAGCAGTTGTTCGACCTGCGGAACGACCCGCACGAACTGCACGACCTCGCGGCCGCACCATCCCATGCCACGCGCCTGGCCCATTGGCGCGCCGTGCTCATCAGCGAGCTCGAAGGAAGGGAGGAAGGCTACACGGACGGCACGCGCCTGATTCCCGGCCGCGAGCCCCGCGCCGTGCTTTCGCATCTCGCGTGAATGCGTACCGCGCAGCCCACGCAGCCTGCGTGACGATTGCTTGACTTTATGGGGCAAAGATGGCACACTGTTGGGAGTCTATGTCATGCCTGGACCGGCCTTACGACGCCGTACCGCCAACGGCGGCGCAGCGTGACGAGCGCCGTCTCCAGGATAACACAGTGCGGTGATGCCGCACTGACACCCCCCAGGCGACAATGGCGAAAAAGACCTCATCCACCACCACGATGCACCACCGCCCGTTCGGCGCCACCGGCTTCGCTATCTCCGCGCTCGGCTTCGGCGCAATGCGCCTCCCGATGGCGCGGCGCAACGGGGCTGACCACGTCAGGTTCCAGACGGCCATCCGCATGCTCCGCCATGCGTTCGATCTGGGCGTCAACTACGTCGACACCGCCTACGGCTACTGCAACGGCGAGAGCGAGATTGCGGTGGGCAGGGCGCTGAAAGGCTATCGCGACCGCGTGCGCCTGTCGACGAAACTGCCGTTGTGGCAGGTGAAGAAACGCGCAGACTTCCGCCTGCTTCTCGACGAGCAGTTGCGGAAACTCGACACGGACCATATTGATTTCTACCATCTCCACGGCGTCAGCGCCGCGCGCATGAAGGACACCGTCCTCAAATTCCATCTCATCGAAGAGGCGGAAAAGGCTAAGGCCAAAGGACTGATTCGCAACCTGTCGTTCTCGTTCCACGACAAGCCCGAGGCGATGAAGCCGATCATCGACACAGGCGTGTTCGCCTCGGTGCTCTGCCAGTACAATCTGCTCGACCGGTCGAACGAGAAGATGATTGCGTACGCGAAGAGCAAGGGCCTTGGCGTGGTCGTGATGGGCCCGGTGGGCGGCGGGAGGCTCGGGTGCCCGAGCCCGGTGATCCAGCGCCTGCTTGGCCGCAAGGCGGCCACGTCGGCCGAGATCGCCCTTCGATTCGTCCTGAGCAACCCCAATGTCGATTGCGCACTCTCGGGAATGAGCGCGCCGGAGCAGGTGGACGAGAACGTTGCCGTGGCCTCGAACAAGAACCCGCTCACCGGGCGCGAGCATGAGCGCGTCAACAAGGCTATGGATGAACTCAAGGAGCTTGCCAACCTGTACTGCACCGGCTGCGCGTATTGCATGCCCTGTCCGCAGGATGTGAATATCCCCGCGTGCTTCGAGGCGCTGAACTACTATCGCGTCTACAAGCTCATGGACGTCGCGCGCGGCAAGTATAACGGCATCGGTAAGGGATGGATAAAAGGGAAGAAGGCCGACGCCTGCATCGCCTGCGGCGTCTGCGAAGCCAAGTGCCCGCAGAACATCCCCATCCGCAAGCAGTTGAGGGAAGTGCAGCGCGTGTTCGCCTCCTGAGGCGCAGGAACGGCTCATACACCATGGAGTACCTCCCTATGCATGCGTTTCCACGAACTATGATCGAGGGCCTGTCCGTACCCCGGCTGATCATCGGGACGAACTGGATGCTCGGGTTCTCGCATTCGAGCAGGGCAAAGGACAAGGCGATCATCGACGGCATGACGGACGGGCGCATCGCCGCCATCCTTGAAGTGTTCTTCCGCGGCGGCGTGGACGCGTTGCTTGGCTTCCGCGTCGACGAGAAGCTGGAGGCGGGCATCCGTGAGGCCGAGCAGCGGACGGGCGTGCGCTGCATCAGGATCGCCACGCCCGGCTTCGCGCTCGATGGAAGCCAGAAGGCGCGGGACGATGCGGCACGCGCGCTCGACCAGCTTGCGCAGCGCGGCACGAGCGTCTGCATGCCGCACCAGAGCACCACCGACGCGTTCGTCAACCGGCGCACCAAGTCGCTCGAAGGGATCGAGCCGTTCCTCTCCATGATCCGCGAGCGGGGCATGATCCCCGGGCTCTCGACCCACATGCCCGAGACGCCCGGTTATGCCGACGCGACCGGCCTTGACGTGGCCACCTACATACAAATCTATAATGCCATCGGTTTCCTCATGCAGGTCGAGCTCGACTGGGTGCAGCGCGTCATCTGGAACGCGCGCAAGCCGGTGATCACGATCAAACCGCTCGCGTCAGGCAGGCTGATGCCGCTCGCCGGCCTCGCGTTCGCATGGAATACCATCAGGCCCGTTGACATGGTGTGCATCGGCACGAACACGCCGGACGAAGCAGCCGAGATGATCGAGCTGTCGCACGCCGTGCTCGAACACCGGCTGCCGCACGTCCTGCTCCAGGAAACACGCAGCAAGGAATCACTCAAGACAGCATCTGCCCAGGAGGCCCCATGAACCGTCCATCCACCATCTGCGCGGCGTTCCTTTGCGCCGTCGTTCCCTTGTGCTCACCAGCAGCGGACACGACCATGAACCTCATCACCGCGCCTGCGTTCGACGGCGGGCAACTGCAGTTCGACGGCATGTATTATGACTACCGCGATCCGCTCGCGCAGCGCGCGATAAAGCTGTGGGTGCCCCCGGGCGAGGAGCCCGTCCGCGGCATCATCTTCCACGGCAATCCCGGCGGCGGCGAAGGCGATACGCGCCCCCTTGCGCTCGATCAACGCCTGCAGGAATTCGCCGCGCGCCACCGGTTCGGCATCATTGGCGTCACCTGGTTCCGCGGCGGCGAGATCTACAGGCAGACCGCGCAGATCATCCTGAATGTCCTGGACGGCTGGGTGAAGATGGGCGTGCATCCCGAGCTGGCCAATGTGCCCCTGATCCCGCGCGGCAGCTCGAACGCCGGCGTGACCTCCTATTCATTCACCTGTTTCGCGCCGGAGCGCATGGTGTGCTTCACGCCCAATGTCGGCCCGTCGTACACGCCACGCGAGCCGTCCGATGCCGCGCTCAAGGTGCCCGGTCTGCTGCACATCGGCCCTGCCGACCCGTTTTTCCCGATGGGGGTGAAGGCAACGGCTGAATTGTTCTGCAACGTGCGGCCGCGCGGCGCCCTGTGGGCGTGGGACGCCGAGGAGGGCAAAGGCCACGAAATCCGCCATGTCGACGACGTCGACCTCAAATTCTATGATACCTGCATCGGCCTGCGCCTGCCTCCTGATGCAGACCCGCGCAAAGGGCCGGTCACACTGATCGAGCTCGCAGCCACCAACGGCTGGCTGGCCGACACGGACTCGTGGAGCAGCAGACGCGGCGGCGGCGGCGCAACGTACATCGCGCCCTACGCGCAGTACGACGCAGAACGCACTCACCCGGTATGGCTGCCCACCGAGGACATCGCCGTGCTCTATCGCGCCATTGCCACGTACGGCAATCCGCTCGAAATCAGTATACGCGACATCGGCACGGTCGAGAACCCGGACAAGGATGGCGCGCTGCTCCGCTCGGTCGGCGGCAATGTGGTTGACCCTGGCACGCGGATCGTCGTCGAGTGCGACGCGAGCAAGATGCGCGACTGGGAGCGGATCGAGTTCCGCGACGGCGCCGAGCTGCTCGGCACGGTCAAGCGGGGCGGGAAGGCCGAGTGCACGTTCGTCGTTGACGGGGCGAAACGCGTGTACGCCCTTGTTGCGCTCGGATACGATGACGAGGGCCGCGTGCGCACGTCGTTCCCGCTGCACTTCATCGTGCGCGATCCCGCGGTGGCGGCGGCGCTGCAGGCGCAGCGCGCGGCCCATGCCGCGGCTGAACGCGCGCGCACCCGGGTCTGGAAATCCGAGAAAGCCGCGGCACCCGCGCCGGACACAGCCGACGCAGCGCTTGTCGCGCATGCGTTGACTCCCGCGCAGGAAAAGCAGTTCGGCGCCGCCGAGGGCGCACCGGCGGCATTCTGGAGCGCCGATACCGGGAAGTATGACACCGCCGTCCTGCGCGCGAGCATTCATGCCGCCAAGCCCGCCACGCCCGGGCAGGACGAGCTGGTGCGCGCCCGCGCGGCCCATTCGCAGGCCGGGCTGTACCTCTACTTCGAGCTCATTGATGCCGCGCCCGGCCCGGGCGCCGAAATGGACTTCCACCTCGCGCGCGAGTCGGCTGCCACGCTGTTCACAGGCTCACCGCTCGAGCATTTCACGGTGCTGCAGAGCACGCTGGCGCTTTCCGAATCGCAATACCACGCACCGTTCGGCGCCCCGGAAAAGCCCGGCGCGATGCTGGTGCGCAACGTTCCCTTCCCATGGCACATGGCGCCGCGCACACAGTCATTTGACGCCGCGCGCAAGGAAGACGGCATCATCGTCCGCCAGGTGAACGCCGGTGGGCGGCGAGGCCAGGAATGGTTCCTGCCATGGTCGCAGGTCGGCATCCCCGGCGCGTGCGATGCGCCCGAGGCAGGCACGCGGATCGGCTGCGTCATTGGCTACAACAGCGATGAAGGGGAAAACGCGGTGTCGCTCCGCTGGCCGCACGGCGTCGATCCATGGGCGCATTCGTATCAGAAAGGGCCAAACCCGAACCCGTGGGGCGACATCGTGCTCGGCCCGGTGATGGAATAGCGCCATGCCAAGCCATTTCACCCTGCGCATGCAGTTCGGGCCCCACGAAGACCCGAAGGACATCACCAGGCAGCTTGATCAACTGGTTCGCGCCGCGCCCGTGGACGAAATCATGCTCTTCTGCTTCGCTGAGGAGCAGAATGACGGGCACGATACGCTCGAACGCGTGAAGCTGTGGCTCGACCGCTCGCGCCCCTACCGCGACGCACTGTGGCGCGCGGGCGTGCAGGTGAGCCTCAACCCGTGGCACTCGATGCTTCACTGCGACCGCGGGCGTTCGCTCAAGCCCGGCCAGGAGTGGCAGCGGATGGTTGATCCCACGGGGCGGGAAGCCCGCGCGGTCGTGTGCCCGCTCGATCCTGCATGGCAGGAGTACTACCGCGCCGTCCTCGGCCTGTTCGCCCGCGAACGCTTCCGTGTCGTCTGGATCGACGACGATATCCGCTATCACAATCACGGGCCCCTTGAATGGGGCGGGTGCTTCTGCCCGCTGCATGTCGCCGCGTTCAACGAGCGCAACGGCACGAACGCCTCGCGCGAGGAACTCGTGCACGCGTGCCTCGCTTCCGGCGCGCCGCACCCATGGCGCGCGCAGTGGTTTGATTTCTGGCAGGAGACGATCTGCGCCCTGCTCGATGAGTGGCGCGGCATCATCGAAGGCGGTGGCGCAAAGATGGGCCTGATGTCAAGCGCCATGGAATCCCATGCAGCCGAAGGGAGGCGCTGGGCGCAGTGGTGGCAGGCGTTCGGCGGCGGCAATCCGCCCGTGCACCGCCCGCACTTCTGGGGCTACAGCGACGCGATGGGCTCCATGCTCATCCACGGCATCGCCTCGCTCGATCAGAACCGCTCGATCCAGCCCGCGGAGCTCGAGAGCGGGCCTGAGATCGAGAACTTCACCTACGGGCAATGGAACAAATCGTTCAGGCAGACCTTTGCGCAAATGGCCGTCGCGCACATTCTCGGCTCCACGAATCTGAACATCAGCCTCTACGATTTCATGGGCAACCGGCCTGACGACGAGCCTGAGCGCGCGGCGTTCCTCACGCGGGTCAGGCCGGCAATGGACTGGCTGGCGGACATGTTCCCCATGACCATGCGCAGCGTGGGCGCCGGCGTGCCGTGGTCCGAGGAAATGGGACGCACGATGCGCACGCCGCGCGGCAGCACGTGGTTCGAATTGACCTGCCCGCCGCGCGGCTGGGCGTACTGGCTGGGCGCGGCAGGCATTGCCTTCTCCGCCCGGGCGCAACAGGCGGTCAATGCGCTCGCCGGGCCGCTCGCATGGAGCTTCCCGGACGAACAGATCAATGAATGGCTTGCCGCGGGCCTGCTGCTCGACGGCCCGGCAGCGGAGATTCTCGTCAAACGGGGCTTCGGCGCGATGATTGGAGTGGAGGCTGCGCGGCAGGTGCTGCAGGAAGAGGTCCTCTACTCGATGGAGCACTGTCTGGACCCGCGGTTCGCCCTGCGTGTCGGCGCGCAGATGTCCGTGAACGACAGGCCGCACACGCGGGCCCTGCTGCAGGGCGCGCTTGCCGGCGGCGCCGTGATGCTTACCGATCTGCGCGACCCGTTGCAGCGCGTCGTGGGCCACGGCGCGTTCATCTTCGAGAACCGGCTGGGCGGCCGCGTGGCGGTTGTGCCATGGAATGCCAGCGCGGGCGCGACGCCCGAGATGAATGTCCACCGCGCCGCACAGCTCAGGCGCGTTGTGCAGTGGCTTGCGCGCGGCGGCTCCGTTGGATGGGCTGAAGGAGGCGCGTGGCTCGTGCCCCAGTTCCTCACCGACGGCAGCGCATGGCGCGCGGCAGTGTGGAACGCCGGCCCGGATGAGATCGGCACGTTCACCGTCCACCTTCCCGACGGCATGCCGCGCCTGCGCATGGGATGGCACTGCACACCCGCGGGTACACGCGAGCCCGCCGCAATTGACGGCGGCGTGATCCGCACGGTCCGGCCGGTGCATCAATGGGACGTCGTTGTGCTCGTGCCCTGAACACGGTGGCATGGGCATCCTGCCCGTGCGCC
>JAAYZF010000095.1 GCA_012514975.1 bacterium
CAGCAGCCGCTTGATAGCCCACTCCGCTCTTGCTGTTCCCCCGTATGATGCAGTTCGATACGACCCCCTGAGGAAAAATGCAGGCTCCGCCGGCTATGCCATACCCGTGGTTTCCCGAGATGGTGCAGCCCTCTACCATCCCTTTGTTGCCGAGCAGCAGACCACCGCAATACTCCCACGAGAATCCGTTCGTAAGCGTCAGCCCCTCAACAACCGTCCCGATGCTCTTTACGGTCAGGCATCGGTTGCTGGACAGCGGAAATGTCGTCTCAATGACCGTCGCGTCACGTCCTTCAACACCGCGCAACATGATCGTCTCACGGACACAGACCGACTCGCTGACGCGGTGGACACCGGCGCTCACAAGCACGCGTTCCCCCCACCTCGCTGCATCGACTGCATCCTGGACATTGGTCGCCGCGGTGGTCAAGTCCGCAAAAGGATGGATGTGCAGCCCATGGAGCGACACGTGCCGGTCTTGACTTGGCGGCAAGACATGCACCGGCTCGCGGGGATGAGAGACGCAGACGTCGCCAAGCGTGTTGGTCAGCGTTAGCGTTATGCAGTATCGGCCTTCAAGCGCGAATGTGTTTGTCACGTCATACAACTCCCAGCCCTGCCTGTCCACCACCCCGTCGCTGTCGAAATCCCATGCGCAGAACACCGGGCCTGGTCCGCCCCAGGCACGCGCATGAAAGGCGATGACGAGCGGCGCGTTGCCCTTGTAGCAGTCGGCGGAAATGCTGCAGTTGATGCGCGCGTGTTCGTACGCTCCGATGTCCACGGTGCTGTTCTCGATTCTGCGGTTGCCATCAAGGTCGTACGCTGTGCTCATCCAGCCGAGGTTCGTGCCGGCATCCCTGCACGGCGAAGCCGTATCCAGCCTGACGTTTCCGACATCGAGATCAACGAAACCTGGTGCCGACGTAACCATGTCCACGCCTGGAATGTCGGGCGTCACACAACAATTGAAGAGAACGGGCCTGTCCGGCGGCCAGTGAGCAGGAGCCCAGTTCATGCCGCGATTGTAGTACACGATGGTGTTGATCGTCGTGCAGGACTCAAGGCCGAACACTCCAACGGCACAGTCGTTGTTGACTATGGTGCAGTTCTCGATGACCCCGTTCTCCTCGTGCACCGCGGCACCGTCCCCGGGCCCGTAGCCGGAACTGCCCCAGATCGGGCCAAGGTTGCTCACGATCACGCAGCTTCGGATCACATCTCCAAGCCCTTCAAGGCCGGCATTGGGGTGCCCGCGGTTCCCTGTGATCGTGCAGCGCTCAACGACGCAGTAGTACACCTTCATGCCTGAACCACCATCGTTGTCGTGAATCCAGCAGTCAAGGATCCGCGCGCCCGACGCGTATATGGCTGCATAGTCGGTGTGGTTGTCGTGCACGTCGCAGCGCGCGACCACGGAGCTCACGCCGCACTGAATCCCCTTCCCGGTGTTGCCCGCGATGACGCAGTCTGACAGCGTGAGCGCGGCGTGGTAATCGGAGTCGACCGGTCCCCTATTGTAGAGTATCCAGCAGTTCGTGATGTGCGCTGGCGACGTGAGGAGGATGCCATTCCCCAGTTCTTGGACCGTGTATCCGTAGCGGACCGTCAGCCCGGCGAGAACTGCATTTGTCCCCCAAATGTGGAAACAGCGGTTCGTCCTCCATGGGAACCCGCCATCGATGACTGTGTGGTAAGGCCCCGCGACCCCTACGATGGCTACATCGTTGCTTGCCACGTTGATGGTGGCTGTGATCTGATATGTCCCGTTCGACACCAGCACGCGGTCGCCCGGCCGGGCAGCATTCACCGCATCCTGGATGTTCGTCGCCGCGCCTGCCCAGTCAGTAAAAGGAAACTGGTGCGCGCCAAGAAGAGACACGTGGCGCTCCTCGCCTCCGCACACGCCCGCCAGCGTCACGAGATGGACAGCCACGGCCAGACGTCGTAACGACACACACACGTTCACACGCAACCTCCTCGCGTTGACAGCATCCTGCCCCGCTGCCTGCATGTCGGGCTCCATCCGCAACATGCTGCAGTCTTGCATCGTTGCAGGCATTCCGCGTTGTTTGGGCACCAGGAACGGCGCCCCTCCATGCCTACTTCCTCCCCTTCTTCAGCATCCCGTCCAGCGCGTCGCCGCCAAGTTCCTTTGCGTTGATCTTCAGCTTGAAGTTCTTGATGCTCGTGCGCATCTGCTGCTTCTCGAACGCCTGCTCGAGATGGAAATACGGCCTCTTTGCATCGATCGGCACGACCATCTCGAGCGTCGTGTCGCTCACCGTCATGTCCTGCAGCCACGGGAACTCCTTGCCCAGCGCGGCGAAGCTGCCCGAGAACCCGTCAATGCGGCAGTAAACGCTGCCGGGCGCCGGCCTGCCGTCCCTGATCTCGATCTTCCCGTGCGCCGTCAACACGCCCGACTGGATGTCGAGCATGGCGGCGTACGCGGTGTATCCGCGGATGAACGGCAGCGCGGCCAGCAGGTTCACATTCGTGACCGAGAACTCGACCGTGACGTTCGTCCTGCCGCCGTAAAGGTCGACCGACGTTGCCGCAATGAGCGGCGAATCGGTTCCCGCGCCGACGTAGCCCGTCAGCCATGCAACGATCGGCTTCGGGAACTTCGACGGCCGCGAAGACAGGTCGGTCGCGCCGCCGCGCAGGCCGTGGAACAGCACCGAAGCGCCGCGATGATACGGCACGAGCTCGATGCTCACGCCCTCGGCGGAAAGGGCGTTGACCAGCAGGTCGGGATAGTCGCGCGGGAGTTTCAGGCGGAAGCCGCGGACGACCTGCTCGGCCTCCTTCTTCACCAGAGGCGGCTGGCGGGTGTAGCGCTCGACTTCGTCCGGGCTGTCAGGCGCAGGCACGGGGAGCGGCAGTGGCGCGCGGGCAAGCACATTCATCGGATTGACCTGGTCCGCCGTCCACGAAAGTATCCTGCTCACGCGCAGCAGCGTCGGCTCGCCCGCCGCGCCCCCGACCGCCGCGTCGGAGAGGAAATCAAACCTCCCCTTCTCCGTCTGGTTGAGCCTGAGGTACCCGTTGCTCAAGGCGACGCTGCGCAACACGATCCGTTTCTCGAAGAACCGCGCCATGTCGGCGTCAATGTCCACCACGCTCGCATGGAAGATGTCCTTCAGCTTGTTCCCCGGGTCAACGACTGAAACATCATCAAGACGGATCGACGTCCTGTACACGCTCATGTCCAGCCCGCCGACACGCACCATCGCGTCAAGCGCCTCGGTCGCCACGCTCTCCACGTCGCCGCGGATCACGTTCCTGTCAAACTGGCCTATGGCGAAAAACCCTGTCAGCAGCGCGAGCAGCGCGAATGTGAGTACCGGCCAGCGGATGATTTTCATGCCGATGCCTTTGGTGTGAACAAGCTGACAATGAATGCCCGGAACCGCGGCGAGCTGATCACCCTGTAACAGATGATTGCCGCCGCGACCGCAACGAGCGCAACCGCGAACGCGCGCGCCGAGAGCACCAACGCGCCCATCATCCTCGCCTTCTCAAGCTGGAAATAGCAGATGACGGGCGCGCCAAGCATCTCGCGCCAGAATTCCTCGTGCGCGCGCAGAAGCCGCATGCCCACGGCTTCGCACCGGGCCGCTACGAACGGCTTGAACGCCAGGCCCGCCAGCACGCCGGCAAGGACGGAACGAAGATGCGTGCGGAACACCAGGATGACGGCAAGCCAGAACACAAATGCCGTCGCACACGCGGGCGAAGTGACGCCAAGCGCCACGCCGGCGGCAATGCTCGGCGCAACGCGGAAGGCGGATGGATGGCCAAAGGCCTTTCGCACCGCATGGGCGCACCACGGGATGATCTCTCCGGTTTTCATGGCACTCCGTCGGCGCTCAACCGCGCGTCAGTGTGCGGTAGAGCGCAACCACTGCGTTTAGCTGCGCCTCCTGCGTGAACAGGCGGCGGACGCGCTGCAGGCCGTTCCCGCCGAACTCGCCGCGCAGCTCAGCCGACGCGGCAAACCGCGCCAGCGCCGCCGCAAGCTCGCCGGGCGATCCGGGCGGGACAAGCAATGCCGTCTCGCCGTCCTTCATCGTCTCGGTCAATGGCTCGATCCGTGTCGCTGCCACGGGGAGGCCCATGGCCTGCGCTTCGAGGAACACGTAGCCGAAGCCCTCGCGCAGCGTCGGCAGGCAGAACACGTCGAATGCGCTCATCAACACGGGCACATTGTCGCACCAGCCCGTCCAGCGGACGTGCGCGGCGATGTCCAGCGTCGAGGCGAGCTGCTCGAGCGCCTGGCGCAGCCCCCCTTCGCCGGCAATGACGAGCACCGTATTGGCGCACTGACCGCGGACGATCTGGAAGGCGCGCAGCAGGTCCTCGATCCCCTTGTCCGGCACGAGCCGGGCGACCGCGCCGATCACCACCGTGTCCGCGTCGCACGCCCAGGCGGCGCGCAGCCGCTGCCGCTCCCGCGGGTCCACCGCCTCGGGCGAGAACGCCGTCGTGTCAAGCCCGTTGTAGATGCGGCAGATGTGCTCCGCATCGGCAATCCGCGCCGACACCATGTCCTCCTTCACCTTGTCCGTCACGGCAATGAACACGGTGGTGACGCGCGCGGCAAGCCGCTCGATGCGCCTGAACAGGCGGCGCTGGATCGCCGGCTGATACTGGTGATACACCGTGCCGTGCATCGTGTGCACAACGCACGGGACGCTTGCCAGCCACGCGGCCATGCGGCCTACAATCCCGCCTTTCGAGGTGTGCGTATGGACGAGGGCATACTTGTCCCGCTTGATCAGCCAGTAGAGCTGAAGGATCGAGACGAGATCCCATGGCGTGATGGCGCGGCTGATGAACACAGGCTTGTACCGCACGCCCTGCTGCTCGACATGCCGCGCATGCTGGTCGTCCGTGCAGGCGAATGTGACGTCGTACCCTTCGCGCTGCAGCCGCTTGAACAAGGGCAGCAGGAAGGCGCGGGCCGTGATGCCAACTGTCGTGACGTGCAGTACTCGCATGCCCAAAGCCGTTACACCTCGATAACCGAGTCGCGCTTGTCCGTCTCGATCCGCACATGCGAATCGCGGTCGCTGCGGCGGCGATGACGCCGGTATCTGCCGCCGCCCTGGCGCTGGTCGCCGCCCTGGCGCTGGTCGCCCTGCCGCTGGTCGCCGCCCTGCCGCTGGTCGCCGCCCTGGCGCTGGTCGCCGCCCTGGCGCTGCGGCGGCTGGCCGCCCTGGCGCTGCCTGTCGCGCGGCGGGTAATTCCTGCCGCGGATTTCCGCCGGCACGCCCAGCGCCACCGCGTACGCCGCCACGTCGCGCGTCACCACCGAGTTCGCCCCGATGACGGCATGATGATTGACGCGGATCGGTCCAAATATCTTCGCGCCGGGCGAGATCGTCACGTCATCGCAGATTTCCGGGCAGCGCGGGTCGGAAAGCCGGGCGACGCCAATGCTGACTTCATGGGCAATGGTCACGTTCTTCCCGATTTTCACCGCGGGATTGATGTAGATCATCCCCGGATGGACGATGACGAACCCGCGGCCAATCTCGACCTTCGCGGGAATCGACACCTTGTACAACAGCTTGATGACCGCCAGGGCGCACAGGTACGGAATGAGCAGAAGCCAGTTGAACGGCGGCCAGAACCGCGCGGCACAGTTGCCGTAGCGGTACACGGCCATGATATGCGTCGACGGCACGAACCAGATGCGGATGAACCTGAGAAGCTTGTTGCCGGACGATGTCTGGTACAAGCGCTGGCAATCGCCGAAGAAGTTGCTGAAGATCATGTTGTTGTTCCTTGTGAATGCTGCGGAGGAGCGGACGCGAGGGCAATGGCAATAGCTGCGTCGAGCCGGACGGAGCCGGTGTAGAGCGCCTTGCCTATGATGCAGCCGGCCGGCGCGCGCGGCGCCAGGCCCGCAAGGCGCCTCACGTCCTCGATCGTGGCAACGCCGCCCGATGCGATCACCTCAAGCTTCGTCGCCGCAAGCAACGACTGCAGCGCGTCGACATTCGGGCCCGTCATCATCCCGTCCACCGCAATGTCTGTGAAAACAATGGTACGCACACCGCTCTCCTCCATGCGCCGGGCAAACGCATGAACGGCGGTGCCTGTCTCTTCCACCCAGCCCCGGATCGCCACGATGCCTCCCCGCGCGTCGATGCCGACGGCGATGCGCTCTCCGAAACGGGCGACGGCCTCTGACAACACGTCGGGCCGCTGATGGGCGATGGTGCCCAGCACCACACGCGATACCCCCGCGTCAATGCAGCGCTCGATGGCGTCGAGTGAACGGATGCCGCCGCCGAACTGCACACGCAGCCGCGTCCCTCCACATATCGCACGAACCACCTCGAGATGACGGTGCCCGCCCTCGAATGCACCGTCAAGGTCAACCATGTGCAGCCAGCGCGCACCGGCATGCTCGAACGCGCGCGCCACGGCCAGCGGATCTTCGCTGTAGACCGTCTCGCGGTTCGCATCGCCCTGCACAAGCCGCACACAGTGGCCGTGCCGCATGTCTATCGCCGGGTAGATGTCCATCTCTTCCGTTCCATACGTCCTATACGTCCTATGCTCCCGCCAGATCAACGAAATTCCGCAGCATGCGCAGCCCCGCGGTCTGGCTCTTCTCGGGGTGGAACTGCGAGGCGAACATCCGCCCTTGCCACAGAAACGAGCAGTATTTCACGCCGTACTCCGTCTCGCCGCCGACCACATCGCGGCCGGCCGGTTCCGCATAGTACGAGTGCACGAAGTAGAAATGGCTGCGCGGCGGTATGCCGGCGAACAGGGGGCACTGCTCGCGCGCGTCCACCTCGTTCCAGCCCATCTGCGGCACCTTGAGCGCGGGATCGGAGGGCGTGAACCGCTTCACCGTGCCACGGCAGATGCCAAAGCCGCGCACGCCAGGCGCTTCATCGCTGCCATCGAGCAGCAGTTGCATTCCCACGCAGATGCCAAGAAAGGGCCTGCCCCTCCTGATCCAGTCGCACACCGGGCCCGACAGGCCGCGCGCGCCAAGCTCCCTGACGCCGTCGCCAAAACTGCCGACGCCAGGCAGCACCACGCCGGCAAACCGATCAAGCCCGGCCGGTTCGCTCAACCACGTCACCGCTGCACCCGCCGCCTCGAGCGCTTTGCTCACGCTGTGGACGTTGCCCATGCCGTAGTCGATCATGGCTATCTGCGTGCGGTCGCTCATCATTCCATCATTCCATCATTCCATCATTCCATCATTCCATCATTCCATCATTCCATCATTCCATCTTCTCATCGTTCCACCTGCATCCAGTTCGTCCCGCCACTGCCCCGCGTTGTGCCGGCGACGACGATCCAGGGCTTTCCTTTGGCTATCATGCCCGCCGCTGCCGCGTGTGCGCGGGCCACTTTCACATATTCATTCCGCGCGCGGCACAGGGGCGCGACACGCGTGCGGATGTTCCATGACAGCAGGAGCTGCCTGCCGACGCAGGCGTCGCTGCACAGGGCCAGCACGGGCATCATCGGGCGGTACTGGGCGAGCGAGCGCGCCGTGGCGCCGCTGCGGGTGAACGCAACGATGCACGACGCGTCCACGCCGGCCGCAAGGTCAACGGCCGCGGCTGCCACCGCGTCGGTCGCGTTGTCCCGCCGCGTGCGCCCATGCGCGGCGTACACCGGGCTCGCCTCGGCTTCCGCGATGATGCGCGCAAGGGTCGCGACCGCCTCGACCGGGTACGCGCCCACGGCGCTCTCGCCCGAGAGCATAACGGCGTCGGTCCCGTCAAACACGGCATTGGCCACGTCACTCGCCTCTGCGCGTGTCGGCAGGGGCGCATGGATCATCGATTCGAGCATCTGCGTCGCGGTGACCACGGGCTTGCCGGCCTGGTTGGCGCGGTGGATCAGCTCTTTCTGGATCACCGGGACACGCGCGAACGTAAGCTCGACGCCAAGATCGCCCCGCGCAACCATCAGCGCGTCGGCGGCGTCCATCACGCCGGCAATGGCGTCAACCGCCTCGGGCTTCTCGATCTTCGCAAGAAGCAGCGGCGTGCACCGCCTGCCCTTTGCCTCACGCGCCACAAGCGCGCGCAGCCGGCCAATGTCGCCCGCCTCGCGCACGAACGACAGCGCGATCCAGTCCACTCCGTGCGCACAGCCGAAACGCACGTCGCGCACGTCCTTCGCCGTCAGCGCCGGGATCGACAGGCGCACGCCGGGCAGATTCACCCCCTTGCGGCTCGAAAGCATGCCGCCGTGGATCACGTCGCACATCACGTCACCGCCTTTCACGGCCGCGGCGCGAAGCGTGATCGACCCGTCCGCCAGGAGCACGGCGTCGCCCGGCCTGATGTCCTTCGCAAGCTGCCGGTAATTGACGTACACCCGCCCTGCTGTGCACGCGCACGGCTCGCTCGTGAGCACGAGCGTCGAGCCGGTCTTGATCTCAGCCGACCCGCCGCCGGGGAACTCGCCGACACGCAGCTTCGGCCCCTGCAGGTCCTGAAGTATCGAGAGCGGCTGCCCGAGCTTCCGCTCCGCCTCGCGCACAAGACGTATCATCTCCGTCTTCTGCGCGAGATCGCCGTGGGAGAAATTCAGGCGTACCACCTCCATCCCCGCTTCCGCCATGGCGCAAAGCGTCTTGACGTTCGCACACGCAGGGCCGATGGTGCAGACGATGGTGACGCGGCGCTTGAACTGCGCGCCGGTGAGGAACGGCTGGAAAGACGGCGCGCGGCGACTCATGCGCCGCCCCCGCTGCCCCTGCCGCCCAACGCGCGCGATGACTTGATGGCACAGAGCTTGGCGCCGCACATCGAGCAGTGGTCGCGCTGCTCGGGCGTCAAGTCCGGGTTGGATGCGCAGAAGTACTCGATGGCGCGCTGGGGATCGAGCGAGAGCTTGAACTGGTTGTCCCACTCGAAATTGAACCGGGCGCATGCCATCGCGTCATCACGGTCGCGCGCACCCGGCCTCCGCCGGGCGACATCAGCGGCATGCGCGGCGATCTTGTACGCGATGATTCCCGCGCGCACGTCCTCGGGGCCGGGCAGGCCCAGATGCTCCTTGGGCGTGACGTAGCACAGCAGTGCCGCGCCCGCGTATGCGGCGGCAGTGGCGCCGATGGCCGAGGTGATGTGGTCGTACCCGGGGGCAATGTCCGTGACGACAGGGCCAAGAACGTAGAACGGCGCCTCGCGGCACACGCGCTGCTCGCGCTCGACGTTCATCGCGATCTGGTCGAACGGCACATGGCCGGGCCCCTCGATCATCACCTGCACATCGGCCTCGCGGCAGCGCAGGGTGAGCTCGCCGAGAACATCAAGCTCGGCAAATTGCGCCTCGTCGCTCGCGTCGGCAAGGCAGCCGGGCCGCAGCCCGTCGCCAAGGCTCAGCGTCACATCATGCGCGCGGCAGATGGCAAGTATGTCGTCAAACCGCGTGTACAGCGGATTCTCCCGCCGGTGATGCGCCATCCACCGCGCCATCAGCGCGCCGCCGCGGCTCACAATCCCCATCATCCTGTTCGCCGCAAGCGGCAGCATGGTCGATAGCAGGCCGCAGTGCACCGTCATGAAATCAACACCCTCTTCCGCCTGCGTACGGATCACCTCGAGAAAATCGTCCTCGGCAAGCGTGGTGACATCCTCGACCGCGTCCGCCGCCTGGTAGAGCGGCACCGTCCCCACGGGAAGCGGGCTCTCGGCAATGATCCGCCCGCGCATCTCGTTCAGCCGCCCGCCCACGCTCAAGTCCATCACCGTGTCCGCGCCGTATTGCACGCACAGCCTGAGTTTGTCAAGCTCGCCCGCCTCGTCCGACCGCTCGGGCGACCGGCCGATGTTGGCGTTGACCTTGCACGTCGCCGCGATGCCGATGCCTGTCGCCAGCAGGCGCGCATGGCGCGGGTTGGCGGGGATGACCATGCGGCCGCAGGCCACTTCGTCGCGCACGGCCTCGGGCGAAAGGCGCTCGATGTCGGCCACGCGCTTCATGGCCGGAGTGATCACCCCGGCTTTCGCCGCGGCAATCTGTGTTTTGGTCTCGTTCATCTCTATGGAATTATCGCAGAATCGGGCGGGAAAGTCAATCACTCCAGCAGCCGCCACACATGGCGAAGCTCGCTCACGGCAAGCTGGCCTGATGCAACGGCGCGCGAAGCTGATGCGTACCCCAGCACCGAGCCGAACGAAGGGGCAACAGCCCGCACCGCCCGGCCACGCGCCCCCATGCCCACCACGGCAATCTTCGTCCCCGGATGCTTCACCGGCAGTGCAAGCAGCCGCAACGCCTCGCTGCCTGTGCGGCACAGCGTGGCGATCTTCACTATGTCCGCGTGATGCGTGACGCCCTGTGCGACCATGGCGTCAAGCTCGCGCGCAACGGGCGTCGCCTCGAAGTTGTGATAGGAAAGGACCAGGGTGACACCGTGCTTCGCAATATCAGCCCGCAACCGCGCTGCGGCGGCGGCATTGCGGAGCTCGATGTCAACGGCGTCAACATGCGGCAGCGCGGCCTTGTACAGCGCCACCCGCGCCGCCTGCGTCCCGCTGTATCCGCCTCCCTCCCGCGCGTCGCGCAAAGTGAACAACACCGGGCATGACAACGCGCCCGTCACGATGTCAAGGTGCGCGCGTATCCCCCGCGCCGTCACCTTGTCGCGCAGATCCGCACGGTATTCCACCATGTCAGGCGGCGCATCGAGCGCGGCCTCGATGTCCTTCTCGAGCCCGGCCGCCGAGAGCACCGCGACAATCTTTGGTGTAGTGCAGTCGATCATAGGAGACTAGTTCATAGTTCATAGTTCATGGTTCATAGTTCATCGCAATCGGAATCGCCATCGTCCTCGTCCTCGTCGTCGGCAGTCGGTCGTTCATGGTTCGCCGTTCGACCGTATCGGCTGCTCGTGCATGTTTCGCGCCTTCAGCGCTAGCACATCGAGGAAATTCCTTGCGCGGACGGCTGCGCAAGGAATTCTGCTTCGGCACAACGCGGCGCGGTAACGGACAGCGCACCTTCGCCGCTTGACAACCATTCTGCCACTTGGCCAACAGTGCAAACGGTGCTTCGTTCATGTGTTCTTCTTCTGCCAGTGAAGGAACACCTGAAGGATTGCTCTCAGATGGCAAGGGCCAGCGAAGGCCTTGAAAACCTTGTTCTCCAACTTGCAGACATACCAATCGTCATCATCTGGGCATGAGTCCTTCCCGATGTGGTATTCCACTGGCTCGAACGGCGTCTGTTCAAGCGAGGTCCCGATGAGGTCGATCTCTAGTGACCATCCGGGATTGTCGAGTGTGGCTATCTTAAGGCCCCACGAGTGCTCCCACTCGCCGTCGCATTGGGAGTGATACCACTTCTGGATCTCCTTTATCTCGTTCATTTCATCTTTGAGCGAACTACCAAGTACCAACTATGAACTATGAACCATGAACCATGAACTTTGAACTACGAACGCCGTTCATTTCTTCTCTTCGCCAAACACTTCCGCCGTGAACAGCCAGAGCTCGCCGCTCTTGTACGCATCCATGTCAAGCCCGGCCTTAAGGCCGAGGTGCTTCAGGAACGTCACGCGGTCCCAGCCCTGCTCCGTGGCCACCTGCGGCAGGAACACTCCCTGATGCCAGCCTTTCTTGAGCACGACACCGTGCTTCCCCGCGACCACCTCGCCGGGAGAGCCGGCTTTGCGCAGAGGGCTCATGACCGAAATCTCGATGTCGATGTTCTTCAGCTCGGCCGGCTTAACCCTCGGGAAGCGCGGATCCTCAGTCGCCGCGTTGCATGCATTCTCCTGCACGGTCTCGGCGAGCGGCTTGATGCCCTCGATGTACCCGATGCAGCCGCGCAGCTCGCCGTGCGAATGCAGGGTGACGAACGCGCCGGCCCGTTCCTTCAGCCGCTCGGTCAGCGCGAGGGAGCCGACATCCGGCAGCGGCTTGCCTTCCACGTGCGCAACAAGCGTTTCGCGCGCGATCTTCAGCAGCATCGCCTTTTCCTGTTGCGTCAGCGGATGCTCATCGGCCATTCCGCCCGCCGCCGCGCCGTCCGCACGCTTCGTTTCCGCGCCGGCAGGCGCCCCGGCCGCAGCCGCCCGCCCGCCGCCATTGTCAACGCGGCCCGGCGTCGCGGCCGGCTCGTGAAACGCGGCGGCAACATACGACACACTGTGGCTGTAATCGCCGTTCAAATCGCCCGACTTGTAGTAGAGCAGCTTCTCCCCTTTCACGCCCTCGGGCAGCGCGGCAATCATGACCGGCGTGACCGTGATCCCGTCCCACGTGATCCCCGTCCTGCGCGCATATTCGTAGATGCCAGCGATGTTCCGCGCCAGCGCCAGGTCGAGCGCGCCCATGTCGAGCTTGGTAAGATTCTCCGCCGTGTTGCTCTTGAAGGGCGCGAAACCGAAATTCGCGCCGTAATGCGTGAAATCCGTGCTCGCGACAATCACATCGTTCGACCCCATGCATGACTTGATCAGCGCGCCAAGCTCGCGCGCCTCGCCCGGGTCCACGTCGCTGATGATGATCGGCACAATGGTGAATTCATCGAGCACGCGCTGCAGGAACGGCAGCTCGATCTCGATGCAGTGCTCGCGATCATGCGCCCGCGGCACGTCGGAGAAGAGCGGGTCCTTGTTCAGCCGCGCCACCACCCCCGTGTCAAGCATAACCTGCCCCAGCGGCGTCTCGTATGCGTCGCATGAAGGAATGGACGCGCCATGGAAACTCGTGTAATGCGACGGGCCGAGTATGAACACGCGGTCCACCTTCCTCCCCTCGAGCTGGCGGAAACTGTACGCGGCCGCGCGGCCCGAGTACACGTACCCCGCGTGCGGCACGATCAGCCCGCGAATGACGACGTTTGACAGTACGGTGTCCACTCGGCTGAGATACCCGTCGATCTCGCGGATAAGCGCCGCCTTGTCATCAGTGTACCAACTGCCCGCGATGGCGGACGGGCGGATGCGCAGATTCTTCATGGTCTTGTCTCCATCACACGCCACGGCTGCCAGGGCAGCCAGCAGGCACAGGGAACGCATGGTTCTCATGGCTCGATGCTCCGGAACGTTTCGCCGGCGCCCCGCCATGAAGCGCCGTGTCTCGCTCATATCATAGTATACTAACACATGCAGCCGATGTAAAGAAGGCCGCGTCAACGGCCGGCAATGCCAAAGACTGACTATTGACTGCTCCGAGGCACGACCACTTGCGTCCAGCACACACTCGGGCACGCCGCACGTGAGCTTCATGAATCACGCGAGGCGGTGACTTTGATGCGCGTGGCAGGAACGGCCGCCGACCCAGGCGGAACAGCAGGATCGGCGTCTATCCCCCAGAAACGAATTGGGGGATGCCAAACGACGGGCACACTGGGGCGGCGTGTGCGTGGGCAGCGGGAACGGCCGGTGGCGTGTGCGTGGGCGACGCGAACGACCTCGCTGAAGCGAGCACTCCAAACCCACCACGCCGTCACCGGAGCGCGCGTTCGTACCCCGTATCCGACGCTCCCATTCGTCGTTTGCCCAAGCCTGGTCCGTTCTCTGCGCCTCTGCGTCTCCGCGTTAAGTCGGCAGTTGGCCTGTGTCTGTCTGTGGCAGCGGGTGTGTCGGCCGAGGCCGGGTGGTGAATAAAGCCCGCTTCGCGCCGTCTATTACAGTGAATGGCCGGATGGACATGGATCGGTTTAACCAGGGTGATATCAAGGAGATGATCGGTATGAACGCAAGACTCCTGACAGCGATGGCCGCGGCACTGGTGCTCACCGTGCCCGCGACAGCAAGCAGCTACTACAATTTCTCCCTTGGCGGGCCGTTCTGTTCGTTCAACTGGAACAACTACGGCGGCCAGGACAACTTCTTCTACAACATCGGCTTCGCCGTGCCGTTTTTTGCTGCAAACTGGAGCAATTACGAGCCGGTCGCGCCCGTCTACGCCGTGCCGTACTACCCGTACGCGCCGGTCGTGGTCGATCCGGTGTACTATCTGCCGCCTCCGCCGGTCTTCATGTACAACTACTGGGGGTATGTCCCGGCGTACTACGGCGGCTGGGGCTGGCCGGCATACCCGGTCTACTATGCCGCCCCATGGGGTCCGCCGTTCGGCTGGGGGTGGGGCTACGGCTGCGGCTGGGGCTTCAGTTGGGGCTGGGGCTGGGGAGGATACGGGGGTGGCTGGTGCAGGCCGTACGTGCAGAACAACTACGATATCAACAACTACTATCGTGGCCGCCACCACCGCAGGGCGGTCCTCGAAAGCAATTACCTGGCAAGCCGCGCCGCCTCGCGGTACTACCAGCAGAACAACATCGCCTCCGTCCGGCACGCCGCTGTCCGTGACGTCGCCGCGCGCCGGGAAGGCGTCGTGTTCCGCGCCGGACGCGCGACGGAGACACGGACGCCCACCGGCCCGGCGTCAGGCTCGCCCAGCCGCATGCCAACGGAACGGACGCGCGCGGCAAGGACAATCGGCGGCGAGGGCCGCGTCTCCCCGAGCGGGTTCGCGGACGGCAGACGCATCGCGCCGGTCACTGTCACCCCCGGCTCGGGCGGCAGTGACAGAAAGCCCGATACCGCCAATCCGCGCACGCTGCCCCAGCGCAGTGCAGCCGGACAGCGGATCGCACGGCCTGTACCGCTTGACCGCGACGGCCAGCCGGCGACCCAGCCAACGACTCAGCCGGTGATACCCGGCCGCTCGATCAGCTCGCGGCAGCCCACGCGCTCGACAGGCCCGCGACAGCCCGTCCGCGCAGTCGAGGGAAACTGGCGCCCGACCACGCCGCAGCAGCCGGTCCGCGCAGTCACGCCGCGGCAGCCGGTTCGCGCAGTCACACCGCAGCAGCCGGTCCGCGCAGTCACGCCGCGGCAGCCGGTCCGCGCGGCCACGCCGCAGCAGCCGGTCCGCGC
>JAAYZF010000009.1 GCA_012514975.1 bacterium
GAAAGGGTATCGCCGATTTCAGTGATGCGGTAGACGGTGCCATTACGGTAGTTGGGGATCGAACCCATGAAGCCGCGCGACCGCGCCCAGTTGAAGAAGCCCGTGCCTGGCGGCACTTCCCATTTCACCTTCTCGAGTTTGCGGTCGAATACCTGCAGGGAGCACACGCCGGTTGAGTGGTCCTCGAGCGAGACGAGGATGTCCTTGCCCTCGAAAAACGCGCTGAACCAGGTGGGAAAGACGCGTTCGGCAACGAGCTCGAGCGTGCCCTTGCGCACGGCATACACCAGGAGACTTGATGCGGCAATGTCCGTCATGAGCACGCCATGTTTGTTGACATCGTGGATGTAGCGCCGGCTGTTTCCCGGCAGGGCGTCGGCAGTGGCGATAACGCGGTCGCGTTTGTCGCGGACGACGATGTTGCTGATCGCCTGCACGCCGGTGGCATCGGTAAGGATGTAGCCATAGCGGTTGGTGCGGTGGACGAGCGAATAGATTTCATGGACCTGCATGACGACCATACTGCCATCGATGCCGCACGAGACGGCGTTGTTCATGCCCGTGGCGACGTATCCGGTGAACCAGCCGCTGAGCGAATCGGGATAGCGGCGCAGGATCACGGTGCCGCCGCCGAAGTGGGACTGGCCTGCGACGGCGATCTGGTAGGTTGTGCCGGCGGTTGCGTTGAACTGGAGCCAGCCGGGCTCGCCACTCGGGTAGTGGGACGTGTAGCCTACGCGCTGCAGGCCGGCGAGGGCGGAGCCGGTGTACACGGCGAGGACGACCGTCGTTGTGCTCCCGGCTAGGTCGAAGGTGAAGGTGCCGCTCGATGGCGCGGTCCATTTCCACCAGACGGAGTTCTCGCCGCAGCCGTAGGGATCGTGTTCCGGCTCGCCGGTTTCGTAGGTGGCATCTAGGGTGGTGCCCGTGGCGATGCCAGAGGGGCCGGCGAGGTTGATGCGGCTGGCGAAGTTGTCGTTTGAAGGTGGCGCGGCGTGGAGCGCGACGGAGAACAGCAGGAAAGAAAAGAAGGTTGCGGCTACGACGGTGGCACGTGGCGCGTTCATAGGACCTCCATTGTGAAACCTGCGGACGAGACTAGTATAGCATACGAGTAGCCGCGTGTGCAACGAAGTCGGGCTGCTGAACGTCGCAGGGAATCGAGGAATGCGGAAGTGCGGCCCTTGAGGCCTTTGAACACGGCAACGGCCCGCCTGAAGGCGGTACTCCGAAAACTGGAGTCTCCCGCAAGCGGGGACCTGCGCGGTATGCCATCCCGCGTCTACAGATGCGTGTGGCGTGTTCGATGCCCGGCGCATGTGTGCGGCGCACCGATCTCCCCCAATCCCGGGGCACGGCGATTACCGGCAATGTGGTCACCGGACCTCGCTGGAGCGAGAGGGACGGTGACCCTCCAAACCGATTACCGATTATCCCCCATGAAACTGCGTTGGGGGATGCCCAAACGACGGGCACCGATTACCGGCCGTCCTCTGCGCCTCTGCGTCTCTGCGTTGACCCATGGCTGTCCGCCGTTGCCGTTGTCGTTTGCCCACACCCCTGCCGTTCCTTGCGTCTTCGTGTCTTTGCGCCTTTGAGTTGAGTCCGTCCGCCGTTGCCGTCCCAGATCTCCGATCACCTGGTGTCTTTTTTCGGGGCGTTTTGCTACAATGCGGCGGAGACGTTTGTAGTGGGCTCGCGGGAGAGCCCACAGCGCGTCTCTCGCGACGCGACTACGAGCACGAGAACCATGAGCGACAAGCCAGCAAGCCGCACAACCACAAGCATCAACGTCCCGCCGCCGAACCATGTGATGGTTCTGGACGGCCAGGGCTGGGTGGGTTTGATCGACCAGATGGGCACTGAGACCACCATCGTGAATGCCGCGCGCGTGTCGTTCGGCAAGATGGTTGACACGATGACCGAGCGGGATGTCGTGCTGATGAAGTACCTGCTCGAGAACCGGCACACAAGCCCGCTCGAGCACATGGCGTTCACCTTCGTCGTGCACTGCCCGCTGTTCGTCCGCTCGCAATGGCACCGGCACCGCACATGGTCATACAACGAGATCAGCCGGCGGTACACTGAAGTGGACATGGAGTTCTACACGCCGGCGGTCGTACGCGGGCAGAGCGCGGACAACCGGCAGGCATCGGTGGACACGCTGGCGAAGGAGAAGCAGGACGAGGCGCGCGCGCTGATCGACAGGCAGAACCGCGAGTCGCTCGCGCTGTACGAGAAGCTGCTCGGAATGGGCGTCTGCCGCGAGCAGGCGCGGGGCGTGCTGCCGCAGAACCTGATGACGACGTTCTGGGCATCGGTTGATCTCGGCAACCTGATCCATTTTCTCGATCTGCGGGACCACGAGGGGGCGCAGTGGGAAATCAGGCAGTATGCGCATGCGATCAAGGAGCTTGTCAAGCCCATCGTGCCGCACGTAGCAGGGATATACGGGTGGTAGGTCATACATTGTAGGAGGGACATCCTTGTCCCGACTAGCGGCAGATCAAGTCTGCCGCATCGGCGCAGGGTTGCGCCTCCCACATTGGCTGGTCCCGCAACGCGTGGATCGGCCACTTTAACTTGCCAAGGCATAGCCTCGGCCACTTTGACTTCAGGCACTTTGACACGGAAAGACACATGAACAGCACCATCGTCATCGAGCATCCGCTCGTACAGCACAAACTCGCGCAACTGCGTGACAAGGAGACAGACCACCATGATTTCCGCAGGCTGACGAAGGAGCTCACGGCATTCATGCTGTATGAAGTGATGGCCGACTGCCCATTGCGGGATGTCGTCGTCCAGACACCGCTCGCCAGGGCGAAGGCGCGGAAGCTTGCGCGCGAAGTGTCACTTGTCCTTATTCTACGTGCCGGGCTTGGGATGATGGAGGGCGTGCTCGAACTCGTGCCAAGGGCGCGCGTAGGCCACATCGGCCTGTACCGCAACGAAAACACGCTCGAGCCGGTGCAATACTACGCGAAGCTGCCGAAGAACATAGCGAACACGGATGTGATACTGGTGGACCCGATGCTTGCGACCGGCGGCTCGGCCGTGCTGGCGGTTGACATCATCAAGAAGGCGCGGGCGCACTCGGTAAAGTTCGTCTGCATGGTGGCCGCGCCCGAGGGGATCAAGCGGCTGCAGGCGGCGCATCCGGACGTCGCGATATATGCCGCGGCGGTGGACAGGCGGCTGAACAAGCACGGATACATTGTGCCCGGGCTGGGCGATGCAGGCGACAGATTGTTCGGGACAAAGTAGGAGGGACATCCCTGTCCCGACTACGCCACGGACATCCCTGTCCCGAACACGCCGCGCCATCCCCCACCCGGGGCCGGCTGGTGCGGGCATGGCGGTTACTTCACCCGCTGGAGCTTCCTGATCACCGTAGCCGCATCGCGCATGAGCTGGTTGGTGTCGAATCCCGAGCCTTGGGTCTCGGCGAGGCCGCGTTCGACGGCATTGGTGATGGCAATCCTGTCGCCATGGATGAACTCGCTTTCCGCGCTGACTATCTGCAGCCATGTCCTCCGCAGTTGCGGGTCGGTGGGCTGCACCGTGCATGCGAGGTCGTTATACTGTTTGATGAGGGTGTCATAGGCGCCGATGGCGCGTACAGCCGCCGCCTTGTCGACGTCACCGAGGCCGGCGCGCGGGGTGCAGAGCAGCGCGGGCCACGTCACGGGCAGGCGCTTCACGGTCAACTGGTTCTCAACACCCTTGTCAAAGCCGGATGATTCGGCGATCTCGATGAGTTTCCGCACGTCATCGGGCGTCTCGACGCTGCCGAGGTAGCCGATGAGTTTGCGCCGGATGTCGACTTTGACGACGACGTTGCTCATTTCGACGCCATTGCGCGCGGCTTCGCTTCTGATCTGGTTCTCGACGGTCGTGCGCCAGTTTTCCAGCATCCGCAGATTGACTGCTGCGTCAGCCGGCAGGATGAATGCCGCGGCCGCAAGGGCCGCCACCGTGCAGTGCAGTGCGTTCATAGCGATCATCTCCCATAGCGTGAGCGTGGTGACCGTTGGGCAGGCGCAGCAGGCGCAGCAGGCGCCGCAGGCGCTGGAGCCGGCCGCGGTACTGGCGCCGGCTCGATGACGGGCGCATTGGTGGCCGCGACACCCGCGGCCGCTTCGAGGGCTGCATTGCTGGCCGCGGCAGCGCGTTCATCGAGCACCCTGCGGTACTCCTGCAACTGCTTGACGGTTTCCTCGACCCAGAAATGCTCGCACGACTCGATTTCCTGCTCGACCTGGACGAGCTGCTTGACCAGACGGCGCAGGTCATTGCGCGTCTGCGATTCGTTGCGGCCGCGTTTGGCGATCACCTCGTTGTACTGGTTCATCAGCAGGTCGTACCTCGAGAGCAGCGCGTCGCATTCCTTCCGCAGCTCCGCGCTCGCCTCCGGGTCGCGCATCTGCGTTTTGAGCGCCAGCCACTGCTCGGGTATGAGCCGCACTTCGATGTCGCTGATGGTATCACCCAGCCCGGACGATCTGGCGATCTGTTCGAGCGCCCTGAGCTCCCATGGCGTGCCCACCTGGCCCGAGAGCCTGATGGCGTGACGCTTCACATCCACCGTCAGGTTCACCCGCTGCATATCAACGCCCGCGCGGGTGGCTTCATTGCGGATCTGGATGGCCATCAACTCGCCCCAGCGCTTTTCGAGCTGCTGGTTCGACAGGCTGAATGCCTGGAGCGGAGCCATGGCCAGGCAGGCTGCAAGCATATACATCGACACACGCATACGATGCTCCCGTTTCAGCGTTATCAGGGCCGCGCCCTTGTGCGGCCCGCTGAATCCGACCCTGCGGCGCGAGACGTCGCGCCACGCCTTGCCTTCCATCTCTATTATAGCAAAAACGTGGCAGGAGCCACATCAGTCGCCGGAGACCATCGATGTGGCGGGCGTTGCCCGCGTGAAAGGA
>JAAYZF010000096.1 GCA_012514975.1 bacterium
TCAACTATCTCAACAACAACTGGGGCAGTTGGACCTTCTCGTCGCCGCCCGGCGCCTGCAACAAGATCGTTGTCCACGAGAACCGCGGGTACCGCACCGGCAACAACTGCCTCATGCTCCTTGACGACAATACGAAGGTCGTCTACAAGGGCGTCATCTCGGACGCCGGGAACAACGGGATGACACGCAGCGGCTCAGGCTATCTCCTGCTCCTCTACAGCAATGTTTTCGGCGGCAGCTTGAGCGCAACGCCCTCGCCGGGCGGCAAAGGCTCCATGACGCGTGCCATGAGCGACTTTGCCTTCGGCACGACCGTTCCGGGCAAGTACATCAGGGCCTCCGATGGAAGTTGCGTCGATTTCAACGGCTTCCGCGTGTCCAAGGACCTCTACTGGTACAATGACGCGCCGCAGGGCGCGTTCAGAAACTGCAACGTCGACATCTGCTCGACCGTCACGTCGGCCAACATCATGCTCAACTTCGCCAGTACGCCGGCCAACCTGTTCTCCGGCCCGGGCGACATGCTCATCACGGGCAACATCATCACCAATCCCGGCTCGGGCATGCACCTCGCCTTCCTGCCCAAGGCCGGCAGCGGCACGCTGACGTACCAGGGCGTGAGCGCGTTTACCAACTGGGTTTCCGTGCGCGGCGGCAGGATGGTGTTCGACTACAGCGTGAACAACGGGCGGAAGCTGGCCGCGCTGCTCGACATGACCAATGGCCTCGGCGTCCGCGCCGCCATCGAGTTCATCGGCAACGACTCGGAGGACACGACCGAGGCGGTGACGGACATCGACCCGTCAGACATGGTGGCTGCGTCGGGCATCCGCGGCAGCTACGGCGCGGGCTCGATCACGATCCGCACGGGCGTGGGCCGGAATTTCACCTTGCTCGCCCGGCGCATCACCCGCTCTGGCGGGTACGACGGCGCGAATCCGCTCGACATCACGCTCGAGAACAACGGCGGCGGCGTTGCCCAAGTGCTCGTTTCGGCGCAGGGCGACGGCGTGCTCGGCGGCTACCACACGTTCAACAAGTCCACCTGGATGAAGATATCGGGCGGGGCGGTGACAGGCCTTGCGGACATCGAGTACGACACGGCGTTCCGGGGCGACGTCTCAGGCACGAACGTGAATATTGACATGACCGCGGACACGACCATCGAGTCGAATGCCTACGCGCAGACCATCCGGTTCAACAGCCCGGCGGCAACGGCGCTCTCGGTCAACAGCGGACAGACGCTCTTTCTGCCGAACACCGGCATGTCGTATGGCGGCATCCTCGTCACGCCCGCCGCGGGCCCGGTGGTCATTGGCGGCGCGGGAATCGTCCGCCCAGGCTCGAGCGATACGCTTGCCATCCATCACTACGGCACGAATGCCCTCACCATCGGGGCCCGCCTCGGCGTCAGCTCCGGCACTGAGAGCATCTGCAAAGTCGGCCCGGGCGAGCTGATCCTGACGAACGATCTGAACGCGTTTTACCGGCTCGAAGTCTTTGGCGGCACGGTGACACTGCCTGCGTTGCGCAACAAGAACGTTGGCCAGCCGGGCGGTTCCGAGACGATCATCATTGGCGACGGCACGCTCAAATACACCGGCGCGGGCGATGTGTGCAACCGCGTCATCGGCCTGCGCGGCAATGCGGTCATCGACGCTTCAGGCTCCGGCGAGCTCGAATTCATCGCGGCCGGCGGCTCGAACCGCGTGATTCAGTTCAGCTACAACGACGGTCTCGACTACCCGCTTACCCTGACTGGCACGGGCATCGGCTCGCTCAATGGCATCATGCAGATGAGCGCCGGCAACCTGTACAAGAAGGGCAGCGGCACATGGTACATCGGCGGCACGCTGTCGAATCTCGATACGTACGTCAAGGAAGGCACGCTCTGCGTCACCGGCGCGATCGTCGGCGACGTGTACGTGCAGGCGAACGGCA
>JAAYZF010000010.1 GCA_012514975.1 bacterium
GGCTCGATGCGCTCCTCAGCACCGGTGAGGTCATGCCCTGCGATTTTGCCATCCTGGCAATCGGCGTGAAGCCTGATGTCAGGCTCGCCAGGGCGGCCGGCCTGGCTGTTGGCGACCGCGGGGGCATCGTGGTGGACGACCACATGCGCACGAGCGACCCAGGCATCCTTGCCGTCGGCGATGCAGTCGAAGTGGCTGATTTCGTCGGCGGATTCCAGACGTTCGTCCCGCTTGCCGGGCCGGCCAACCGCCAGGGCCGGATCGCCGCGGACAATGCGCTCGGGCGTTCCGCGGTGTACAGGAAGACGCAGGGAACAGGCATCTGCAAAGTCTTCTCCCTTGCCGCGGGGATGACCGGGCTGAACGAGAAAGCGCTCAGGCGCGCGGGGATACCGCATGAGAAGGTGTACGTGCACCCGGCAAGCCACGCAAGCTACTATCCCGGCGCGCACCAGATGACGCTGAAGCTGTTGTTCAGCCCGAAGGACGGGGCCATTCTTGGCGCACAGGCTGTCGGCGTTGACGGCGTTGACAAGCGGATCGACGTGATCGCCGTTGCGCAGCGCGCGGGGCTCACGGTCTATGACCTCGAGGATATGGAGCTGTGCTATGCGCCGCCCTACGGCTCTGCAAAAGACCCCGTCAATTACGCGGGGTTCGTCGCCGCGAATACCCTGCGCGGCGATGCCGCCCTCTGCCATGCGGCCGATGTGGCAAAGTTGCGCGGCGATCAGTTCCTCCTCGATGTCCGCACGGAGGCTGAAGTGCACTCAGGCACCATACCCGGCGCCGTCAACATACCTGTTGACGCGCTCCGCGGCCGCCTGGCCGAAGTGCCGAAGGACAAGGAGATCATCGCGTTCTGCCAGGTCGGCCTCCGCGGCTATCTGGCGTGCAGAATCCTGTCCCAGCACGGATATTCCTGCCGCAACCTCAGCGGCGGGTACAAGACATACCGCATGGCGACCGACCAGGCTTCCAAGGCGGATGAGCCCGGGCGCGAGATGGAGTCGGATACCGATGTGCCCGGGAAGCCGCAGGAGAGACCCACGTGCCATGGCCCGGCGCCGGCGGCAGCGACGATCGCCAGGCAGGTTGACGCCAGCGGGCTTCAATGTCCCGGCCCGATCATGAAGCTGAACGAGGCGCTCGCCGGCGTCAAGCAGGGCGAGTCGGTGAGCATTACGGTGACCGATCCCGGGTTCGAGGCCGACATACCCGCCTGGTGCGCGAGCACGGGGAACAGGCTTGTCGAGGTGCGCCACGAGAACAAGGCCCTGCGCGCCGTGGTCGAGAAGACCGCCGGCCCCGGCGCCGCGGTCTGCCCCTCGACACCGCAATGCAAGCAGAAGACGATCGTCGTGTTCAGCAATGATCTTGACCGTGCAATGGCCGCGTTCATCATTGCCAATGGCGCCGCGGCAATGGGCAGCTCTGTGACGCTCTTCTTTACCTTCTGGGGCCTGAACATCCTGCGCAAGGACGCCGCAACGCCCGTCAGCAAGACGTTCATGGAACGCATGTTCGGCATGATGATGCCGCGCGGCGCGCGCAAGCTCGTGCTCTCGAAGATGAACATGCTCGGCATGGGCACCATGATGATGAAGGGCATCATGCGGCAGAAACAGGTCGCCACGCTGCCCGAGCTCATCGCGTCGGCACGCAACGCCGGCGTGCGCCTCGTTGCATGCACGATGTCGATGGATGTCATGGGCATCAAGAAGGAAGAGCTGATCGACGGCGTCGAGGAAGGCGGCGTGGCAATGTATCTTGCCGCGGCCGAGCAGGGGAGCGTGAACTTGTTCATCTGACGGCGGGCCGTGGGCTTCCCGCTTCCGTCATTCCACGGCGAGGGCGATGCCTGCCCGGGCGCCGCTGAACGTGCCTGCCGCGCGCACGGTGGAGAGGCGGCTGACTTTCAGGCTGAGCAATGCGCGCTGGCCGCGCAACTGCTGGTCCACGATGAATGATTCGTGCACCCAGCGGGCCGGCGAACGCGGCAGGACGACGCGCCGGCAGAACTTCCCGTCAATGAACACATCCACCGACACGCGGGTGCGGTAGAACGGCACCCTGGCGGGTACACGCATCGCCAGCGTAATCCTGTCCGAGTCTGGCACGGCAACCCGCAGCGCCGCGTTCTGCTCGGTCCAGCGGTACTGGGCGGGGCCGGCGCCTTCGGTGTTCGCGTGCCAGGCCGACAGGCCCTGCGCGCTGCCGTTGAACGCGGTCCGCCAGCTCACTTCATCGTTGAGCGCGATGCCAAGCGCCCGCGGGTCTCCCGGCGCGTGCCACACGCGGTCGCATCGTATGAGCAGCGTGGCAGGCCCGGCGGCGCAGTCGTAGACATACGCCTCGAGCTCCTGCCATGCGGCATTCGTGATCAGGAACGTGTTGATGAACATGTGGTCGAGCCACAGGCCCACCTGCTTCGGCCTTGCGGCAGACGTGCCAGGATCGGCGTCCAGCACTTTGAGCACGAGCACGCGGTTGTACGGCGGCACGGTCACCTGCCTTCCTGCGTACCGCCCCGTCCACCGGTACGTGAACATGCCCTGCCAGTTCTCCTGCTGGTAGAGGCCGAATTCGTGGGGAAGGCCATGCCGCTCGCGCACTGCCGACCGGGAGAGCCAGGCATACGCAGTCTCGCCCTGCGCGCCGATGACGAGCACGGCGGCAAGGATGAATGCCAGCGGCCGCATCTCGCGCTCGGGCGGCAGGCTGGCCGCGGGGCGGACCTGGGACAGGAGCAGCGCCGCCAGCACGGCGTACAGGCACGCAACTTCCGCGGCCTGCAGGTGCGCGCCGAAGATGAACGAGAAGTGCAGCGCGGCAAGTGTTGCCCCGACCACCCAGAACACCTGCCAGTCAACCGCGCCGGCAGGCGCGCGCCGCGCCGCGCGCACGACGATGACTGCGTACGCGACGATTGCCCACAGTGCCAGCGCCAGCCCGGCAAGGCCAAGTTCCGCGCCCCATTGAAGATACTGGTTCCACGCGTTGTCCATTGGCGTCTCATTGACCGCCTGCACGCTGTAATTCGCCACTTCCGTCGGGAACGCCCCGAGGCCGATGCCCGACACAGGGAAATCGCTCCAGACGGCAAGCGCCTGCCGCCATTGCGTCTCGCGGCGGTCAAACAACGATGCATCGGGAGATTCCTGCGAGCGCGCGACGAATTCGACAAGGCGGTTGACCAGGGGAAGACTGCCTGCGCGGGAGGCGAGGGCGGAGGAAAAGACGAGCGGCACGAGCAGCGCGCAGAGGAGAAGAGCGACGGCGGCGCCGCCGATCACCTGCACGGTGAGCCGCGCGCGGCGGGCCAGCGCCGCCAGCACCGCACACGCCAGCGCCGCCGCGGTCGCGCCAAGCGCAAGCAGGGCCGACCGCGAGCCCGAGAGCATGATCCCGTACAGGGCGAGAAGCACGGCGGCAATGAACGCCATCTGGCGCAGGCCGCGCTCACGCCATGCGGCCAGCGCAGCCAGCGGGACGAACATGCCGAGGAAGACGCCGAATGCGTTCGGGTCGGTGAATCCGCCGCTGACGCGCTTGAACGTGCTCCATGCCGGCTCGTTCAGCATGCAGAAGGCGGGGTCGACCGAGTGCTGGTAGAGCGCCGCGACGAACGGCGGCGCCAGCCCGCAGGCGGTAAGCCAGATGACGCGCCGCCACGGCGCCGCGCCCGCGCCCGCGCCGTCCGACAACACTTCGTATGCCATGCAGAACACGCCCGGCACGATGAAGAATGCAGCGGAGGCGAGGACGGCGCGTTTGAGCGCGAGCCGTGCGGTCACGCCCGCGACATTGACCCACCACTCGAGCGGCGCGGCCGCGTTCAGAGGCCAAAAATCAGCGTACCGCGCGGCGGTCCATACCGCTGAAGCCGCTGCAATGACGGCAAGGAGCCAGAGCGGCCATGCGAGCGCGCGATCCATCCGCACCGCCGTGCGGGACACCAGGTGCGAGGCCCACCAGCCCAGCACGCAGCCGCAGGCAAGAAACGTCAGCGCTTCATGCGCCCCGTATGCAAGCGCGCGCGAGGGAAGGTTCGCCGACGGAACAAGCGCGAGCAGAAGCCACAGTCCCGTCCCGGGTGCACGGTACGCCGCAAGCGAGACGAACAGCGCAAGAGCGAGATACGCGCAGCGGTACCACAACACGGGCGGGCAGAACTGCCACACGCACACCGTCCACGCGGCGGCAGCAGCCCCGAACACGAGCAGATGGAGCAGCCGGACAGCCTTCATGCTAGATCCCGCGGAAGGCGAGGAAAACGGTTTGCACGAGGATCACGACATCCAGCAGGAACGACTGCTCGTGCAGATAATAGAGGTCGTAATCCATGTTCTCGTGAATGGCCACCCTGCGGTCCGCGCTGATCTGCCAGAGGCCGGTGATGCCGGGTTTCACCCTGAGCCGCTCGCGGTGAAGGTCGTCATAGGTGGCGACGATGAAGGGCATCTCGGGCCGCGGGCCGACGAGGGACATCGAGCCGGCGAGCACGTTGATGAGCTGCGGAAGCTCGTCCAGGCTCGTCCGCCGCAGCCAGCGGCCGAAGGGCGTGATGCGCCGGTCGCGCTGCGACTTCGGCGTGACGGCATACGGGTCCGCGTCCACGTACATGGTACGGAACTTGAGCATGCGGAACGTCTTGCCGCCGAGGCCGACGCGTTCCTGCACGAAGAGCGCGGGGCCGGGGCTTCGCATCCGTATGACGAGGGCGATCGCAAGGAACAGGGGCGAAAGCACGACAAGCGCCGCCGCTGACAGCGCCACGTCGGCCAGCCGCTTGCAGAACAGGTAGACATACCGGTGCGACGGCTCGCGCAACGCGATCACCGGTATTCCCGCAAGATCCTGCATCACCGTGCGCTGCACGGCCATCTCATACACGTGCGGCACGAACCTGAAGCGTATCCCCCTCCCGCGGCAGTAGTTCATCACCTGCATGTTCTGCTCGGGCGTCTTGCTTGGCAGCGCAACGAGCACCTCGGTCGCGCCGGCGGAACGCATGAGCTCTTCGAGATGGCTGCCCGTGCCGAGAACGGGAAGACTGTATCCGCGCGCCTGGTCGAACACGACGGTTGTGCCGGCCAGTGTTTCGTCGTCATCCACGAAACCGGCGGCGAGCAGGCTGAATGCGGGGAACTCGCTCAGCCGCCGCGCGACAAGCCTGCCTGTTGCGCCCGCGCCGTAGATCAGCACGCGCCGCGCGCCGATGCCGCGCCGGTGGAGCCGGTGCTGGATGCGGTTGATGGTGACGCGAACGGCAAGGATGCCGGCAAGGCTGAATGCGGACGCGTACGAGAAGATCCGGCGCGAGAACAGCTTCTCCCGTATGCGCGGCCCGAGATACGCGAAGTAGATGTAGTACAGCGCCAGGAACAGCAGGCACGCGATCACAAATCCCGACATCACCGAGCGGTACTCGCGCACGTGCAGCACGCTCGTGTCGTCACGGTACAGCCCCTTGGCCGCGTAGACAAGCACGGTCATCAGGCTGACGCCGAGCGCGACGGTGAGGAAATGGTTCCGCTCGACGGGAAGGTAATACAGGTCAGGCCGCAGTTCAGGCAGCCAGACGCTCCATTCATGCGGCTTGCCGAGGAAATACAACTGGTAGCCAAGGTAGAACGAGGCGTACACCGTCGCGAAATCAGCCGCCACACGCAGAAGGTGCAGCGCGTCCGCAATCCACTGTCGCATCAGTCTGCTCATACCTTCCAGCCGCCGCCGTGTTACCGTGCGTCTTCACTCTGCCCGAGCCGCGCGGCCTCGGCCTCAAGCTCGTCCCGCCGTATGTGCGTGCCGGGCAGTATCCAGTACACAAACCCGACCAGCGCCATGTTGACCGTCAGGAGCCGCAGCAGCAGCATGAAGGCAATGCCGGCCGAGCCCCCGCCTTCGCGCATGACCTGCTTGAAACACCATGCCGCCGCCCCTTCCGTCACGCCCAGCCCGCTCGGCGTCACAGGGATCGTCACGATCAGCGTCAGTATCGGGAAAATGATGAAGTACAGGTACCATGCCAGGCCAAGGCGGAGCCCAAGGCCGAAGCACCAGGCGATGACGCACATGATGACCTGCAGCACGACCGATTCGGCGAGCGCGAGCAGCAGGGTCGCCTTGTGCGCGCGATATTCGTGCAGCGCGTTTACCATGCGCCTGATGACGTGCGGCACCCGCGCCTCGAGCGCGCGCCACCACGCGTACCGCCGCCAGTAGTTCTTCGTGGCGACCAGCACCACCCCCACGGCCGTAAGCCCAAGCAGCACGAGCACGCCGGGGAACAGCTTCCGGAATTCCGCCGACATCTTCAGCGTCAGCGCCAGCGAAAGAGCCGCGATGGCCACCACCGCGATCAGCCCCATCACCCGGTCGAGCAGGATGACGCTCACGCACTCGGCCTTCTTCTCCTTCGTCTCGCGCATCACGTACACGGCCTTGACCACGTCACCGCCCGTGCCGCCCGGGAGCGCAAGGTTGAAGAAGTAGCCGATGCAGTTGTACTTCAGCGTGCGCCAGTAGCTCAACCGCACCTCCTGCGCGCGCAGAAGTATCTGCAGCCGGTGGTTCCCGATGGCGATCACCACCCATTGCAGCGCGAGCGCAGCCGCGAAGTACCACCAGTTCATGTCGGCGAACAGCCTCCGCACCTCACGCCAGTCCACCAGCCGGAATACGACGGCAAGGAGCACGACGGCAAGGACGATCTTCGCCGTGTTCAGGAACGCCTTGTTCTTTGCGAGTGCGATGACGCTCTTCATGGCCGTTCCGGCTCCCGCCGGCATGCGATCGCGCACACCGTGTCGTTCAGCATGTCCACCGGCAGCTTCGTCGCGCGGCTCAGCACTTCGAGATACATCACGGCGCGCAGCGCCGAGGCCGCGGCGCGCTCGGGCATGGCTTTCAAGCGGCGCATGACGCGCTCCGCGCGCCCATACCCGCGGTCGAGCCGGAACTCGAACGAGCGGCGTGGCAGGCTTCCGTCCCGCGCTGCCGCGCGCGCAAGCGCCATGCGCGTGATCCCCGTCGCAACGATCGTCTCCTCGTACACCGGCTCGGCGCCCGCGCGACGCATGTCGGCCAGCACTTCGAGCGCGCGGGAGAGGTTGCCCTCGAGCAGCATGTCGGCCACTTCCCATTCGTTCCGCGTTGCCGTGTCGATGCACACTTCGAGCACGTCGGCCGCCGTCACGTTCTGCCTGGCGCCGGCGTATTCGCACACCTTGTCAAGCTCGTTGCGCGCGGCGATGCTGTCCGTGCCGACGAGCTCTTTGAGCAGCGCTTCAGCCTCGCGTTCCAGCGTCTTGCCGTGCCGCGCGCGCGCCACCGCGGCGAGGTCGGTTATCTCGCCGAATGAGACGTCGACCAGCACGCGCGCGCCGGCAACAACCTTGTAGAATTTCGACCGCTTGTCGAGCTCGCGGAACCAAAGCATGAGCAGCATGTCCGGCCGCGGCGCGGCGGCAAGATCCGCCGCGTACGCCGCCAGCCGCTCCATGTCTTCCGCGGCAAGATCTTCCGCATGGCGCACGAGCACGAGGCGGAAGCCGCCCATGAAGGGCATCGTCTCGGCGGCAAGGATGATCTCGTTCGCCGTCACGGCTGCGTTGTCAGCGTGAAGCACGTCGCAACTGAAATCCTCCGTGCCTTCCGGCAGGAGCTCCTTGCGCGCAAGGGCAAACGCGCGGTCAACCTGCACAAGGTCCTCGCCCGCAAAGACGATGATCGAGCCGGTCTTCCGCTGTGTGACCAGCGGCTCGAAGGCCGTCAGCTTCATCGCCGCGTCAGCGGTTGTCCGTCTCGTGGCGCACATGGTGCCCGTCGTCTGGCATCCCCCAATGCCGTTCTGGGGGATCAATGGTTAATGGTCAAAGGTCTACCGAACACCGATTACCGATTACCGTCCTCGTCACCCCGCCGTCAGAATAATGTCCTTTGCCGCGGCGACTTCATCGAGGCGGCCGACGGGCGTGGTGACCGGCGCGTCGTGCAGCGCCTGCGGATTCTCGCGCGAGAGCCGTGCGATGCCGCGCATGGCCTCGATGAACGCGTCAATCGTCTCCTTCGATTCGCTTTCGGTCGGCTCGATCATGAGCGCTTCCTTGACGATCAGCGGGAAGTAGACGGTGGGGGCATGGTAGCCGCGGTCGAGCAGCGCCTTGGCGATGTCGATCGCGTGCACCCCGTGTTCAGCCTGGCGCGCGGCGGAGAAGACGCATTCGTGCATGCAGACGCGGTCGTAGGCGACGTCAAACTCGTCCTTAAGCTTTGCGCGGATGTAGTTGGCGTTCAGCACGGCGTAGTCGCTTGCCTCGCGCAGGCCGTCGGCGCCGAGCATGCGGAGATACGTATAGGCGCGGACGATCACGCTGAAGTTGCCGTAGAAGGGCGCAATGTAGCCAATCGAGTCGGGCGCGCCATAATCGAGCGCGTACGTTCCGTCATCGCGCTTGACCACGCGGGAGACGGGGAGGAAGGGCTTGAGCCGGTCGACCACGCCCACCGCGCCCGCGCCGGGCCCGCCGCCGCCGTGCGGCGTGCTGAACGTCTTGTGAAGGTTCAGATGGACGACGTCGAAGCCGAGATCGCCCGGCCTGACGCGGCCGACGAACGCATTGAGATTCGCGCCGTCATAGTAGAGGAGGCCGTCAACGCTGTGCACCAGCGCGACCACGTCGCGCAGCGAGCGCTCGAACAGGCCCACCGTGTTCGGGCTCGTGAGCATCACGCCCGCGACGTCGTCCGTCAGCTCCCTCTTCAGCGCCGCGGCGTCCATCTCGCCCTGGCTGTTGCTCGGAATGGTCGTCACCGAGTAGCCCGCGATCGCCGCGCTCGCCGGGTTCGTCCCGTGCGCGCTGTCGGGGATGAGAATCCGTTTCTTCCTGTTGCCCTTCTTCTTGTGATAGGCGGCCATGAGCATCACGCCCGTCAGCTCGCCGTGCGCGCCGGCCATGGGCTGCATCGTCATCTCCGCCATGCCGGTGATCTCGGCGAGCAGGCGTTCGGTCTCGTAGATCAGCCTGAGCGCCCCCTGGGTAAGGATGCCGCCGTTGCGCAACTGGGGGAGCAGGGGATGAAGCTGGCAGAACCCGTCAAGCCGCGCCATCTGCTCGTTCACCTTCGGATTGTACTTCATCGTGCACGAGCCGAGCGGATAGAAATGCGTATCGACCGAGAAATTGCGGCGCGAAAGATTGGTGTAATGCCGCACCACGTCGAGCTCGGACACTTCGGGAAGCGCGGCGGGCGTTGCGCGCTTGAGCCGGGCGGGTATCTTGGCCTTCGCGGGAGGCACCGAGCACTCGGGCAGCCGTGCCGCGCACCTGCCCGGCCGTGACAGTTCGTAGATCAGTTCCATATCCTTCGGTCGTTTCCGTTTACACGAATCCAGGTTGGCATCCTGATTCTCGCGTTGTCGTGCACGCGAAAATCAGATGATGCTCTCCAGCGCGGCGGCAAGGCCGTCAATCTCCTCCTTCGTCCGCATCTCGGTCACCGCGACGAGCGCGACGTTCTCCATGCCCTTGTAGTAGCGGCCGACGGGGAAGCCCGCCGCATACCCGCGGTCAACCAGCTCGCCGACCACGTCGCGCGCGTCGCGCGGCAGCGTGATGCAGAACTCGTTGAAGAAGATCGAGCTGAACGTGCGCTCGACGCCGGGCACTTCGAGCAGCTTGTGGTACGCGTAGCTCGCGTTGTCGGCGCAGAGCTCGGCCACGCGCCTGATGCCGTGCCTGCCCATCATGGCGATGTAGACCGTCGCGGCGAGCGCGCAGAGGTTTTCGTTCGTGCAGATGTTCGACGTTGCCTTTTCGAGCCGGATGTGCTGCTCGCGCGCCTGGAGGGTGAGGACGAAGCCGCGCCGGCCCTGCGCGTCGCGCGTCATGCCGGCGATGCGGCCGGGCATTTTGCGCACATGCTGCCTGCGCGTTGCCATGAACCCGAGGTATGGCCCGCCGAAGTTCAGCGGCAGGCCAAGGCTCTGGCCCTCGCCCACCACTATGTCCGCGTCCATCGCGCCCGGTGTCTTCAGCATCCCGAGCGAGACAGGGTAGACGGACATGACGGCCATCGCGCCCGCCTTGTGCGCCGCGGCGATGACGTCGGTGAGGTCGTCAATGCAGCCGAAGAAGTTCGGATTCTGCAGCACCACGCCCGCCACCGTCCCGTCCAGCGCCTTGATGAACCGCTCGCGGTCCGCATGCCCGTCGCATACCGGCACTTCCTCGAACGCGATGTCAAGGTTGGTCGTGTAGCTGCGGAGCATCTTGCGGTAGATCGGGTTGACTCCCTCGTCAACCAGGATTTTTGCGCGGCCGGTGATGCGCGCGGCCATCATCGCCGCCTCGTAGATCGCCGTGCCGCCGTCATAGAGCGACGCGTTGGCCACGTCCATCTCCGTCAGCCGGCAGACCGCGGACTGGAATTCGAACATGGCCTGGAGCGTTCCCTGCGCCACCTCGGGCTGGTAGGGCGTGTACGCGGTGAGGAACTCGCCCCGCGCGAGCATCGCGTCCACCGCCGCGGGCCGGTAATGGTCGTAGAACCCGCCGCCGAGGAAGCAGACGAGGTCCGTCCGGTTCTTCGTCGCGAGGGCCGTGACTGCGCGGATGATTTCGAGCTCCGATTGCCCCTTCGGGATGTTGAGCGACCGGCGCTGGAATTCCGCGGGGATGTCCCTGAACAGGTCGTCGATGCATGCAACGCCGATCGCATCGAGCATCTCGCGCAGCTCCGTCTCGACATGGGGGACGAAACTTGCACGCGCCATCACTGCGTCTCCTTCAGGAACGCCGCGTACTGCGCCGCGGTCATCAGCGCGTCCAGCTCCGCCGCTGCAACGCCGCTGAGTGTGCACAGCCATCCCGCGCCGTACGGATCGGCATTGATCTTCTCCGGGTGTTCGTTCAGCTCCGCGTTCACCCCGGACACCGTGCCGCCCACGGGCGCATACACGTCGCTCGCCGCCTTGACGGACTCGACGACGGCGAGCTCGCCGGTCTGCTTCACGGCCTTGCCCGCCCGCGGCAGCTCGACGTACGTGATGTCGCCAAGCTGCTCCTGCGCGTGATCGGTGATGCCGACCGTGGCTGTCGTGCCCTCGACACGCACCCACTCGTGCTCCTTTGTGTATCTGACGTCATCGGGTAGATTCATCAGCGCCTCGCGTTCAACCTGAAATGCACCATGCGGCACGGCGGCACATCCGCCGTCCTGCCCAATGCTTGATAGCATGAATATGATAACGAAATCGCGACGCGAATGCAACTAACGCGAAAGCGCCGCCCGCATCTTCGCGAGCCCCGTGCGCGCCACGGTCAGCGCGTCCTGTTCCCAGTAGCTCTTGTTGAACAGCTCGAGCGACACGGCGCCGGCGTATCCCGCGCGCCGCAGCGCGGCGACGATCTCCTTCAGCGGCGCAACGCCGTCGCCGGGATACACCCGGTCGCTGTCCTTTGCCTCGGCCCGCGGCGGCGACGCAGGATAGTCGTTGAGATGGAACATGCCCAGCGTCTTCGGCCCGAGCAGGTTCAGCCCCGCGAACTGCCCGGACGACTTGTACATGTGGAAGACATCGGCGAGGATACACGCCTGCGCCCTCCCGCATTCCGCGGCAACGAAGAGCGCTTCGCCAAGGCATCCCAGCGTCTTCGACACGCCCCAGAACTCCAGCACGGGTGTCACCCCGGATTCCGCCGCGCGGTCGATCACCGCCGCATACCGTTCCGCAAGCGCGTGGCAGCTCATTCCCGTCTCGTCGGTGATGCCCATCGGCGGCGCGGCAACCATGCGGCAACCGACCGCCTGTGCGAGGGCGAACGCGCGAGCGCCTTCATCGAGCCCCTTGCGCCGCCGCGCGGGATCGTCCACGGCCCACTCGAAGAAGCCTATCAGGTTCACGCACGCGAGCCCCTTGTCCTCGAGGCGCTTTGCGATGTCATCGAGCGATCCGCCGCGCGCGACGTGTTCATCGAGCTCGCGCACCCAGAGCTCGATGCCCTGGTAGCCTGCCTGGGCGGCGACATCGATCGTCTGCTCCAATGAAAGCGTGCCACAGCGGATGGTGCTTGTGTTCAGCGATAAGGTGAACGTGGTCATGAGGGTCAAGGGTCAAGGGTCAACGATGAGCGATGAACTATGAACTATGAACTATGAACTATGAACGGCGGTCATTCGCTTTAATACCGGCCGTGGGCCCGAGCGGTCTCATACATTGCGAGCACGTTTTCGACGGGCGTGTTATCCTGCACCTGGTGCGTTGGCGACAGCAGGTAGCCGCCGCCGGGCATCATGATGTCGAGCGTTTCGCGCACGGTCTTTCTCACGTCATCCGCGGTGCCGTAGGCGAGCGGCCCGGCGGTGGAGATGCAGCCGTGGAACGCAAGCCTGTCACCGAAACGCTGTTTCAGGTATGCAGGCGCCATGTCTTTTGCCTCGGGCTGGAGCGTGTCGACAACAGCGATGCCCATCTCGATGAAGTCGTCAAACGCCCAACTGCTCGAGCCGCATGAATGGATCATGGCGGGGATGTTGAAGCTCCTGGCGAGCGCGGCGAACTGTGCTATGCGCGGCTTGATGTGTCTGCGGAACAGGTCGAGGCTGAGCGTCGGGCCGCGCTGCGTGCCGAGGTCCTCGCCGAGGCAGAGCAGGTCGATCCTGCCCTTGCCTGCCTCGAGAGTGCGGCGGGCGACTTCGAGGAGGACGGCCTGGCGCCGGTCGATCAGCCGGAGCCCTGCCTCGTCGTCGCTGATCAGGTCGATCAGCACCTGTTCCATCGTGCGCAGCATGCCGCAGCCATTGATGACGTCTGGCCAGCCCGCGCCGCCGCACTGCACGCAGTAGCCCCCCACGCGTTCGCACGCGTCGGCGATGCCGCTGTAGTCGAAATCATCGGCGGTCGGAAACGGCCATGCGTCAACTTGTTCGACTGTTGCATCGCGGAGTGGCCACTCGCAGAAATCCCAGTACCCGCCTGTCTCGTGCTCGACCCAGCGGCGGCGGATGCCCCAGACATCCACGTCGACGCCGCCCGTGCCCGCGTGGCGTTTCGGCCCGATGTGCGGCGCGGAGACGAAGCGGAAGTCGATGCCAAGCGCCGCATTGAGGTCGTTTGTGCCGAAGTGCGCGCGCAGGCGCGCGTCGATGCCCGCATTGCCGAGGTAGTTGACCGGCACTCGGTCAGGCTCCTGACGGGCGATGGCGGTGAGGACGCGTTTTTTTGATGTCATGGTCGGCTCCGGGTTAAGGCGTTTGCCCTGTCACAGCTGGCAACGCGTATTATAGCAAAGTCTTGACACCATGGCGGCGCTGCATGGTATAATGTGCCACAGTGTCGTCCGTGAATGGTGCATCCTCCGTATCGCCTCCGGCTCGCTGCGGATGCTGCGGGCAGGGCAGAGCGAGCCGCGTATCGCCTGCGGCTCACTGCGGATGCTGCCGGTGCGGCGCTGCGCGGATGCTGCCGGCGACGTGGAACGTCCCGCGGACGTGTAACAAGCCGTACATGCACATGGACATCACCAACGAACGCAAGCTTGCCGCCCGCGCGAAAGCATTGGGTGAGAGCGCCGATGCAGCGGCACTGACGGAACTGACCGCACTGACGCGCAGTGCGTCAGCCCTCGTGCGCCGCCTGGCTGCATCCGCCATCGGCAAGCTGGCGGGCATTGTGCCTGCGGCGTCAGCCGTGGACACGCTGCTGCCGCTCCTCGGCGACACGCATCCGCAAGTGCGTCAGTATGCCGCCAAGGCCCTGGGCGCCTTTGGCGCCGACGCGGAGAAGGCTCTGCCCGATCTGCGTGCCCTCTATGCCAATCCCGCGCAGCAAGACTACGTAAAGCGCACCGTGGCCGCGGCAGGCAAAGCCATCCGCGCGGCCGTTGACATCGCAACGCAACAAGCCGTGCATTCATGCAGGCGCTGTGGAGTGAAGGTGACCGCGGATGAGTACACCCGCTCACGCCAGGCGTTCGAACGTATCTTTTGCGACAAATGTTTCGACGAAGTATACATCGAGCGCCGCAACATGGACACTAAGATCGAGCTCCACAAAACCGTCCGCGCAAAGGACGGGACACTCGTTCAGTCTGACGGAGAACGCATCATCGCTGAATTCCTCCGCGACCATGGCATCGCCTATCGCTACGACGAGCGCATCCGCATCATCGAGGGGTATGCCATCCGGCCTGATTTCTACCTGCCGGAGTTCGACCTCTACATCGAGTACTGGGGTATGGACACAACGGACTATAAGATCGGCATGCTGAAAAAGCTGAAGCTCTATCAGCAGGAAGGGAAGAAGCTGATCTCCGTACACTTCAGCGACAAGCCGCATCTGCGCGACGTGCTCCGCAAGAAACTGACCCGCTTTGTCCGGCTGGAGCCTGCAACATGACAATTCGCCCGAAGGCTGTGCCGTCCCGACCATGTCGGCCGCGTTCGCAGGGCGTCCTGCGGATGCTCTTGACCGCCCGTCGGGAGTTGTGTAGAATAGAGATCATCCGTGGTGAACCGTCATATTCCGCCGGGCCTGCGCGATTCGCGGACAATCAGTTCCGGAGTGCATCATGAGAACAACGAAAAAAACGCCGCTGGCGGCACGGCGTGGGCGCCCGTCCTCGGAGCGCGGAGAAATGGCACAGGCGCTGCGCAAGCTTGACGACGAGCGCCAGCGTTTCAGGCACGTGCTCGACCAATTGCCCGCCTATCTCGTGCTGCTTTCACGCGATTACCACGTGCCCTTTGCCAACCGGTTCTTCGAGGAGCGGTTCGGCGCGGCAGGCGGCCGGCGCTGCTACGAATACCTTTTCGGCCGGTCGGAGCCGTGCGAGACGTGCGAATCGTTCAAGCCGTTCGAGACAAACGCGCCGCACCGCTGGGAATGGACGGGGCCGGACAACCACATCTACGACATCTACGACTTTCCCTTCACCGATGTCGACGGTTCACGCCTGGTCATGGAAGTGGGGCTTGACATCACTGAGCGGCGGAAGGCGGAGTCCGAGCTCGCGCAGTACCGCGAGCATCTCGAGGACGTGGTCCGCATGCGCACGGTCGAGCTCGAACAGGCCAATGCGCGTCTCCGTGCCGAGGCCGCCGAGCGTGCACGGGCGCAGGAGCAGACCCAGCGCCATGCGGACGAGCTTCAGACGGCGAACGAGGAGCTCGCGCGGTTCAACCGCGCCGCCGTCGACCGCGAGCTGCGCATGGTCGAGCTGAAACGCATGGTGAACAGCCTGTGCGCACAGCTCGGCCTGCCGCCAAGATACGCCCTGCAGCTCGATCAGGACGAGAGGAGGAACCAGCCATGAACGCTGCCGCCAAGGAAGACAGGTCGAGAAAACACCCTGTACGCAGACCAGCCGCCCGGCTTCGCAAGGCGCCGCAAGGCAGGCAGGCCCTGTTCCCCGTTGTCGGCATCGGCGCCTCGGCCGGCGGGCTCGAAGCCGTGACGGCCCTGCTGCACGCGCTGCCGCCCATGCCCGGCATGGCGCTGGCGCTCGTCCAGCATCTTGACCCGACGCACGAGAGCGCCATGGCGGCGCTGTTGTCGCGCGCCACGTCGATGCCCGTGCTCGAAGCGAGGAACAACCTCGAACTCGAGTGCGACCACGTCTACGTCATCCCGCCGAACAAGCTGATGGAGATCGCGAACCGGCGGTTGAAGCTCTTGTCGCGCGTGGACTCGAAGGCGGCGAACACGCCGATCGACCATTTCTTCAAATCGCTTGCCGAGTATGAGGGCAGCCGCGCCGTCGGCGTCATCCTCTCGGGCAGCGGCGGCGGGGACGGGACGCAGGGCCTGCTGGCCATGAAGGCCGCGGGCGGCATCACGTTCGCGCAGGACGAGAAGTCGGCGAAGTACCCGAGCATGCCTGCCGCGGCCGTCGCGGCCGGGTGCGTTGATTTTGTCCTGCCGCCCGAGAAGATCGCGAAGGAGCTGACAAGGCTTGCCGGCCATCCCTACATCGCGCCCGTGGCGCGCGGGACGGGCGGGGAGACGGCATCGGGCGAAAAAGAGTTCGAGGACATCCTCCATGCCCTGCGCGTTCAGACGGGCGTGGACTTCTCGCAGTACAAGCGCGCCACGCTCCAGCGCCGTATCCAGCGCCGCATGGCGCTCCACAAGATCGAGACGCTCAAGGAGTACGCCGCCTACCTCCACGGCCATGCGGCCGAAGTGCGCGAGCTGTTCACCGACGTCCTGATCCATGTCACCAGTTTCTTCCGCGACCCGAGCGTGTTCCAGGCGCTCAAGCGCAGGGTCTTCCCGCGGCTCGTCAAGAAACGCCCGCCCGAGGAGCAAATCCGCATCTGGGTGCCTGGCTGCTCGACGGGCGAGGAGGTGTACTCGCTGGCCATTGCCATCATGGAGTTCCTGGGCGAGAAGAAGACGCATTTCCCCGTCCAGTTCTTCGGCACGGACATCAACGAGGCGGCGCTCGACCGGGCGCGGGCAGGAACGTATCCCGACAGCATCCGCTCCGACGTCACCGCCGAGCGGCTCCGCCGGTTCTTCGTGCGTACTGAGGCGGGATACCGCGTCAACAAGTCCATCCGCGAGATGTGCATCTTCGCGCGACAGAATGTCGTCAACGACCCCCCGTTCTCGAATATCGACCTCATCAGTTGCCGCAACGTGCTCATCTATCTCGGTCCCGTGCTCCAGCGGCGCGTCATGCCCCTGTTCCACTACGCGCTGAAACCGGCCGGCTATCTTCTCCTCGGCGCATCGGAGACCATCGGCGGCTTCGCCGAGCTGTTCGGCCTCATGGAGAAAAAGGGAAAGGTCTACGCCAAGAAGGCCACCCAGATGCGCCCCGCCGTCACGTTCGTCCATGCGCCCCTCGAGCCGGTGGCCGAGCGCATGACAGCCGGCCCGGCCGCGCGCACGGAGATCAGCCCGAGCGTCATCGACGTGCAGAAGCAGGCTGACCGGATCGTGCTGACCCAGCACAGCCCTGCGGGCGTCGTCGTCAACCGCCAGCTCGAGGTCCTCCAGTTCCGCGGCCGCACGGGCCCGTTCCTCGAACATGCGCATGGCGAGGCGACGCTGAACCTGCTGAAGATGGCGCGCGAGGGCCTCATGGTCGGCCTGCGCGCAGCCGTGGGCCGGGCGATGCGGCAGAACGTTCACGTGCGCGAGGCGGCCGTGCCGGTGAAGCAGAACGGCGGGACGGTTGACGTTGACATCGAGGTCGTGCCGTTCCAGGCGCCGCCAAGCCGCGAGCGCTTCTACCTCGTGTTGTTCCAGGAGACTGCGCGGGCCAGGCAGGGCGCGCCGCGCGGCCAGGGCAGGACGCGGAAGACGGCGGAGAGCGCCGAGACGCGCCGGTTGCGCGAGGAGCTTGCCAGCACGCGCGAGTCGCTCCAGGCGATCATCGAGGAACAGGAGGCCACGAACGAGGAGCTCCGCTCGGCCAACGAGGAGATCATGTCGAGCAACGAAGAGCTGCAGAGCACGAACGAGGAGCTCGAAACGGCCAAGGAGGAGCTCCAGTCCACCAACGAGGAGCTCGCCACCCTCAATGACGAGCTCGAAAACCGCAACACCGAGATGGAGCATGTCAACAACGACCTCCACAACCTCCTCGCCAGCGTCAACATCCCCATCATCATGGTCGGCCCCGACCTCCGCATCCGCCGTTTCACCGCCGTCGCCGAGCGCGTGTTCAATCTCATTCCCGCGGACGTCGGCCGGCCCGTGACGGACATCAATCTGAAGGTAAACGTGAACCAGCTCGGCGTCGTGCTGGGCGATGTGATCGACACGCTCCAGACGCGCGACATCGAGGTGCAGGACGCCGGCGGGCACTGGTGGTCACTGCGTGTCAGGCCATACAAGACGACGGACAACAAGATCGACGGCGCCGTCATCGCCCTGCTCGACATCGACATGCTCAAGACGAGCATGGAAGGCATGCGCCAGAGCCAGGCGTTCGCCGAGGCCGTGGTCAACGCCGTCCGCCAGCCGCTCGTCGTGCTCGGCAAGGACCTTGTCGTCCAGAGCGCCAACGACGCCTTCTACGACAGCTTCCAGTTGAAGCCCGAGGACACGATCGAGCGCCGCATCTACCAGGTCGGCGGAGGCCAGTGGGACATCCCCAGGCTGCGCACCCTGCTCGAAGACATGCTGCCCCACAACAGCCGGTTTGATGATTTCGAGATCGAGCACGTCTTCCCGGCGATCGGCCGCAGGAAAATGCGCCTCTACGCCCGGCGCATCACGTCGTCGGGCGGCCAGGCGATGATCCTCCTCGCCTTCGAGGTCGCTCAATGAGGTCGCACGGGGATATGCACACGCCGCACCGGCACAGGAGTTGTCAGCGATGAAACCCACCACGCGCGCCGCGCGCGCCACCGTGAAGGCCAAAGCCCCCCGCCGGGGCACGCCGCCCCGCGCGCCACGCGACGCGGTCTCGAAGCTCTCGCGCGCCGACCTCGAGCAGCAGCTCATAAGCCTGCGCGAAGAGCTTCAGGCTGTCCGCGCGTACGACGAGGCCGACGCCGCCGTGTTGCGCGAGCTCGAATCATCGCGCGATCTCTATGCCAGCCTCTACGACTTTGCGCCCGTCGGCTATGCCGCCCTCGACGCCGCCGGCACCATCCGCTCGATCAATCTCACCGGCGCGCGCCTGCTTGGCCGCGAGCGCACGCACTTGATCGGCGTGCCCGTCGCGGTGCTCCTGGCGCGGAAGTCCCGCCGCGCGTGGCTCGGGCATCTCAGCGCCGTGCGCAGGGCCAGGAGCGGCGTCGTCGAGGTCAGCATCGAAACCAAGGACGGCGGGCCGCGCGTCCTGAGTTTCCACTCCGTCGCCTTCCCCGCCGGGAGGGGAGGGCGCGGAGACCGCGCGGCCTGTCGCACGGCCATCCTGGATGTGACGGCGCGGCACCGGGCCGAGGACGCGCTCCGCGAACTCAACGCCGAGCTCGAACACCGCATCGCCTCAGGAACCGCTGAACTCCGCCAGTTCAACGTCGACCTCGAACAGCGCGTTGCCGACCGCACCAGCGAGCTCCGGGCCGCCACCGCCGCAATGCACGACTCGCGCACCGCCGCGCTGAACATGATGGAGGATGCGGTCGAGGCCCGCCAGGTCGCCGAACAGGCGCGCGCCGAAATGCAGACCATGTTCGATTCGGTGCCTGCCCTGATCTTCTACAAGGACATGGAGAACCGGCTGGTGCGGGTGAACGCGGCATTCGCCGAGCTGATGGGGATGCCGAAAGAGCAGATCGAGGGGAAATCGCTGTTCGATCTGTTCCCGCGTGACCAGGCGGAAGCCTCGTGGCGCGAAGACCAGGAGGTCATCGCCTCGGGCAGCCCCAAAGAGAACATCATCCAGCGCATTCCGACGCCCTCCGGCGAGCACATCATCCAGACGGACAAGCTGCCCGCGCGCGACGCGCATGGCATGATCGTCGGCACCATCAGCTTCTCGATCGATGTCACCGAGAAAAAACGCGCCGAGGAGGCGCTGCGCGAGATCGAGATCATCAAACGTCTCCAGGAAGAGCTCCAGTTCACCCAGTTCGCCATGGACAAGGCATCGGTCGGCGTTGTCCGCGTCAGGCCGGACGGCATGATCACCTACGCGAACGAGGCGGCGTGCCACCTTCTCGGGTATCCGCTTCCAGAGCTCCTGCGGACGAGGATTCCCGACATTGACACGCAGTGTCCGCCGGACAAGTGGGCGGACGTGTGGAGCGGCGTAAAGGAGCAGGGGCACCGCATCATCGACACGGTGCTTCGCAGGCGTGACGGCATCGAGTATCCGGCCGAAATCTCCGTCACCCATCTCGTCTATGGCGGGCAGGAGCATCAGTACGCCGTCTTCAGCGACATCACCGAGCGCAAGCGGGCGGAAGAGGAGGCACGGCGCTCGTATGAACGCATGGTCGGCATGCGCGAGCAGCTCGCACAGTCTGAGAAACTCGCGGCCATAGGCCGCACCGTCGCCGGCATCGCGCACGAGATCAACAACCCCATCGCCACGATAGCGACCTCAGCCGAGCTCCTTGGCCATGCGCTCGACGGGCTCATGGACGCCAATCCCCGCATCGCCGACCACATCGAGAAGATCGAGCGGAACACCGGGCGGTGCAAGCACATCATCGGCACCATTCTTGGCTTCGTCCGCAGGGAGGACGTGACCGAACGCGTCGACGTCATGCAAGTGGCGCGTGACACGGTGACTCTCGTGCGTACGCAGGCGAAAGCGGAGAACAGGCTCTTCGCCCTGACGACCGCCCGCCAGTCCTTCCCCGTGGGCCCGCGCGGCGCGATCGTGCCTGCCGACGCCGGCGACACGGCGGCGCTCGAACCCGTTTTCATCGCCACACGCCAGGGCCTACTCGAACAGCTCCTGACCAACCTGCTGCTCAACGCCGTCGAGGCGACAGGCGAAGAAGGCAGGATCACCGTCTCATGCGCGCGGCTCGACGACGGGGTGGAGATTTCGGTCGGCGACAACGGCGCCGGCATTGCGCCCGAGCATATGAAGCACATCTTCGAGCCGTTCTACAGCGCGGGGAAACGCCATAACGGCACGGGCCTCGGCCTCTATGTCTGCCATCAGATCGTCTCGTCCCTCGGCGGCAGCATCTCCGTGGAGAGCGAGGCGGGCAAAGGCGCGCTGTTCCGCATCATGCTGCCGTCGCGCAGCGGTGAACGATAGCGGGCGCCCGGCCGCCTGAACCGGGTCAGCCAGGCTGTTGACTTCCCGCCGCACTCCTGCTACAGTCTAGGGCGGATTTCTATCACAAGGAGTTTGTCATGTCTCAAAGCATTGTGTTGTCAGTACTGACGCGGGACCGTGTGGGCATCATTGCCGCGGCCACGCGCGCGCTGTTCGAGCTCGATGCGAACATCGACGCGATCAGCCAGACGGTCCTCCAGGGATATTTCACGATCATCCTTACGGCCGACCTGCCCGACGGCGTCTCGCTCGATACCGTGCGCGACAGGGTGTCAACCTGCATCCCGGGCGGCGAGCTCTCGGTCTCCATCCAGAAGCGCGACCGGGCAGCGCAGACCACGCGCGTCGTGCGCGAGGGCGACCGGTTCGTGCTGACGATCATCGGCGAAGACCGCCCCGGCATCATCAGCAGGATCAGCGGCTATATGACCAGCCGCGGCATCAATATCGAAGACCTGTACGCCTATCTCGAAGACGAGCGCTTCATCCTCATCGGCGAAGTCAGCATCCCGAAGGAACAGGATGTCCACTTGCTCCAGATCGACCTGGAAGGCCTGTGGCGCGAAAGCAAGGTGACCGTCCGGCTGCAGCATGTCGACATCTTCACCGCGACGAATGAAATCGATTTCCGCCAGATCACCCGCTCCGCGAGCGATCTGGGATAGCGGCTGAATTGCCTGAGGCAACCAACTCAGGATAGCGGCGCCTTTGCTGGGGACGACGAGCAGCCGACGACGAGCACGACGACGAGCACGATGACGAGCACGATGACGAGCACGATGACGAGCACGATGACGAGCACGATGACGAGCACGAGGACGATGAACTCCGAACTACCAACTACTAACGACTAACGACTAACACCCATGCTGCGTTCCGAAGACATAATGAGCACGATCCGCATGTTCCAGCAGGAAAACCTGGATGTGCGGACAGTTACACTCGGGGTTAACCTGCTTGACTGCAGCGCGTCCGACGTCGGGCAGATGTGCCGCAAAATCCGCCGCAAGATCATGAGCAAGGCCGAACGGCTCGTCGCCGTGTGCGACGACACGGAGAGCAAGTACGGCATTCCGATCGTGAACAAGCGGCTTGCCGTGACACCGATCAGCGCCGTGGCTGCCGGGCAGGGCGAGGAGGGATTCCTCGAAGTTGCCCGCGCGCTCGACAAGACGTGCGAGGAAGCGCGGATCGACCTGATCGGCGGCTACACCGCCCTGGTGCAGAAGGGCGCGACTGAAGCCGAGCTCGCCCTCCTCCGGTCGCTCCCGCGCGTGCTGGCCGAGACGCAGCGCGTCTGCTCGTCCGTGAACGTTGCATCGAGCAAGGCGGGGATCAACATGGACGCCGTGGCGCTCATGGGCAGGCTTCTCAAGGACATCGCGGAGCGCACGGCCGACCGCGGCGGGTTTGGCTGCGCGAAGCTCGTTGTGTTTGCCAACATTCCCGAGGACAACCCGTTCATGGCCGGCGCGTATCTCGGCTATGGCGAGCCGGAATTCGTGATCAACATCGGCGTCAGCGGCCCCGGCGTGGTGAAGCGCGCGGTCGAGCGCGCCCTCTCCTCGGACAAGGGGCTCGACCTGGGCGACGTGGCCGAGGAGATAAAAAAGACGTCGTTCCGCGTCACCCGCGTGGGCGAGCTGATCGGCCGCGAAGTCGCCGCGGCGATCAAGGCCGAGTTCGGCATCGTTGACCTCTCCCTGGCGCCGACTCCCAAGGTGGGGGACAGCGTCGGCGAGATTCTCCAGGCGATGGGCATCCGGAACATTGGCGCGCCGGGCTCGACGGCGGCGCTGGCGCTGTTGAACGACGCGGTGAAGAAGGGCGGCCTCTTCGCCTCGTCATCCGTCGGCGGCTTGAGCGGCGCGTTCATCCCCGTGTGCGAAGACTGCGCGCTCGCCGACGCGGTGGAGAAGGGGCACCTGCGCCTCGAAAAACTCGAAGCCATGACAAGCGTCTGCTCGGTCGGGCTTGACATGGTCGCCGTGCCGGGCGACACGCCTGCCGAGACGATTGCCGCGATCATCGCCGACGAGATGGCCATTGGCGTGATCAACCACAAGACCACGGCGGTGCGCATCATTCCGGTGCCGGGGAAGAAGGCGGGCGAGAAAGTGTCGTTTGGCGGCCTGTTCGGCGAGAGCGCGATCATTGACGTGCCGCGCGGGAACGGCGCGCAGGCGTTTGTCGCGCGGGGCGGGCGGATTCCCGCGCCGCTCCAGTCGCTCAACAACTGACCACGGTGCCTGAAAGATGAATGCGGCGGTCGGGCGTTGTATCGTTGTGTTGTGCGCGGGGCTGCTGCACGCTGCGCCGGCCGTGCCCGGCGGGGCGGTTGACGAGCTGTTCGAGCGCGGGTTCCGCGCATACACTTTCGCGTCGAATGCGACCGAGGCCGTTGCGTGCTACACCCAGGCGCTTGCCCTCTCCGCCCACCATATTCCCTCCCTGATCGAGCTGTGCGAGGTGCGCGCGGTGCAGAACCGCGACATCGAGGCGCAGCGCTATCTTCTCGACGTCATTGGCAGCCATCCCGACACCGAGTTCGCCGTCAGGCGCCTCGCAAGCCTTTACCGCTGCGCGGGCGGTGATCGTGTGATTGCCGCGAGGATCGAACGCGCGCTCCCCGCCGTTACGAACGGGTTCCTTGCGATGATGTTGCGCGACAAGCTGGCCGCGATCTACGACCAGCAGGGGAGGATTGCCGAGGCACGGGCGCTCCAGCACTCGCTCGCGCCCCTTACCAACTGGCTGATCGCCGGCGGATTCGACAATGCCGAGCGGACGGGTCTGCACACGCCGTTCGAGCCCGAGGAACGGCCGGTGACGGACGAACCGTACCGGGGCACCGAGTGGGACGTGTCCTGGCGGCCTGCCCAGCCCCTCATGTCTTCCGGCGCCGTCTGGCTCGAAATCGTCCGGCCGCGCCAGTGGATCACGGTGTACCTGAAGACGGCGCTCGTCGCGCCGTGCGCGACCGCCGCAGTCCTCCACGCATCGTTCAGCGGCGCATTCCGCGTCTGGCTCAACGGCATGCCCGTGGCCGAGAACGACCGCTACCGCGACGACGTCCCGTTCATGTACCGCATGCCCCTCGATCTTGCCGCGGGAACGAACTGCCTCATGGTGAAACTGTGCGCCGAGTACAACTCGACAAGCTTCCATTCGGTGCTCACGGACACGGCGGACTGGCCGATGATGCTGCCGGGCTTTGCGCCCAAGGGTGTGCCGTTCCCGCCATGCAGCGCAACGGACTCGTGGCCGGAACCGCTGGTGTCGCCCGGCACGGCGAGGTGGCGCGATGCGTATGCGCGCAACCCCGGCGATGCCTATGCCGGCGTCATGCTCGCGCGGTACTACA
>JAAYZF010000097.1 GCA_012514975.1 bacterium
CAGGTGAACGACCTCGGCGTGTTCGCCCCGCGGATGAAGCCCGCCAAGGAGCTCGGCACGGGCGAAGTCGGCTACCTTGTCGCCACGATCCGCTCGGCCGCCGATGTGCAGATCGGCGACACGGTGACGCTGAACGACGCGCCCGCGGTCGATCCGCTTCCCGGCTTCCGTGCGTTCCATCCGATGGTGTTCAGCGGGTTCTATCCGATCGATGCGGACGATTACGACGGGTTCAAGAAGGCGCTCGAGCGGCTGCGCCTGAACGACGCCTCGTTCATCTACGAGCCCGAACACTCGGTCGCGCTTGGCTTCGGGTTCCGCTGCGGCTTCCTCGGCCTGCTGCACATGGAGATCATCCAGCAGCGGCTCGAACGCGAGTTCAACATCAATCTCATCGCCACCACGCCCAGCGTCGTCTACCAGATCATGCAGAAAGACGGCGAGATCACCGAGATCGACAGCCCGCTCCACTTCCCCGATCCCTCCACCATCGAGGTCATCGACGAACCATACGCGAATGTCTCCGTCGTCACGCCGACAGACCGGATCGGCCCGGTGATGCAGCTCGCGCAGGACCGCCGGGGCACGATGACGAGTACCGAGACACTCGACTCGCGCCACGTCATCCTCCATTTCGAGATGCCGCTCAACGAGATCATCATCGACTTCTACGACAAGCTCAAGTCGGTGACCTCCGGATACGGCAGCCTCGACTACGAGATCATCGGGTTCAGGCCGAGCGACCTCGTCAAGCTTGACATCCTTCTCAACGGCGAGCCCGTTGACGCGTTCTCCATCATCATCCATCGCGACCGCGCGTACCAGCGCGGCAAGGCCCTCGTCGAGAAGCTCAAGGAGGTGATCCCGCGCCAGCAGTTCCAGATCGCCATCCAGGCCTCGATCGGCAGCCGCATCATCGCGCGCGAGACCGTCAAGGCGCTCCGCAAGGACGTCCTCGCAAAATGCTACGGCGGCGACATCACGCGCAAACGCAAACTGCTCGAAAAACAGAAGGAAGGAAAGAAACGCATGAAGCAGATCGGCACCGTCGAGCTCCCGCAGAAAGCCTTCCTCGAAGTGCTCAAGACGGACTGACGCGCGGAGACGCAGCGCCGCCGATCCCTTCTGGTGCGCGCCGCGGGGCCGGGACGCCTGGTCTGCTTGCCTCGCAGCGTCGTTAATGGTATCCTTGTCCAATGAGATGCCAGCCATCCGTGCGTCCATGGCAGTGATCCTCGTCTGCGCCGCATCGCGCGCGGACAGCGCCGGTAATGTCGCGTTCTCCCGTCCGGGCGGGTTCTTCACAGGCACACTGTCGATCACCATCTCCGTCGACTCAGCCTCGGCGCAGATTCGCTACACGACAAACGACACGCTGCCCACAAACACCTCGCCGCTCTACACGCAGCCGCTGTCGGTCCCGGTTGCGCGCACCATCCATGCCCGCGCCTTCGAGGCGGGGAGGGAACCGGGGCCCATCGTCCGGCACAGTTACTACACAACGCCTCCTGCCGCGCTCACATCGTCCCCGCTGCCCATTGTCGTCATTGACACCCGTGGCCAGGCAGTCAAGGACGAGCCGAAGATCACTGCGTACATGGGCATCATCTCGAACGGCCCCGGACGGCGCAATGCGGTCACCGATCCCTTCTGGCTCCACGAGGGTGTCGTCGGCATCGAGGTGCGCGGGCAGTCGTCGCAGCTCGAACCGCAGAAACAGTACGGCATCGAGACGCGCTCCATCAACGGCGCCGAGGAGATCGTCTCCCTCTTCGGCTTCCCCGAGGAGAGCGACTGGATACTCTATGCGCCGTACAATGACAAGACGCTCATGCGCAACGTCCTTGCGTACGACTGGTCCAACCGCATGGGCCGCTACGCGTCGCGCACGGTGTTCTGCGAGTTGGTGCTCAACGGCGACTACCGGGGCGTCTACGTGCTCATGGAAAAAATAAAACGCGACAAGGGGCGCGTCAATATCGCGCCCCTCGGCGCCGATCAGAACGACGAACCTGCCGTCTCGGGCGGCTATATCGTCAAGATTGACAAGATTGACGCGGTGGACCGCTACTTCCACACCGACGAGGGTACCAGGCTCGTTCACGTCTATCCGCGCGGCGATCAGATCACCGTGACGCAGCAGATGTGGATTCGCGCATGCTTCACCAACTTCGAAGCCGCGCTCCGCTCTCCTTCGTTCGCCGACCCCGCCACTGGCTATGCCGCGCACATTGACGTTGATTCGTTCGTCGACACCTACATCCTCGTCGAGCTCTGCAAAAACATCGACGGCCTGCGGATCAGCACCTATCTGTTCAAGGACCGGGGCGGCAAGATCGTCTCCGGCCCCGCGTGGGACTACAATATCTCGCTCGGTAACGGCAACTACCTCGATGCGTGGAAGACCAACGGATGGTACACCGGCGTCGTGGGCGGCGAGCTCTCCGCGCCTTTCTGGTGGCAGCGACTCCTCCAGGACGCCGGCTTCGTCGCCCGCTGCCGCGCACGCTGGACCGCCCTGCGCAAGGACGCCGGTGATGTCTCGAACGCCCTCGCGCGTATCGATGCAATCGCCGCTGCGCTCAACGAGCCACAGCAGCGCCACTTCCAGCGATGGCCCATCCTCGGCGCCTACGTCTGGCCCAACTGGTTCATCGGCCAGACCTACGCGCAGGAAGTCGCCTTCATGAAACAATGGCTCACCGGCCGCATCGGCTGGATCGACGGCCAGTGGCAGCCGATGATCGCACGGTTCGTCGCGGACCAGACGTGCGTGCTCGCGGGCACGTCGGTGAAATTCACCGACCTCTCCATCGGCGCGCCGAACCGCTGGGCATGGCAGTTCGGCGCCACGCCGCCTCAATGCTGCACGTTGAGCAGCCCCAGCTTTGTCTACGACAGCACCGGCATCTACACCGTCTCGCTCTGCATCAGCAACAACGCAGGTTCGTTCGGCTGGCGGACGGACACGGTGGCGCTTACCAACTACATCACCGTCATGCCCGAGCCGGCGGTCGCGGCAGCCATCGTGGCTGCCCTGTGCGCCCTGGCGCCGCATCGGTTTTCCTAATATCCCTTGTTCGATTTCGCATGTGCCTGAGTATCCACACGATCCCGATCATCCCGCATGGAATTCACATGAAGACGCTCATCATCGGCACAACCGCCATCATCCTCCTCGGCTGTGCCCGCGAACATGGAGGCGTTGTGAACGCTTCAGCAGACGTGACCCGCCACGGGGACGAGGTCTTCATCGGATCAGCCAGGCCCTGGTCGCTCGAGAACAAGGGCAACTCGGTCGTCGGCGCCTATGCGGCCGCGATGCAGAGCGTGGGTGAGGACTATACGTACGCAGAACTGATGGGGCTCTCCGCGACTGCGTTTCGCTACCAGCTCCACGAGGAATGGTGCCCGAGCTCGCCGCATTCATGCGTCGGGTTCAGCACATGTTCACGTTGCAGCGCGGCGCTTCCCTTCCACGTTACTGGCATGAGTGCGAACCGGGATGACACAGGCGGCGTCGCGCGCATCCGCGCCACGGTGAAGGCAAGCATCGACCGCGGCATGCCCGTCCCGTACGGCAGCGAGGAGAACGGGCTGATCGTCGGCTATCGCGCCGACGGGGATGAATGGCTCTGCGTCCATCCCTATCATTTCAGTGCGGGCAGGTTTGTCGAGACGAACTGGCCGTGGGGCATCGCGATCATCGGCGAGCCGCTCGCCTCACCCCCGGGCCGCGACGCGCTTTTCGCCGACTCGCTGCGCTGCGCCGTTGAGATGTTCGAGACGAACAAGATCGGCGCGTATTTCTGCGGCCGCACTGCCTGGGAGCAGTGGATCGCCGTGCTCACGAATGATGCCGGCTTCGCCTCGTTCGCCAAAAACCTCCGCGGCACCATGCAGGGCAATTTCTGGATCTACGATTCGCTCGTTGACGCACGGAAGGCAGCAGTTGCGTATCTCGAGAACCATTCATCGCACGTGGCTCAGCCGGCGCGGGGGCACGTGCTGAACGCGCTGGCAGCCTACCAGAGGGAAGTCGCAATCCTGACGAACGAGTGCCCCGCAGAGATTGCCCCGCCGCCTTGGAAGCTCAAGAAAGGCGAGCAATGGACCGCGGAACAACGGCACACGCAGGCTGCTGTGCTCGAACAGGCGTTCGTCTGCGAAACGAACGCGATTGCCAACATCAAGCAGGTGTTGACTGATCTGTAACGCCAGATACCACGCTCGCATGTCACGCGCATCAATCCTATCCGCCAGTCGAATGTGCTCGCTGATGGTGACCGGCGGTTACCTCCTCCTGTTTCTGTTCACCGGCGGCAGTTCCAGAGCGTTTGATGGAGCTCTTTACTTCTGCCTGCCCCTGTTCCTCATCTGGGGCGGCGGTCTCATACAAAGGCATTTCGGGTACTCGGGCGGATCCACAACATATGCAGTGTGCGAGGAAGCGTGCGTCATTGGTGGCTGGTGGTTGTTGGTCTTCCCGGTTCTCAAGGGTGCCATCATGGCTTCGTGTGGGGGAGATTTCTTTGATATGGTACCTGATCTGCCGCTGGTAACACTGGGCTGGTAATCACAGCGGCGGGCGCAGAGCGCCCATCCACAGAGGAAGAAACGAATGGCCAACATAGCGATCATCGCGGCGATCCTTGCCGTGCTCGTCTTCATCAGCATTCTTGCTGTCCGCATCGCCGCGCGCCCGCCAAGGCTGAAGCTTCCCCGAGACATCAAACGCATTCGCGCTATCGAGTATGGAAATGCCGGCGGCGTATCGCTCAAACTGGACATCGTTGAACCCAGGACACCTGCAACAAAGCCGCGGCCCGTCATTGTCTGGATTCACGGTGGAGCGTGGAATAGTGGAGACAAAGAGGGCGGGTGCGCGATGATCGCTCCATTCGCGCAGCGCGGCTATTTCTGCGCATCGATCAACTACCGCCTGAGCCAGCAAGCCGTCTTTCCCGCGCAAATCCACGACTGCAAGTGCGCAATCCGTTATCTGCGCGCCCACGCCGCGGAGTACAACATCGATGCCGGTCACATCGGCGTCTGGGGCAGTTCCGCCGGTGGGCATCTTGCAGCGCTGCTGGGAACAACGGCCGATGTGAAGGAGCTCGAAGGCGACGGCGGGTGGCCCGGCGAGTCGAGCGCCGTTCAAGCCGTGTGCGACTACTGCGGGCCAACGGACCTGCTTGCGCTCGATCCGAACGAGCACTCGACGTCCGTGCTTGCCGAACTGCTCGGCGCGCCGCCGGTGAAGAAGAAAGCCCTTGCGCAACTGGCCAATCCCATCACGCACATCACGAGGGATGCCGCGCCATTCCTCATCGTGCACGGGGACAAGGACACGGTCGTGCCGATGGAGCAGAGCGTGCTGCTGTACGACGCGCTGAAGCAGGCTGGCGTGCCCGCCGCGCTGCACATCGAGCGCGGCGCGGAGCACTGGCTCGAGAGCCCCGGCATCACCATGCTCGTCAACGCGTTCTTCGACCGGTATGTCGGGAAGTGTTAAAGTGGCCGAGGCTGTGCCTTGGAAAGTCAAAGTATTGGGAGACCAGAGTGACCACAACCGTTGACAGCCCGCGACGCCCGCGCATGTAGACGCCGAACGGCGGTCGGCGCACCCGCGCACCGCGGGCGATCCGGTGCCGATCCCGCGCGGGATCGGCGCGCGGAATGCCATTCCGCGTCTACGATCGAACGGAACGTCGCACGCGCACACACGCGGCCGCCGCAAGCGCAATCACCATCCCCGGCTCCGGCAGCACTATCCATTTCCCCGCCTGGCTCTCGCTGTATGCCGCGTGCTTCCCATCGAGCATGCCGTACACAACATTCGTTTGCTGATACGTGTAGCGGAAGCAATAGTGGAACACGCCTTCTGTGTTCGTCGCCGGGAACTGGCACGAGAATTCGTTGTACACGCCGTAGTTCGTGTTGTACGCTCCCGCGTACCAGGCAAACGTGGCGAACGCAGAACCAACGCCCGCCTCAGCCGCAAGGTTCTGCGCCGGGAAATTCGATTCGGTGTTCCCCGGGATGTACACGCGGCCGAACACGGGCTGCGGCGTCTCGTACACCATCGTCGTCATCACGGGTGGCCACTGGAGATTCGCGGCAAGAATCTCGTCGGGCGTGGCAAGAACAGTCCAGCGCCCCGCGCCGGCGGGGCTGACAGTGTCGAACGGGCCGCCGTCGAGCGTGCCGTACACATGCTCGTTTCCCTGGTTCGTGTAGCGGTAGCGATACGCGTAGAGGAAGGCGCCTGTGGGCGCATCTCCGCCGAAGCTTGCCTGGAACTCGTCATCCGCGCCCACCTGGTATGCAAAGGCTGCGTCAGTCCATTCCCAGTCATCAGGATCGTTCGATGCGCCGAAGCCAAGCTGGGCACTCAACCCGGGCGTCGCCCCGGGAGCAGCCGTGCGCGCGGGAATGTGCACGCGGCCGTACACGACCTGCGGCGGTATCGCCCCCGCGTACGAGGTGACGACGGGCGGATACTGGAGATTGCACCAGTCGATCCGGTCTTCCGCCACGCGGATAAGGATCGTCTCGGAATCGGCGAGCTGCCCGTCGAACGCGCGGAAGGTGACGGTGTATGCGCCGATATCGGCAGCGCTCGTCGCCCAAAGGAACGCGCCGCCCGCGCCGTTGGTGGTGAAGCTTGCGCCTGGCGGCAGATTGTTGACGAGCAGTTGCGGCGGAGGACCATCGTCATCACTCGCACTTACGGCGAATTGCAGAGTGGCGCCCGCAAGCACCTCCTTGTCGCCGATGGGCGACAGCACCGGCGCGCGGTGGAGGTTTGTGACGAACGGAATGGGCACCGTAAGATACTGGTCGCCCGGCACGAGGTCGAACCGCGCGGACGAACACGCGCCGCCGTTGTAGTTGCTCGCGTTGTTGATCGGCGGAAGGCTCTGGTTCGAGTACTGCGTGCCGTCATTGTTGATCTCGACAACCTGCACTCTGACGAAATTGGTCTTCACATCCAGTTTCGCGTACGTCAGCGCCAGCTCGAGCAGGTCATCAATGGCGGCAGCCCTGGCGAGATTCGTGTCGCACGAGGCGAGCTTGAGACCGATCATGTAATCGCCCGCGTACAACGTGCCGTAGTAGTCAACCGGCTCGACCAGTTCACCGAGGTAATCGTTGTTCCCGCCGCTGACGAGCCTGCTGTAGTCTGCCCAGGCGGTGTGCGCGGGCGTTTCCTGCTGCAGGCCAATGGTGAGAACGTGGTCGGGCGTGAAGGCTGTGTCGAACACCATGCCGCTCATGTTGCGCGCGCGATAGCCCGTCGTGCCGAGATCGGGCATGACATTGGTGCCGGTGGCGGGGTCCGTGTCAAAGAGGATGGCGATGGCGTTGTTGCCCGCGCCGGCATTGTATCTGACGACGCCCGAGACGCCGAGCACGAGCTGCTGGCTGTTCGTGATCACTCGCAGCGCGGCGAGATAATCGTTCGTGCCCCAGTCAGGCCGCACGGGCGTGTTCTGCAGCACGGTGACGAACGCGTTGCGGAAATCAGAGGTGATGTTCATCCCGTCGAACACGATGTTCGTCTCGAGCCCGGAGGGCGAGAGATAGACGCTGACATCCTGCGTCGCCGCAAGGCCGCCGGCGTCTGCCGCAATGAACCGCACGGCATAGAGCCCGACGTCGCTTGTGCCTGTCGCCCAGAGGAAGCGCCCGGTGCCGCCGCCGAGATCGCTGAAATGCGTCGCGTCCGAGCACGAAAGCGCAGGCGCGCCGCCGTCCACGTCAGTCGCTTTCACCGTGAAATCCAGCGTGCTGCCCGCAGGGGCGCTCTTGTCGCCCGTCTGCTGCCACTGGGGCGGATGGGCGATGGTGATGCCCGGGGTGATGCCGAAGGCGAGGTATTGATCGCCCGCCACGAGATCGTAGCGTTTCCGTGCCGTCAGTCCTGTCGCGCCGTTTGACGTCGTGTTGCCGTTGACGCCCGGCAGCGACTGGTTGTTTGACCGCAGCCCGTCGCGTGACACAAGCACGGCCTGCATCTTCAGATTCGTGGTGAACACGCCCCATGTGTCGAACGAAGCGACAAGCTCGATCCCGCTCGAAAACGC
>JAAYZF010000098.1 GCA_012514975.1 bacterium
CGCGACTCCAGTCACGTCGACGCCTGGAATGCGCGCGTCTGGCTGACACACTGGCGCGGCGTGTGGCCACGACTTGAGTCGCGGCCTACTACGCATGCATGCTGACACGCGCGTCTGGGTGTGGATGTCCGCCTGTTGCGCTGCGCACAACAGGTTCCATCGGGACAGGGATGTCCCTCCTACCGTGTGATGGCGGAGCGCGTGAAGATGAGGTGGCCCGCCGCGAAGCACACGATGCTGCAGCCGAGCAGCACGGCCATGTCCCCCGCCAGCACGGGTGAAGAGCCGAGCATCGCCGCGCGCATTGCCCGCACGGCGTAGAACGCGGGCGTCAGGTGCGCAACGACGCGCTCCCACCCGGCCATTGCCTCGATCGGCTTGATCGTCGCGCTCGAGAACATCATCAGGACGACCAGCAGCATCGAGGCGTCAACGTACAGCAGGTACTTGCGGGTGAACGCGGCGATCGCGGTGAAGAACCCGAGGGAGAAGAGTGTCTGGACCGCGATGACGGCGAACCATGGCGCAAGGCGCTCCGGCAGCGGCCACGGAATGATGGCGCGGCACACGGCCAGCGCAGCGGCAAGGATCACCAGCGCCAACACGCCGCCGCCGAGCGTGCGTGCGACGAGCAATGCGGGGCGGTGGAACGGCAGCGCCTTGAGCGCATGGATCGTGCCGCTCTCCCAATCGCGCAGCCAGTGCATGCCGCAGTTGATCGTGGCGAGCGTCATGATGAGGAACGGGATCAGGCTCGCCGTCATGAACGCCGTCACGTCCGCGGGCGGGCGCCGCGGCGCGAGCATGATGATGCGGCCTGCCCGGGGCATCCGGTGTGTGACGCGCGTGGCAACGCCGAGGAGGATGCGTTCCACCTCGCGGTCAATCAACGGGTTGCGGCCGGGGAGCATGAGGGCGAGACTTATGGGCGTCACGCCAACGAGCGCAACGATCCTTCCCTCGATGAGGGCCGTCTCGCCCTCGCCGCCATCCGCGTAGCGCACCGTTGAGACGCCGGCCACGGCGAGTTCATTCTCGATCGTGCGGCCGACGGGAAGGTCGCCGGCGCAAAGGCCGACGCGCGTCCCCGATCGCACATGGACGTTCAGAAGCTGGGTGCCCACGAGGAGGAAAGCGCAACTGAGGACGAGGCTGATGACCGCCTGGCGCGGTGTGCGCCACCACACGCGCAGGTGCGTAAGAAACAGGATGCCGGTCTGGCGCATGAAGTTCATGGGCCGCCCCCGGAAGCCGGCGCGCCATCAACGGCGCGCAGATACGCCTCTTCGAGCAGCCGGGCCGAGCCGTCAAGCGCCGACGGCGACAACGACAGCGAGATCCTCCCCTGTATGAGAAGGTGAACGACATCGCACAACGCAGCCGCTTCCTCGAAATAATGCGTGGTGAGAAGGATGGCGACGCCGCGCGCGCGGAGTTTGGCAAGGCACTGCCAGATGTGCCGGCGGATCTCAGGATCAAGGCCGGTGGTCGGCTCGTCGAGCAGAAGGACGGAAGGGCCATGGAGCATGGCGCAGGCAACCGCCACTCGCTGCCGCATGCCCGATGAGAGCACGGCGATGCGCCGCCGCGCAAAGTCGCCAAGGCAGTAGTCGTCCACCGCCGCGTTGCATGCTGCTGCGCGCGCAGGGCCATGCAGGCCGCAGAGCGTCGCGCGCATGAACAGTGTTTCCTCGACCGTGAGCTCCTGGTGCAACGGCGCGTCGCGCGATACGACACCGAGATGCGCGCGCGCGCCGCGGTTCGCAAGCGATTGCCTGCAGCCCATCACGGTGATCTCGCCCGCATCAGGCGTGAGCCACCCGGCGCACAGGCGTATCAATGTCGTCTTCCCCGCGCCATTGGGGCCAAGCAGGCCCACGATGCCGCCCGCGGCCACATCGAGTGAAACGCCGGCATTGGCATTCACGACCCCGTACCGCTTGCACGCGCCGCGGACGGAGAGCGAGGGGCCCTCATGCCTGTGCCCCGGCTGGCGCGGGGCGATTTGTGGTGCGGAACACTCCATGTGCAGTCAAAGTCGCGTGGGACACCGGGACGCGCGCATGCAGCCTATTCCTGCGCCGAGCGCCACCAGTCGTGGTGCTTGTCTGCCAGTTCCGACGCGCTGGGAAACGGATAGTACACCAGGCCCGTTTGATCCCCCACGAAGAATCCGTTCTTGACCTGGATGGGCCAGCACGTGATCTGGTGTGTGCGGTCGACGGTCTTTGTCTCCTTGCTCTGCCGCGCCAGGGACAGCAGGCAATCGCGCACATGTTCCGTCTCGGGCGACGACAGTTCAGCCGCGGCCATTTGCTCGGGGCTGCCTGCCCACGGCTCGAGGGACAGCTCGGCAAAGCAGATGCGCGGGACGTGAATGTGCTGCGCCGGGTCGGTGATGAAGCGCGCAAACGCCCGCGGATCGAGCGAGCTGACGATGATGGGATGCACGGGGCATATTTCGTCGTACAGATGGTAGGCGCCGGAGAACTCGCCCGGCGCCGTCTCCTTCGGCAGCTCGAGCGTGCGCCCGTCGCGCGTAACGAGGTAGAGGCTCTCGAGCGCATCGAGCGGCACATGTTCGAGCACGCGGTACACGCCAAGGTACACGGAATGCTTCGGCGTGCCGTCCGGATGCGGCACGCATTCCTTCCTGCCGCCCGCAAGATCGAAGTAACTGCTCGTGAACACGCCGGCGACCTTGAAGAACATCGCGCAGCCGCGCGAGCGCTTCTGCGTGCCGACGGCGAGGTAGGCGCCGAACTCCATCGGCGGCAGCATTGACACGATCAACGCCTCCGGCATCGTTGACAGATAGAGATACGTGGTTGACATGGCGGACCTCCCTGATGCACGTGATGTGTCGCCGCGCGGCACAGCCCGCTGCGTGGGCGGCGACACGCGCTCCCTGGTTCATCTCTAGTATATTCTTTGCATCAAAGGAACGCAACTTCCGATGCCAGTGATCACACATTCCGGCACAGGAGGGGCAACGCGGCCGGAAGTTGGCGCGGTGTGTTTGGTTTGACAGACCGCCGCGCATTGTGTATCCTAGGTGCGTCGCTGACGCAGTACTCGGCACTCTCCGTGGAAGAGAGTCCGAGTGAGAAGACATGAAGCAGCGGACAGTCACCACTGGGAGAACGTCATGAACGCATTCCATTTCATGCGCGCCGTAGTCCTTGTCGTGGGCATCGCGGCGGTTGTCAAGGGAGTATGGATGCTCGCCTCGCCCGGCTCGGCCGCACGCACCGCCCGCTGGTTCATGGAGCGCCCGGGCGGCATGCTCCGCGTGATCGGGGCGATCGCCTTCACCCTTGGCATCGCCTGCATCATCGCGGCGGCAATGACGGCGCCGGCAGTCGTGGCCGCCACGCTCGTCATCGGCACGCTGTGGATATGCGCCGGGCTGATGTATCACTCGCCCGAGACGATCCGCACCGTCATGCGCCCGTGGACGTCGGGCAACGCGGTCTGGATGCGGATCACGGGCGTCATTTCGCTGCTCATCGCGCTCGGGCTGTTGTGGATCGTCTACCGCGCGTGGTGACCAGCCGGGGCGCGTTGGCCGGGCGCTCAGGTGAAGGCTTCATCGTCTGCACGAACAACAACAGAAGGCTGACATGAACACCATGACCACGACTCGCATCGCTGTACTCATCGCGTTATGCGCCGCCGGCGCCGCGCCGGCCGGCCAGCAGGCATTCATCCCGGATGAGTCGAACAGTTGGGCATTCAAGACCACGGGCGATCCCTTTGCGGCAAGCGCAATCGATCTCCGCTGGATGAACGAGAACGTCGCGGGTGAGAAAGGCTTCGTCCATGTCTCTCCCGACGGGCGCACGCTGTTGCGCGGCGATGGCGAGCCCATGCGTTTCTGGGCCACGCACGCGGCGCAGCAGGAGGCATGGACCGACGAGCAGGGGGCGGCCTTTGCGCGGTTCCTCGCGCGGCAAGGCGTCAATCTCGTCCGCGCGGGGGCCATCATCAAACCGGCTCCGGGGCAGGATGACATCAGCAAGCCCGACATGAAGGCTGTGCGGAAGATCTGGCACACAGTCGCCGCAATGAAGAAAGAAGGCATCTACACCATGGTCTCCCCCATCTGGCTGCACGATGGTTTCGAGCAGGACCCGGGCATCGAGGGCTACGGGCCAAAGGAGCCGTTGTACAACGTCATCTTCGTCGAGCCGAAACTTCAGGACGCGTACAAGGCATGGGTGCGCGAGCTCTACGTGACGACCAACCCGTACTCGGGCGTGGCGCTGAAAGACGACCCGTCGGTGATCGCGATCGAGGCGTTCAACGAGGACACGATGCTCTTCTGGACGTTCCAGCGCCTGAAGGGCGGGCCCCTGCGCACACTCGAACAACGCTTCGCCGCGTGGGCCACGAACAGGTACGGCTCGCTCGATGCCGCGCTCAAGGCATGGGGCGGCTACAAAGCTGATGGCGACAACCCCGCGGCCGGGCGGCTCGGCATGCTCACCTGGTACTTCGCCACGCCCGA
>JAAYZF010000099.1 GCA_012514975.1 bacterium
AAGAAGATTCCCATCCCCGGCAAGTACAACATCTATATCTTCGGGCTGAACGACGCGATCAACACGACCGAGTTCCTCGAGGAAAACTACAATGCGTCGCTCGATGTGTTCGTCTGGAACTACCGGAGCCACTCGTGGGACAAACTGTGCGAGCGACGCAAGTACGGCAAGGAAGACGGGATCAACGCCGGCACGATCACCCCCGACAACATCTCCGTGGATGGCGACTTCAGGCTCAAGCTCATCTCCCATGACGTTGCGGAAACAGGGCTGCGCGACAGGCCGATCGATGGCATGCGGACCGTCAGACGCCGCCAGACGGGCTACGCGTGGTTCAACTACGCCCTCATCACGCCCGTGCCGGTGCTGGGCCGCGTGAACATCAACACCGCCAGCGCCCGCCTGCTCAGCGCGCTCCCCGGCATGAGCCAGCAGCTCGCCCAGAACGTCTACCTCGGCGTCGATGGCACCGGGCGCATGACGCTCAAACCATACCAGCGCCTCGGCGACATCCTGAAGGTGCGTGGCATGACGGTCCCTGTATTCGAGCGCTGCGCGAATATGCTGTGCGTCGACTCCCAGTCCTTCACCGTGGACGTCGAGGCGGAGACGATCAAGGATGTCAACCGCAACGGCACGTTCGACCAGGATGTGGACAAGGTGGCGGCCGAGAAGCGCAGACGGTACGTTGTGCAGGCGCCGCACCTGCTCCAGGAAGGGCAGCAGACCGCGCGCATCGTCGAGAAGTACACGCCATAAGCGCCGTCCGGGCGGCATTCTACGGCAGGCCGCCGAACGAGCGGAACCATTCGTGGATAAGCTGGTGGACTTCGTTCGAGCGGACCTGGTGCAGGTCGTGGCCCACGCCCTCGAACACGACGCGCTGGTTCGTCACACCGCCCTGGTCGAGTATCTCCTTGAGCAGGGCTGAGCGGCCGGGCGGCACGGTGGTGTCCGCGCTGCCGTGCAGGATGAGGAAGGGCGAGCGGACGCGCGCTGCCGTGCCCGTTGTCGGCGCGGAGTAGCCCGGCGTGGTCACCACGCCGCCCGCGGTAATCGCAGCCGCGGCGAGCCGGTTGGTGAGTTCGGCCGCAAGGGCGATGGTGACGAACGCGCCCATGCTGTTGCCGTAGGCGCTGATGGCATCGGGTCGCACGAAGGGCATCCCTGACAAAATATCGACGCATTTCACTGCACGCCGGATATTCTCCGTGCTCGCGCCGTACGTGGCAGTGTTGGTCTCTCCGGCCGCATGCGTGTAGTTGGGTGCGATGCACGCAGCGCCCCATGCCGCCATCTCGCGCGCCTTGGGCAGACCGAAGCCCGCCGCGCTGCCGCCCAGGCCATGGCTTATGACGATGCCGGGGAACATTCCAGTGCCCGCGGGCATCAGGAACACGCCGTTCATCGAAAGCTCGCCGTCGTCGTACGTCCAGTTGGTCCCGCTGAGCACGAAGCCCGGCCAGTTCGTCGCGGGCTGCTCCGTGACGAGGCGGTAAAAGCGCGCGGACATGCCTGTGGCGCCCGCATCCGCCCAGGCGATTTCCGCGTCTGCGCCGGTGAGCACTGGTGACGCAGGCGCCCATGCGGACAGCGTGCCGCCGGCCTGTACGCTGTACTGAACGCCTGACCGGCCAAACCATCTCAGCACCGGAGTGCCCGCGGGACCGTACGCAATCGACAACCAGTCGTCACCCGCGTAGCGTGCCGCCCATTCATCGAACGCGGGGCGGTACCCCGGGTGGTCAATGTCGCTGACATAGAGCTCAACGTACCGCGTTCCATACGCGTCAAAGGCATACTGCATGCCGTCGGCGGGCGTGGCATTGGTCACCTGGCTGCCGTAGCTGTTGAATGGTCTCAGCCACGAGGTGAGCGCCTGAAAGCCTGCCCATGTCGCGTTCCGCGAAAGGTACAGCGGCAGAGCCCAGTTCGTGATCGGCCGGCCGTCGATCGGCTCTGCGCCCGGCGCGGGCCTGCTGGCGGACAGGCTTTCCATCCAGAACCCGACGCGCGGCTTCTGCACGCCGTCGAACTCGGCGAGGATGGCGGCGCGCACATCTTCCCACAGGCGCGGTGTATTGATTGCATCGGTGACAGGCCAGAAGCCGGTCTGCACATGCGTGGCCGGGAAGTTGCTGACGGCCGCGCGCAGGTTGGCCAGCACGGCGGAGACAAAGCCCGTGCGCGTGTAACCCGCCATGTCGCGCAGATGCACGGCATCCGGGTCGCGTATCGCCATCTTCGCGCCGGCAACGCCGAAGTTGACGGCCTCGAGCACCGGGTGGTCGCGCAGGGGCACGCCGTCGATCTGATGATCCGCCAGCATGTGCACGAACCGTTCCATGCGCGCAAGGAGGAACGGGTCCCACGGCACGGCGCGCAGGTGGTTCACGCGCGGATCGTCGTCAAACCACGTCACCACGTTCGTCGTCTCAGCAAGCCACTCGGGCTCGATCATGATGACCCAGAGCGACAGCTTTCTGTTGATCGCGACGAGCTTGCGCACGTTCCAGTCGATGATGGTGAAATCATACTGGCTCGAGTGCGGCTCCATCGTTTCCCACGAAGGCCGCAGCGCATAGCCGGCGACGAACGGCAGGGAACGGATGTTGGCGTCGCGCATCGGGACGCCGTTGATGTTCGTGCCTGCCTGGCTGTCGAGGACGTAGATGCCGCGCGGGCCGAACGGTGTCGCCGCGGCCGCGCCGCCCGCGCCAGCCAGGACGCACACGGCCGCAACGACGCCCAGCGCATTCGGGAAGCCGGCCATGGAAACGATGACGCGCACAGGAGAGATGTCAGTGTGGTTTGGCGAACCAGCCCGTACGCCATTCGGCGACGGCTGCGACGGTGCGCTCGGCAAGGCCGCGGGCGCTGAACGCGGCGGCGACGCTCTCATACTCGTGCCCGAGAATCCCGGAGATCAGCAGTGAGCCGCCGGGCGCGACGGCCCTTGCCAGCTTCGCCGCGTTGCGCATAAGCAGCGTGTCGATCATGTTCGCCGCGATAATGTCATACGCGCGCCCGGGCACGAACGCGTCGAGGTCCGCTTGGAAAAACGTGATGGCGCCGGCCACCCGGTTGATCTTCGCGTTGTCCCGCGCGGTCATCACCGCCTCCTTCTCGATGTCGAACGCGTCAATCTTTCCCACGCCCATCAGCGCCGCGGCGATGGACAACACGCCGGAGCCGGTGCCCGCGTCGAGCATCGAGTGCGGCACGCCGCTGTCGATGATCTCCTCGAGCATGGCGAGGCAGGCGCGCGTCGTGGCATGCTGGCCCGTGCCGAACGCCATGCCGGGATCGAGCGTGATGACCACGTCGCCCGGCTGCGCGGCGTACTCCTCCCATGAGGGCCGGATGACGAGCCGCTTCCCGACGCGCTGCACGTGGAAGAAGCGCTTCCATGCGTCCGCCCATTCCTCCTTGCGCAGCACGCCCGCCTCGATCGCCACCGGCGGCAGGCCCAGCGCGTCATGCGCAGCGCCGAGCGTCGTCTCGACCGCGGCGCGCACCGTTGCAAGCTCCGTCTCGCTTTCACAATAGAAGCAGAGGACGCCCGGCGTGCCCTGCTGCACGTCCTGCACGAGTGACGAAGGCGCTTCGATGCCGCTCAGCAGCTCGACCAGCGCGCCGCATGCACCGGCAGGCGCGCGCAGGGACAGCACGTGCATGATATCAGGAAGGTCGGTCATAGTGTTTCGTCACAGCTCCGCGTGCAGCTAACCCGGGCATTCCAGCGGGTCGCGCTCAACAAGTGGCCGAGGCTGCGCCTTGGAAAGTACAGGCGGCGAGTGTGCGTTTCTCCCCCCCTGTCCAGCGCCAGCCCGTACTTGCGAATCCCACATGCGGGATTGACCACTTCAGCCGCCGGGACTGGGATCATCCACCTATTGTACCACAACGGGCGATTTGGTAGAATCAGTCCGTCACCAAGCGCATGCGCCGCATGCGCGATCCAGGAGGTGTACCAGCCATGCTCGAGAGAATCTTCAAAGTGCGCGAACGCGGGTCCACCGTTGGCCGCGAAGTGCTCGGCGGCGCGACAACGTTCTTCACCATGAGCTACATCATCTTCGTCCAGCCCGCCGTGCTTGCCCAGTGCGGCATGGACTTCGGCGCGGTGATGGTGGCGACCATTCTTTCGTCGGCGCTGGCGACGGTCGTGATGGCCTTTGCAGCCAACTATCCCATCGCGCTCGCGCCGGCCATGGGGCACAATTTCTTCTTCGTGTTCACCGTGTGCGGGGCCGTGGCTGCCGGCGGGCTGGGGCTGACGTGGCAGCAGGGCCTTGCGGCAACGGTGATCTCCGGCGCCATTTTCATCCTGCTCTCGAAGGCGGGCTTTCGCAGTGCGCTGATGAACAGCGTGCCCGCGAGCCTCAAACAGGGAATCTCGGCCGGCATCGGCCTGTTCATCGCGCTGATCGGGCTCGAATACGCACACCTCGTCGTCGCTGCGCCCGGCACGCTGGTTTCGCTGGGGAAGGTGACCGACCCGGTTGCCGCGCTCGCCTTGTTCGGCATCCTGGTGACGCTGATGCTGATGGCGCTGCGCGTGCACGGCGCGCTGCTGCTCGGCATGCTGGCGACGCTCGGCCTGTCTCTGCTGCTTGGCCTCGTGAAGTTCCACGGCGTGTTCTCCGCGCCGCCTTCTCTTGCGCCGACGTTCTTCGCGCTCGATTTCCCAGGGCTGTTCTCCATCAATTTCCTCGAGCTTGTGACGGTGATCTTCGTTATCCTGTTCATGGACCTGTTCGACACCGTCGGCACTGTGATCGGCGTCGGCACGCGCGCAGGATGGATCAAGGACGGGAAGATGCCACGCGGCGAGCAGGTGCTGTTTTCAGACGCCGTGGGCACGGTCGCCGGCGCGTGCCTCGGCACGTCCACCGTCACCAGCTACATCGAGTCCGCAACCGGTGTCGCCGCCGGGGCGAAGACGGGCCTTGCGAATCTCGTCACGGCGGCGCTGTTCCTGCTGGCGCTGTTCTTCGCGCCGCTGGCGAAGATGATCGGCGGCGGGATCGAGGTGGCCCCGCAGGTGTTCAAGTATCCGATCATCGCCCCCGCGCTGATCATCGTCGGCGCGCTGATGATGCAGTCGCTGCGTGATATCGAGTGGGACGATGCGACGGAGGGGATTCCCGCCTTTCTGACGCTGACGATCATGCCGTTCACGTTCAGCATCGCCAACGGCATCGCATTCGGCTTTGTAAGCTACGCGGCCGCGAAGGCGCTCAGCGGACGGTGGCGCGAGTGCCCGGTGATCGTGTACATCTTCGCCGTGTTGTTCGTCATCGAGTACACGGTGATGAAGACGTGACCGCAATGACCCGGCACCCAAGGAGACACCAATGAAGACCCATGCTGTCTGTCTGGCAGTGCTGCTCGCATTCCTGTTCGTCGTGCAGGCCGCGAGCGCGCCGTTCGGCTACCTGTCCTGCTCGCTGCGCACGTCAGCGGGATGGCACGTGCTCGAGATCGACGTCGTCGCCGCCACGGTGCGCACGCAGGCGTCGGCGTCGGCGTCGGCGAAGTATGACGGCATCGATGCGCCGCCGTTCTTCGGCGATCCGAGCGTCATCCAGCGCGGCGCGACGAGGGACATCGCGCTGCTCAACGGCGACGGGTCAGTCACCCAGATCGTCGCCGCCGCCGCGGCGCATGGTACGAATGCCGACCCGTGCATCTCGCGTGACGGGCTGTACGTCGCGTACGTCCAGCGCGACGCCAGCGGCTATGGCGAGGACATCCTGCACTACCGGCGCGAGAACGGCTTGTTCGACAGCGGCATCTACACCACTGACCTTGCGGATGTCACGATTGACCGACCCCGGTTCCTCCCCGACGGGAAGTCCGTGCTCTTTGCCGTCGAAGACCATGTGACAGGTTCCCAGGCGCTGTATCGCGTCGGCATCAACGGCGGCGCTGCGGTGAAGATTGCCGGCCTGCCTCCCGACCCGCGCCAGCCTGCATGCTCGCCTGACGGCCGCTTCATCGCCTGCGTGGCGGACTACGGCGGGACACCGTCCCTCCGCCTTGCCGCGCCCGACGGCAGCAACGCCCGGCGCATCGACCTCCAGGGCATGTTCGCCCTGTACCCGGCCTTCTCACCGGACGGTCTCTATGTGGCTGTGTGCGCTGACAACGGCATCGCCATCCTGGACATTGCCACCACGTCCGTGGTACGCATGATCGAGCTTGACTATCTCGAATACGCAGGGCTGTGCTGGCATCTCGGCTCTGTCGAGAACCTCGGCATCACGAGGAAACTCAAGCTGAAGAAGGGGCGCCTGTCGCTGAAGGCGCTCGTTGCCGCACCGCCCGCCCTGCCGTCCCAGGGCGCCGTGTGGATCGACCGCGCAGTCGTCACCCTCGACACGCCGGGCCTATGGGTGGACAAGCGCGGGAAGAAGTACCTGTACAAAGACCCCGCGTTGAAGCGCACGGCAAAGCTCCTGCCGGCAAAGGAAATCGCCGTGGTCAATGCGAAGAAGCTCCCGTTCGTCCCTGGTGAGGATTACCGGCTCAACGAGATCATTCCCGTCTTCATGAACGTCGGCCGCATGACCTTCCATGAGCAGCTCGAACTGAACGGCAAGGGCATCTACAAGCGGGCACACTGACCGCCGGGCGAACGGTTGACAACACGGGCGCCTCAAGCCTATAATAGAGATTACACTTCTTGCCCCGCGTGCGTGCCGGCGGTTCTGCGCCGGACTGCGACGCTGCGGGTGGGGACACGCACAATGCGTTTCAGACGACGCGGGTTTACGTTGGTTGAGATCATGATTGCAGTGGCCATCATCGGCCTGCTGCTCGGCGTCGCCATGTCGTCGTTCGCCCGCGCGCGCCGCGAGTCCAGGACCAGAGTCTGCCAGGCGCGCCTCCGCGAAATCGACGGCGCGATTGCCCGCGCGCTCATGGACGCGACCAATGTACCAGCCCTCATGAGCGACCCGGGCGCGCTCGAAGGCCTCATCGTCCCTGCCTATCTGCGCCACATGCCCCGGTGCCCCGTCGACGGCGCAGCCTATGTGCTTACCAACGCCACGGTCATCTGCCCCAACGCCGGCAATCCCGCTTGCCCATGGCATTCGGCCGCACACGTCGAATGAGTGCGCGGCCCACTGTGGCTGCCTTCCCTGCGCTTGCCTTTGCGCCCGCCTTTTGCTATACTCTGGGTGCGGTTTGTAGAGTTGGATATCGGCTGTAGTTTCCAGTAACCACAACAATGCAGGAGACAGCCCGGGAACACGTTCCGCGCGGTTGTGCCCTGCCCGTACGCATTGCCATGCGCCATGTCTGGTCCATAGCGCTCATCATCCTCGCCGCGGCGTGCAGCCGCGTCGGTGAGCATGCCCATCGCTTTGTCGACCGCGCGCTCGAGCTCAAAGAGGCCGAGCAGTACGATGAAGCGCTCCGTTCCCTCCGCAAAGCCATTGACGTCAACCCGAAGTGTGAAGACGCGTATCTCGAGATGGCGCTGATCTACGACGACTATCTTGGCGACCGCAGCAACGCGGTGGTCAACTATGAACGCTACCTCGCGGTGGCCGCGAATGATGCCATGCGCGAGCGCGTCAAGGGATGGCTTGATGCCGCGCGGCATGACATGGCCATCGTGGCCGGGGAGGAGGACGCGCAGGGCGCCGCGGGCATCGACCAGCGGCTTCACGAGGAAGTGGCGCGGCGCGAGCGGCAGTTCAAACTCCTTGCCCAGCAGCTCAGCGGGAAATACGAAGCCGAGGTCGAGTCGCTCCGCCAGGAGCTGATCAACGCGCGCGAAGAGCTCTCGACGATCCGGGGCGAGAACAGCGCGCTCCGCAGCCAGGACGCGAACCAGGAGCTCGCGCGCCTGCTCCGCCAGGCAGCCTCGAATGAGAACCTCATCGCCCGGCTCAAGACGGAGGTCGAAGCGCGCGGCGAGGACGCCGCTTCAGCAGTGCAGAGCCAGTCGTCCCTCCAGGCCCTCGTCACCAACCTGCAGGCCGAACTGCATGCCCGGACGCACTCCGTGCAGTCAGCCCGCGCGCTAGGCGAGAGCAATGCCGTGCTCGCCGCCGAACGCCAGCTTCTTCTGAGCAAGCTCCAGGGGGCTGAAAACCAGCGCGGCGAGCTTCAACTGCAGCTCGCCGACCTCGCCGCACGGTTCGCCTCGGCAACCGCGGGGCTCGCCGTCGCTCGCACCGGCGCCGCACAGACTCCCACGGGCGATGCCGCCGCCATACTCGAGTTGTACATGCGCGCCACGAACGACCTGTTCGCCCTCCGCAACCAGATGCGTTTCCAGAACCAGGAACGCGACAGCTACGTCGACACGATGAACAAGATGCGCGCCCTGCTAGCCGAAAAGGACGAGGCGCTCAGTGCCGTCCAGGCCGAGGCCGGGAAACTCCGTGCGGGCCTTCAATCGCCCGAGGACGTCGAGACACTCCGCCAGTCCCTTGCCTCCGAGCAGGAGAACAGGACGAAGTTCGAGAAACTCCTGTACGAGCGCACCGTGCAGTTGAAGAAGCTTGACCAGCGCTATGAGGCCCTTCGCCAGGAATACGCGCAGGAAGTCGAGCGCAGGAACAGGATCGCCGCGTATGCCTCCCAGGCCAACCCGGCTGCCGCGCGGGCAGCGCAGTCCGACCGGCCGGCACGGGCCGCGCAGGCATCCGTCGCGCCCGCGACGATCTACCCCGGCCCGGCCGTGCTCTACACTCCCAGCGAGCGCGAGCAGCAGGCGGCCGCAGCCTCTCCCATTGCCCAGCCCGCGCAACAGCGCGTATCCGCCACGCCGCATGCCGCGCAGCCCGGCATGCGTGCCTACACGGTCAAACAAGGCGATTCGCTTACAAGGATCGCCCAGGCCTTCTACGGCGACCCATCGAAATGGGTCGTGATCTTCAACAGCAACCGCGACCTGCTCGACCGCCCCAACCAGCTCCGCATCGGCCAGACGCTCCAGATACCGTGAGCCCGCCGCGCTTTGCCGTTGGAACCATGCAGCAACTATAGGTTGCCAATTGCGGATTGCGGATTGCCGGCCACCAAATCCCAAGCTTCCAGGTTCGAGTCTCAAATGCCAGATGTCAAATGTCTCCCCTTACACCCCTATCACAACTTCTCCCTTCTTTTCATCAATCGTGATTGTGCTGTCGTCCGGGATGTCGCCCGCAACGATCTTCCGCCCGATCTGCGATTCGAGCGTGCGCTGGATGTAGCGTTTGAGCGGCCGCGCGCCGTACACGGGGTCGTATCCCTGCTCGGCAATGTGCTTGCGCGCCCGCTCGGTGAGCTTCAGCGTGATGCTCCGTGACGCGAGCCGGGTGCGCAGGCCGTTGATCTGCAGGTCGACGATCTGCTCGATCTCGGCGAGCGTCAGCGGCTTGAACAGCACCGTCTCGTCAACGCGGTTGAGGAACTCGGGGCGGAACTCGCGGCGCAGCATTGCCATGACTTCGTTTTTGACGCGCGGCAGCACCTTGCCGTCCTCGATGCCTTCGAGGAGCACCGTGCTGCCGATGTTCGAGGTCATGATGATCACCGTGTTCTTGAAATCAACCGTGTGGCCCTGCGCGTCAGTCAGGCGCCCGTCATCGAGGATCTGCAGCAGGGTGTTGAACACGTCGTGATGCGCCTTCTCGATCTCGTCGAAGAGGATGACGCAGTAGGGCCTGCGGCGAACGGCCTCGGTGAGCTGCCCGCCCTCGTCATAGCCGATGTAGCCCGGCGGCGCGCCGATGAGGCGCGAGACGGTGTGTTTCTCCATGTACTCGGACATGTCGATGCGCACCATGTTCTCCTCGGTGTCGAACAGCGCCTCGGCGAGCGCGCGGGCGAGCTCGGTCTTGCCCACGCCCGTCGGGCCGAGGAAGATGAACGAGCCGATCGGCCGCTTCGGGTCCTTCAGCCCCGAGCGCGCGCGGATGACCGCGTCGACCACGGCATCCACCGCCTCGTCCTGGCCGATCACCCGCCTGTGCAGGATGTCGCCCAGGTGCAGCAGCTTCTCCTTCTCGCCTTCCATCAGCCGCGTCACCGGTATGCCGGTCCACCGGCTGACGATCGTGGCAACTTCATCCGCCGTCACTTCCTCCTGCAGCAGTTTGCTGCCTTTCGCCTGCTCCTGCGCTTCCGCGTCCTTCAACTCCTTCTCGAGTGCTGTCAATGTGCCGTATTTGAGCTCGGCCGCCTTGTTCAGGTCGTACGCGCGCTCGGCCTGCTGGATGGCGAGTTTCGTCTGCTCGATCTTTTCGCGCAGCTCGCGCAGCCTGCCGATGCCGGCCTTTTCGTTCTGCCATTGCGCCTTGAGCGTGTTCATCTGCTCGCGCGCATCGGCGAGCTCCTTCCTGAGCGCATCGAGGCGCTTGCGTGACGCGTCGTCTTTCTCCTTTTTCAGCGCCTCCTGCTCGATCTCGAGCTGCATGACTTTGCGCGTCACTTCATCGAGCTCGGCGGGCATGCTGTCGATCTCGGTGCGGATCGTTGCGGCCGCTTCATCGATCAGGTCGATCGCCTTGTCAGGCAGGAACCGGTCGCTGATGTAACGATGGCTGAGCACGGCGGCGGCGACGAGCGCGCTGTCCTGGATGCGCACGCCGTGATGCACCTCGTACCGCTCGCGCAGGCCGCGGAGGATGGAGATGGTGTCCTCGACGGACGGCTGGTCGACGAACACGGGCTGGAACCGCCGTTCAAGCGCGGCGTCCTTCTCGATGTGCTTGCGGTACTCGTCGAGCGTTGTCGCGCCGATGCAGTGCAGCTCGCCGCGCGCGAGCAACGGCTTGAGCAGGTTGCCCGCGTCCATGCTGCCCTCGGCGCGGCCTGCGCCGACGATGTTGTGCAGCTCGTCGATGAACAGGATGATCCGCCCGTTCGATGACTGGATTTCCTTGAGCACTGCCTTGAGCCGCTCCTCGAACTCGCCGCGGAATTTCGCGCCCGCGACCAGCGCGCCCATGTCGAGCGCGAAGATCGTCTTGTCCTTCACCGACTCGGGCACGTCGCCCTGGAGAATCCGCCTTGCCAGCCCCTCGACAATCGCCGTCTTGCCCACGCCCGGGTCGCCGATCAGCACCGGGTTGTTCTTCGTCCGGCGAGAGAGCACCTGGATGATGCGGCGGATTTCGTTGTCGCGCCCGATCACCGGGTCGATCTTCCCCTTGCGCGCCGCGGCGACGAGGTCGATGCCGTATTTCTCGAGCACGTTGTACGTCGCCTCGGGATTGGGATTGTCGACGCGCTGGCTGCCGCGGACCGCCGTCATCGCCTTCAAGAGCCGCTCGTGCGTCAGGCCGAACTGCCTCAGCAGACGCCCCGCCGGCGTCTTGTCCTTCTCGTCAATCATCGCCATCAGCAGATGCTCGACGCTGACGTAGTCGTCCTTCAGATTCTTCGCAACGTCTTCGGCGGTGACAAGCAACTGGTTCAACCGCGGCGTGACGTACAACTGCCCCGCGCCGTCCGTGCCTGACACTCTGGGCAGCCTGCCCAGCTCGCTATCGAGCGCCTCGCGAAACGCCCGCACGCCAACGCCCGCCGCCTCGAACAGCAGGGGAGCGAGCCCGCCGTCCTGGTCGAGCAATGCGGCAAGCAGGTGCTCGCCGTCAACAGCCTGATGCCCGTGGCGCGTGGCAATGGATTGGGCCTCCATGAGCGCCTGCTGCACTTTCTCAGTCATCTTGTTCATGTTCATAGACAATGATCTCCTTGTATGACGAGAGGGGAGCAAATACAATGCCAGAGCCGAATGCGCGTGAGTATGCAGGGACTAGTACCTGCTTTCACAGAAAAGCGATAGAATGAGCACTCGAATCTGGATGCAGCGCAAGGCGGGGCAGACCGGCCATATCGGGCATATGGCCGGCCTGCGCCAACGCCGCGATGCGCCGGAGGC
>JAAYZF010000100.1 GCA_012514975.1 bacterium
AGACGCCGGTGCCGTATTCGACGTTGCGGAAGCGACATCCGAATTCATCACTGCCCCCCTGGAGCGCCGGGCCCACATAGCGAGGGTGCACGAACGCGCAGACGTCGACGTGGAGCCTGGCGAGCGGGTCGTCGCAGCGGAGATGCTGCTGGAGCTTCTTGAACGCCTCGCCCGTGCCCCACCAATCCATGGGAACGCGATCGGGTGTGCGGCGGGTGAGAACGGCGAGCCAGCGCTCGCGCGGGGTCATCGTTTCACGTTTCATGGAATCATGCCTTTGCAGGTTTGCCGCGCAGGAGGACGCGGACGCCGAGGATTAGAAGGATCACGGCGACGATCCCCAGTACAAGACTCATCGCCGCCATCACCGAGTACGTCGGCACTGATGCGCGCATGGCGGCCGCTGACGGGCCGAGCGCCGTGACGAGATGCGCAAGGTTCTCCGAGAAGAGCGTGGCCAGCGCGGCGAGCGTCACAAAAAACATGAATGCCGCGGGCACGAGGAGGAACCACATGCGTTTGCCCAGGTGGAACAGCCAGACCGAGATGGCCAGCAGCGCGAGCGCGGCGAGGAGCTGGTTGGCGGAGCCGAACAGCGGCCACAGCATCTTCCACTGCCCGCTGAGCGCGAGGGCGGCGCTGAGCACGACGCAGACGGCCGTGGCGGAGAAGCGGTCGATGGCAAAGGGCCTGCCGGGCGTGTGCACGTGGCGCCGCGTCGTCACCAGCTCCTGGAAGCAGTAGCGCGCGATGCGCGTGGCGGTGTCGAGCGTGGTGAGCGCGAAGGCCGACACGGCGAGGGCGCCGAACGTGGTGCCGTGTTGTTCGGGAATGCGGAACTTGGTGACGAAACAGCCGATGCCGCTGGCAAAGACGTTGATCGGCCCTCTCGTATCGAGCAGGTGGGCGTACTCGCCCGCGGAAAAGCGCACTGCGGTGATCAGCGCGACGATGGCGAGAATGCCCTCGATCAGCATCGCGCCATAGCCGACGGGGAGCGCATCGGTCTCCCTGTTGATCTGCTTGGACGAGGTGCCTGATGCGACAAGCGAATGGAAGCCCGAGATGGCCCCGCAGGCGACGGTGACGAAGAGCATGGGGAACAACGGGCCGAGATCCGCGTCCGACCATGCGACGAACGCGGGCGTCTTCACCGGCGGATGGGCGGCGATGCCGCCGACGATGCCGGCGAAGATCAGGCCGTACAGCAGGAACGAGCTCAGGTAGTCCCGCGGCTGGAGCAGCACCCAGACGGGCGCAACGGACGCGATGAAGCAGTAGACGAGCAGGATGAGCACCCAGAGCGTCAACGGCGGCAGGGCCAGGCTGCCAAGGTGCGCCGTGGGCAGCGCGATCGGCCAGCGCACGCCAATGCCGATGCTCGCGACAAGCAGTGGCAGGAAAATGACCGTTGCCCAGCCAAGCGGCATTCTGAAGCGGTTGATGCACACGCCGAACACGATTGCGAGGATCGAGAAGAGTATTGACGATGTCGCCGTGGATGGCTCGGAGATGAACGTCTGCGCAACGACCACGGCGAAGACCGCCACCACGAGAATCAACGCGGACCAGGAGAACACGAGAAAGAGCACTTTGCCCGAGTAGCCGATGCGCGCCTCGATCACCTCGCCGATCGAGCGGCCGCTGTGGCGCACCGAGGCGATCATCGAGGCGAAGTCGTGCACGGCGCCGACAAAGATGGCCCCGATGACAATCCAGAGAAATACGGGGCCCCAGCCGTAGGCTGCCGCGGCAATCGGGCCGATGATGGGCCCGGCGCCGGCGATCGAGGCGAAGTGGTGCCCGAGAAGCACGGGCATGCGCGCGGGCACATAGTCAACGCCATCGTGCAGATCGTGCGCGGGCGTCCGCCTGGCATCGTGCACCTCGAACACGCGCGAGAGGTAGCGCCCGTAGACGAAATACGCGGCGATGAACGCGATGGTCCCTGCGACGATCAGTAGAACGCTGCTCATAGGGGTTCAAACTGCGGGTTCTCCGGCGAGCGCCGGGGCAGCGGGAAGGAGTGGATCACGCGCCGCGTCTGCCCGGTGGCTGCTGCCTCTCCACGCGGGAGGGGGATGCCGAACGGCTGTGTGTACTGCGCTGCCGCGCCAGCCGCAGGCAGTGGCGGCACGATGACGATGGCTGCGGGCCAGAGCATCGTGCGGTAGAGCGTGTACTGGAGCCTGCTGGGTTTGACTTTGTACAGGATGATGGTATTCCGCTTCATCTTCAGCGACCATTTCCGGTGCTTGCTGTTCGGCAGCAGCGCGTGCGGGCCGTCGAAGATGTTGGTGAACGTGTCGTCGGCGATGGCGATTTTGTAGCCGCGCTCGAAGTACGGGCCGAGATTGGGGGTGAGCTTCTTGCCGTTCACCTTGTCGAGGTTGCTGGCATCCTTGAACTTCCACTTCATGGCACTGGCGGCGAGGGTGGCGAAGCCGATGTCGTCATTGCCGAACGGGCTGACGCCGGTGCCCGAGACGGAGCGCACCCAGTAATAGTAGATTTCGCCGGCGGTGATGTTCGTGTCCGCGAAACCGGTTGCCGTGGTTGCCGCGATCTCCACCGCGGCGGCCACCATGGAGGATGTGCCGCGGTACAGCATGTACGATTCGGCTGCCGCGACGGGCGTCCATACGATGTCGATGAGATTCGTGTAGACGCCGTCCGAGGCGGCGACATCGAGCGGTGCGGCGAGCGAGGCGAACCCGGGGTCGCTGTTGCTGAACGGCGTGGTGCATGCCGGCGCGGACGCGCGCACCCAGTAGTAATTCGTCTCGTAGGGTTGGACGCTCATGTCCTCGTACATCCCGATGGCCGACGTGCCGAGCGGATAGGCCGTGTTCAGGTCGTTCGAGCTGTTGCGGTAGACGTGATAGACCGTTGCGCCCGCGATGGCGGGCCACGAGACCCGCACGCGGTCCGCGAACGTGCCGTCCGACGCGGAGACGTTGTACGGCGTCACGAGGAACGCGAAGCCGGTATCAAGCTTGCTCGGCTGGCCGAGCGTATCAGAGGCCAGCGCGCGCACCCAGTAGTAGTACAGGCGGCCGGGAACCGCTGCCGTATCGGTGTAGCTGGTCACGGTCACCGTGGTAAGCAGCGGGCCGAAGGGATAGTCGTTCGTCTCGCTGCGGAAGATGCTGTACGAGACGGCGTTCTGCACCTCTGACCACACGAGCTCGACGCGGTCGGTGTACGTGCCGTCGGTGGCTGAGAAGCCGGGCGGGGCGGGCAGGCCGGCAAACCCGGTGTCGGGCTCGCTGGGCTCGCTTGTGCCTGCATGGGCGATGGCGCTCACCCAGTAGTGGAAAATCCTGCCCGGCACGACAAGGCCGTCGCGGAAGAGTGTGTTCGTGGGCGTGCCGATGGTGGACGCCGCGCTGACGTTGCTGTTCGTGCTGCGCAGCACGATGAAGCCGATCGCGCCCGTCGGCGCGGTCCACGTCAGCTCGACGTAATTCGAGTAGATGCCGTCGGTGGCGTTGAGACCGGTGGGGGCGGCGAGCCGGGCGTACCCGGTGTCATTGCTCGAGAACTCGCTCGGGCCGAGGTCGTTGAACGAGCCAACCCAGTAATAGTACAGCTCGCCGGGCACGACGTTGGTGTCCTGGTACGAGAGGTCGATCAGATCGTCGGAAATCTGGAGTACGGAGGCCACGTCGTTGGTGACGTTGCGGTAGACACGGTAGCCGAGCGCGCTTTCGCTTCCGGACCACGAGACGACCACGCGGTCCCCGAATTCGCCGTCAGTGGCCTGGAGGTTGAGCGGCGCGCGCGGCGGCTGGAATTCGTAGGCGCCGATGTCGACGGTGTTGTGGATGAGGCGGCGGTTGCCATCGGCATCCGTGCCGGCTATCATCCACTTGTCATTCAAGCCCGCATCGATGCAGGGCGATGCGCGGACGATGTGGAAGTCGCCGGTGGCCGGGTCTACAAGGCCGGGACTGGCGGTAATGTTACCGCCGCCGTACACGGGGTGCGGCTGCGGCGTTGTGCAGCAATGCGCGAAGCCGATTCCGCCGCCGTGGAAAAACCAGTTGGCGCCCGAGTAGATCGCGGTGTTCGAGTAGACGATGCTGCTGACAATCTTGCCGCCTTCAAAGGCACAGACACCCCCGCCGAAGGTTGCGGTGTTGCCGTAGATGGTGCAGTTCTCGACAGTGACATTGGACACGTTTAGAAGGCTGGCATATACCGCGCCGCCCGTGACGGCGATGTTCTCGTAGAGAATGCAGTTGCGCATGACGCTGTCAACGCTGTTCAGGAAAGCGCCGCCGCCGGAGGCGGCCTGGTTGCCCTTGAAGACGCAGGCGTTCACATATGCGTTCGAGAAGCTGATGTACCCTCCGCCGGAGACCGCCTGGTTGCCGACGAAGGTGCACGAGCTCACATACGTGTCGGTGAGCGCCATGCCGCCGCCCTGCGGCGCCCAGTTGTCCGCGAAGACCGTGTCGCGGGCGGAACCGTGCGAATAGAAGAACGCACCGCCGCCCCACCGGCCGGCCGCATTGTTGCTGACGACGCATGAGTTCACCCAGCCGTTGCTCCAGAGGAACGCACCGCCGCCGTCCTCAACGGCGAAATTGTCCACGATAGTGCACGATTCGACCGCTGTGTTGAAGGCACTGACGCCCCCGCCGTTCGTTGCGACGTTATTGATGATGAGGCAGTCGATGAAGCCGCCAAGGACATTGCCGCTGCACGCGCCGCCGCCGCCGACGTCCGTTGCGGTGTTGTCGCGGATGACGCAGTTGACCGCACGGCCGTACGAGTTGCAGTCCACGCCGCCGCCCGTCACCGCCGTGTTGCCCACGACGATGCAATCCTTCACCATGCCGCCATAGTAGCACAGCACGCCGCCTCCGGCCGATGCGGCGCCGTTCGAGATCGTCAACGCCTCGATCACCGCGTCCATGTTCTGGATGAAGAAGCCGCGATGCGCGCCGCCGCTGTTGATAATTGTCTTCTCGGGGCCGAAGAGGCCGCGGATGGTGATTGCGCGCCAGACGACGATCTGCGCCGGCGGCGTGTAGGTGCCTTCGAGCACGAGAATGGTGTCGCCGTCGCTCGAGATGTCGACGGCGTCCTGGATGCTCTGCGCGGCATTCTCGGGCGTCGTGTAGGGCGGCACGCTCGCGCCGGTGAGCGAGACGTAGCGCGTTGCGGCGACAGCGCCCGTTGCGGCAAGCAAGGCGAGTGCCGAGAGGAATGCAACCATGGTTGAGCGATGCATCATACAAACCTCACTCGTAGAATACGGCGCCACTCGGGCGCCTTTTCGAAACGCGCGCGCGCAGCCGGGCATTCACGCCGCTGCCTCGCGCAGCCGTGTGCACACGAAGTCCACACCGATGATCTCGGCGAACCATCCTGCCCGCGGCCCGCGGTCCTTGCCGATGAGCGCCTGGTAGAACAGGCGGCACAGATCGCCCATGCCGATGCCGTTCTCCGTTGCCACCTCGTAGAGCACGCGGTGGATGTCCTCGGCGGCGGCCTTGGGCAGCGCGGCCAGGCGGTCCGCGACGAGCGCGGCGAGTTTCTTCTGTGCGGCGTCGAACTGCTTTGCGCTTTCAGGCAATGTCTGCGCGAGGCTGAACTTGTACTCGTCGGGCGCGAAACGTTCGAGCCAGTTGGCCGCATAGCGGCAGCGCTGCGCCAGCGCATCGTCCGAGCTCCAGTGGTAGCCCGTGCGCGCGAGAATCGTCTTCGCAGTGTCGAGCGAGCCCTGGGCGACCTGCCAGACGTTGATCAGGTGGTTGAACGGGATGCCGATGGGCACAAAGCCGCCTGCCTGCGAGAGCTCGACCGAGCGCGCGTCGCGCTGTTTTTTCGTCTCGTCATCCACCTCGTCGACAAGGTTGAGCATCTGCGCCACAGGGTCGAGCGCAAGGCTTGCCTTGGGCTCCGGCCGCGTGATGAAATAGCGGAGCACGTCGGGCGGAATGACATCGAGCACTTCGTCGACCGAGACGACGTTGCCCTTGCTCGACGACATGTCCCCGAGGCCTTTCAGCCTGATCCACTCATAGATGACAGGGAACGGGGCCTGCCAGTCAAAGAGTTTCGCGACAATCTCCTTGCCCGTGTCGTACGAGCCGCCCTTGCCGCCGTGATCCTTGCCAAAAGGCTCGATGCCGACGCGCAACGCGGCCCAGCGCGCCGGCCAGTCGACACGCCAGGTCAGTTTGCCCGCGCCGACGATCGGCGCCGTTTTCTCGATCGCGCAGGTCGCGCAGGTGTAGGTGATCGTCCTGTCCGTTTCGCTCCAGCCGGTGACGGCCGTTCTTGCCATCGAGCCGCACGAGGAGCACAGCGCCATGAAAGGCGACCAGCCCGGCTCGATCTCCTTGCCCGTGACGCGGTTGAGGATCTCGGCGATGGCGTCGCGCTGCTTCAGCGCGATGAGTGTCTGCTCGAGCAGGGCGCCGGAGGCGTAGAGCTCGCTTGCCAGCACGGGCTCCGCGGCGATCTTCAGCGTGCGGAGCGAGGCGAAGAACGGTTCGAGAAAATGCTGCGCGTAGCTCTTGTGGCCGCCGCACGGGCACGGGATCGCGCTGAGCGGCGCGCCGATGTGCTTCGCGTAGACCGCCGCGTCGAGAAACGGGTAGACCTTGCGCAGCGGGTCGTAGTCATCAGCGACGAAGATGAGGCGGCTCTGCACGCCGCGCTCGGAGAGCACGCGGTGGATGATGTCCGCCGTGAGCACCTCGCGCAGATTGCCCACGTGGATTTTGCCTGACGGCGAGATGCCGCTGGCGATGAGGAACGGGCCGTTGCCCCGCTCGGCGAGCAACAGGTCGGCACATTTGTCAGCCCAGTGCCGGGGCGTCGGGGAGGCCATCAGGGGTTGGGGTTTGGGGTTGAGTGTCCAGTGTTCGGTGCGTCGGTGCGTCGGTGCGTCGGTGTGTTGATTGCTGATTTTCAATTACTAGCTCAGTAGTCAATACTCAATCCCGGTGGTCAACTCCCGTGGTCGCATTGCCCTGCGAGACCAGGCTGGGTGAAGACCGGGCCACGGCCACTGAACACTGAATACTGGACACTGTCGTTCCTGCCATTACTCGATTATCCAGGGCCCGCGGTAGCGGAAGCGGCCGCGTGCATTGAGCGGGAGGTTCGTTTCCCCGTGATAGGTGTCAAGCTGGTTCGTGAGCGCGACAACCGTTGACGGGCGGACATAGTCTTGGAAATTGGTGAACGTGCTTGTGCGGGGCGCCTTGATGCTGACGACGAACGTATCCTTGCGCGGATTGCCGTTGACCTTTGCATTGACGACGATGTTCGTGGTCTTGTAGCGGTACTTGGCGCTGTAAGCGCCCTTGCGCTGCCAGAACGAATCGGTGAGCGGCTGGTAGAGGGCGTCGAGCGCGAAGAAGCGCGCGCCGGACGGCGGGCTGAGCAGCGAGACCGCGTCGCTGAACGTGATGTCGCTCGTGCGGGCGACGACATGGCGTTTCGAGACGCTGATCTTGCGGACGCGGAACGAGAACGACCGCCTGAACAGGGTGACCTCGGCCGATGAATTGGTGCCGCCGAACGAGGTGGCGGTGATGGTGATGGTGTTGTTGCCGGGGCCGAGGGGCACATCGGCCATCCATCCATCCGTGCCGGCCGCCGGGCCGTTGGTCACGAGCGTGCGGGACGAGCTCGACCATGCGACCGCCGCGATGCCGTCGGCGACGCTGGCAAGCCCGGCCACGCGCACCACGTCCGTCGTGTAGACGGCCGACGCGCCGCCGAGCTCGGAGGTGATCGCGATGCTCGGGAAGGTCGCGAACAGGGATTCGTGGAACGCGAGATGCGCGGGAATCCTGCTGTTCCAGTATGTCCACGTGTGATCGCCCGCGGGACGGAAGTAGAAGACGTTCGTCCCGACGATGCGGCCGCGGGCGACGAGCTGGTCGCGCATGGCGTCATTGCTGTCGGCCAGGCTGTAGTTGGTGGGGCCCCAGTTGTTGAACGTGTCCTCGTTGCCGCAATCGAAGAAGAGGGGGACGTGCATGGCGGCGGAGGCGGTGAGGCTCTGGGCGAGCTGCTGGCGCGAGTTGATGCTGACGCCGTCGAGTGCCAGGGCGATCGAAGGATCGACGAACGCGCCGCTCATCGACGACACGGTGCGGAACGAGCGCGCATCCAGCGCGGCCACCTGGCCACCGACGTAGAACGCGCCGTACCCGCCCGCGCCGATGCCGGCGATGCCGCGCAGGTTCGACACCGGCCACGTGGCGGCGATGTGGTCGGGGAGGTCGCGTGTGATGAACGTGGCATACCGCCCCATGTACCAACTGTTCGTGCCGCTGGGAAGGACGACGATGAACTGCCGGCCGCCCATTGCCGCCGCGAGGTTCGAGTGGAAGCGCCAGACCGAGTAGTCCTGCTGCCGCTCGTGCAGCATGTACAGCACGGGATAGCGCGCCAGCGGGGAGTAGAAGTCCGGTAGCAGCAGGTCGTAGGTCGCCTGGCGGCCGAGCGAGGCGCTGTGGAACGTCTGGTTGGAACGCCACTCGACCCCCTCTGCCGGCGCGGCAAGCAGGCCGGCGAGGAGCACGCCGCAGACCGCCGTGCCCGGCCACTGTGTCATGCGCATAGGATCACCATACATGTGAACGCCGATATCTCCCCATCACAGTAGTTATTGTACCCAGTTCAGCGGGGCGTGTCAACGGCATGGAGTTTGCGCATGGGTTTTGGTAGACTAGGGGCGGCTGTGAACAATGCATAACCAGCATGCGAGGAATGATATGACAACGGCACGCAAGCTTCCTGTAGTGAAGACCAGCTCGCCCGCCCTGCCAGTGATCGGCGTGTTCGCCACATGCGACCCGCGCATTGACGAGCAGTCGCGCACGCGGGCGCGCAACGTGGTGGAGATGGCGGCCAATGTGGTCGCCGGGGGCGTTGCCCTCCCGGGCGGCGCGCGGCCGGATGTCGTCTGGGCAGCCACGCTGGTCGACGGCGAACGCCAGGCCGACATCGTCGCCAGGCAGTTCAAGGAGGCGGGCGTGAGCGTGCTTGTCGCCGTGCCGGACACATGGGCGTTCCCGCAGCTCGGGCTGATCTCCCTTCTCGCGCACTTCCCGAAGGACACGCCGCTGAACCTCACGTGCGGCAACTGCGGGCCAAAGCCGGGCGTTGTTTTCGTCCACGCCGCCAGCGGCGCCATCTCCCAGTACGGCAGGCTCGTGCACATCAACGTGGGTACGTGGCCTGACACGGGCCTCACCCCTGTGATGACGCCCGAAACGGCCGCGGCGCTCGTGGACTGGTGTTACGCCGCATGCACGTTTGCCGGCCTTAAAGGACGCCGCGTCGTCCTCTTCGGCCACGACTCGATGGGCATGGAAACCGCGCTGCAGCACGTCATCCCCACGCGCAACACCTTCGGCATCGAAATCACGCGCCTCGATATGAAGCTCCTCGCCGACATGCTGCGCAAGGAAGCCTACGACCGCAAGGAGCTCAAGGCCCTGCGCGCCTGGTTCGACACGCACGTCGGCACGCGCATCGAGCTGCCCACTGAGGATGACAGCGCGCGGTTCGACCAGAGCCTCGCCCTCTACCTCCTCGTCCGCGACATCATGAGCGACCTCAACGCTGTCGGCGGCGGGTTCATGAGCCAGCTCGAATGGGGCTCGGACACCCGGGGCATCCCGCTGCCCGTCGCCGATGCGATGGAGTCTCTGTTCAACGCCAGCTTCGACCACGCAGGCCGCAAGACCCCGCTGCCGTACGCGACCGAGGCCGACTGCCAGGGCTTGCTGACAATGCTGTTCTACACGTGGCTCTCCGGCGGCAATCCGCCGCTGTTCATGGACTTCCGGAAAGTGTGGGAGCCGTGGGAAATCAAGGCGCTCGCCGCACAGCTCGGCATTCCCCTCCGCGGCGACACGCCGTGGGAGAAAAAGGGCCTCGTCGACGGCGACAACTCAGGCAGCGCCTCGCTCGACTGGGCCGCCTTGCCCGGCACGCCCGCGGCCGACATCATGGCCCGCATCACGATGCCGCTCGCCGACAAGGACTATTTCCCCGGCCTCGGCAACTCGGTCAGCTTCGTTTCCCCGGAAGGCATCGAAGGCATCGCCGGGCGCATCGCCTACAGCGCGCTCAACGGCATGTTCAGCATGTTCTGGGATGAAGCAGCGACCGTGGCCCTGCCCGGCGCGCTTGCCACGGCAGTCTGCAACACCTCGACAGCCACCTGGCCCCACACGTTCGTCGTGCCGAGATACGCCACCATGGTCGAGTACAAGCAGTATGCGCCGGCCAATCATCTTCACATGACATGGGGGCTGAAGCCGGCCCGGCTCCAGTACTGGATGGACATGGCGAACGTGCTGTCGTGTACGCCATGGCAGGCCCGCCCCGCATTCATCGAGAAGACCGACCGGCCGCTGCCGCTCCTGTACCTTCAGAACGGCGGCGAGACGGCGGCAAAACAACTGCTTGCACGGCGTTGAGCAATGGCTCAGTGCCGTGCGTCTTCCCTCGGCCCGCCTGTTGCCGCGCGCAGTTTTGCCGAGAGCACATCGAGGTCATAGGGCTTCTGCAGAAATCCGGCCAGCCCCTTGTCGGCAAAGCGCTGCGTCACGTCCTGCTCGTTGTAGCCGCTGGTCAGGAACACCTTGACGTCGCTCTTGATGCGGCGCAGCTCGCGGAAGGTCTGCTCGCCGTCCATCTCCGGCATGGTCAGGTCGAGGATGACGCAGCAGATGTCGTCCTTGTGCGCGGCAAAGACGTCGACGGCCTCGCGTCCGTTGGCGGCCGTGAGCGCGGTGAACCCAAGATACTCGAGCATGCGGGCGCCGAGCGTGCGCACCGAGTCCTCGTCGTCGGCGACCAGGACCGTGCCGGCGCCGCGCCACGCCGGCTCCTGCGCGGCGTCCTGGCGCTGCGGGGCAAAGGCATGTCCTGATGCCGGGAAGAGGACTTTGACCGTGGTGCCCTGGCCGGGCTCGCTGTACACCTTGATGGCGCCCTTGTGGCCGCGGACGATGCCATGCACCGCGGCGAGGCAGAGGCCGCGGCCGGTGAACTTTGTCGTGAAGAACGGGTCGAAAATCCGCGCCTGCGTCTCCTTGCTCATGCCGCACCCGGTGTCCGCCACTTCGAGCATCACATAGCACCCGGGCGGCAACTCGTCGCTCAACCATAATTCCGACAGATATGCCCGGTCGCACTGGACGGCGCCGGTGGTTACCGCGATGAGCCCGTTCTGGTCGCCGATCGCCTCTGACGCGTTGATGACGAGATTCATGACGACCTGGCGGACCTGTGTTGCGTCCGCGTTGATCGGGGGAAGGTCAGGCGCAAGACTGAAGCGCAGCGCAGCCTTCTTGGAAACCGAGACCTCGAGCATGTGCGCCATCTCGCTGACGACCTCGTTCAGGGAGAGCGGCTCGACGACGAACCTGCCTCTGCCCGAATAGGCAAGCATCTGGCGGCAGAGGTCTGCGGCGCGGCGCGCGGTGCGCTCGACCTCGACGAGATTGTCGCGGACGGGCGACACGGGCGAGAGGTCCTTGAGCGCCAGGTCGACGTTGCCGAGGATGGCCATCAGGAGATTGTTGAAATCATGGGCGATGCCGCCGGCGAGGATGCCGAGGCTCTCGAGCTTCTGCGTATGCTGCATCTGGGCCTCGAACTTGCGGCGGTCCTCCTCGGCGCGCGTGCGGTCGGTGACGTCGGTGACGAACCCTTCGAGGAACTGGAGGCGGCCATCGGAATCGTAGATGCCGCGGCCGCGCTCCCACACCCATTTCTCACCGCCCTCGGCCGTGCGGATCGGGTAGCTCAGCTCGAAGACGGCATGGTGCTCGAGCGCGGCCTCGACGTCATGGCGCACGAAATCGCGATGCGAAGGCTTGATGAGTTCCTCGTAGGAGACGAGCGAGTTGAACATGAGGGCGTGCGGCGGATAGCCGGTCAGGGCGAGACAGCCCTCGCTCACGAACTCCATCGTCCACTGCCGGTCATTGCGGCAGCGGTAGGCCATGCCGGGCAGGTTGCTCATGAGAGTCGCGAGCATGCGTTCGCTTTCGTGCAGCGCGGAGATGGCGCGCGTGCGCTCGGTGATGTCGCGATCTATGCCGCGGTAGCCGGTGAACGTGCCGTCGGCGAGGAGGATGGGCACCGCGCTCGTCTCGATGGTGATGAGATGGCCGTCCTTGTGCCGGTTGACGTTCTCGATCGCGGAGACGCGCTCGGGCCGCGTCATGAGTGCGGCAAAGACCGGGCGGAGCCGCGCTGCCTCGTCGTCAGGCATGAAGTCAAACGCTGTCCGGCCGAGGACTTCGTCAGGCTCGTAGCCTAGGATGGTTTTCACTTGGGGGCTGGCGTAGACATAGCGGCCGCGCGTGTCAATCTCCCAGATCCAGTCGCTGATGTTTTCCGTCAGGTTGCGGTAGCGGCTCTCGCTTGCGGCGAGGAGCTCCTTTGCCTCCGCGTCAGACTGGCGCACAAGGAAGAAGAGAAGAAGCATGAGACTGACGAGCAGCGTGATGAGGATGGGCGCCAGGCGGTGCGCGGCCACTCTGGCGGCCCACGCACCGGCGTCGACATCAATGGCGAGCACGTGGGACGCCCGGCCCGTTTCCGTGGTGACCACCGGGACGCAGCACGAGATGAATGCGCCCCGGCGGTCCTTGTACGGCCCTATGGTCAGCGGCGAGCCCGTCTCGAACACCGTGCGCACCCCCGCGGGCGCCTCGGTGTACGGCGTGCCCGGCGCGGCGTGTCCGGGCAGTTCAGCGGGAACGGAATCGGCGGTGAGGACGATCCGGCCGCCGCGCATGCTCATTGCGTGAAACGAGCGGATGCCGGCCTCGGCCGTCGAGTTCTCGAGGCGCGTCAACGTGGCACGGAGCGCGTGGTACTGCTCGTTGGTTGCGTCCGCGCCGGTGAGGCTCAGTGCCGCAAGCTGTGCCGGGTCGACCGCCGATGCAGCCGTCCGCGCGACTGCGAGCAGGAGATTCCGCGCGGCCGTCTCCGTGGCACGGCCGACACTCCGCGTCACCATGCATCCTGCGGCGAGAACGACGAGCAATGTAACGGCAATGGCGCGGTCTGCATGCACATGCGGAACGTCGCCCACATGGAACACGGCGGCATGGCGCACCGCATGGTAATGACGCCAGATGCCGACGGCAATGCCCGCCGCGGCAGCGGCGCGCACGACCTGCACAGGCAGGCCGGTCACCGCGGTGAACCATTCGCTGTTGAGGACCGATGCGGGAGGGAACCCGGCGGCGGGTACGACGAGGCCCGCCGCCACGGCGTAGACCGCCATCGCGAACGCCGCCAGACGCAGCCCGGTCCGCATCGCCGGATCGATGGTGGCGCCATGCCGCAGCAGCGTTGCGGCCGCCCATGCCGCGCCGGTGAACCCGAGGGCGTAGCGGATCGTCGCGTCCATGCCCCGCGCGCCCGCCATGCCGCCCGCGCACGCACACGCGAGCAGCGGCATGTACACCCACCGGCCCGGCGACGGCGCGTCCGCCGCGCGATGCCGCACCGGCAGGCCGGGAACCGCCGCGTGCGCGCGGCTGAACTCGATCAGGAACACGAAGGAGACGGCCATGACGGCCAGGCGCAGCGCGGCAAACCACGGCGGATCACCCGCGCTCAGGGCGACGATCTCCAGCCATTCGCTCACCCCGTGCGCAAGGCCGAAGAGGCACAGCCAGCGCCATGGCATGCGCGAACCGCCCTGCCGCCGCAGCAGGAAGGCCACGGCGGCAATGAGGATGAACGCCGTGCCGTACAGCAGGTACACGCAGTCCATCTGTCCGGCAAGGAATGACCGTATCATACATGCCGCCACGGTAACTGGTCACTCAATCAGCCGCAAATAGCGCCTCGTCAAACTGGCCGCAGCGCTTTGCCACGATGGTCGTACAGACCGCATCCCCCGTTACGTTCACCGCCGTTCTCGTCATGTCGAGGATGCGGTCAATGCCGATGATGATGCCGATGCCCTCGATGGGCAGCCCGACGGATTGGAGCACCATGGTGAGCATCACGAGCCCGACGGCGGGAACACCCGCCGTCCCGATCGAGGCAAGCGTCGCGGTGAGCACAACGGTGAGCAGTTCCATCGTGCCGAGGTGCACCCCGAATACTTGTGCGGTGAACACGGTGGCCACGCCCTGCATGATCGCCGTGCCGTCCATATTAATGGTCGCCCCGAGCGGAATGGTGAATGAGGCGACTTCCTCTGACACCCCCACATTCTCCTCGACCGTTTTCAACGTCACCGGCAATGCCGCGTAGCTGCTCGAAGTCGAGAACGCGACGGTGAACGCAGGGAAAAACTTGCGGAAGAACCGCAGCGGATTCACCCGCGCCAGACCGGCAAGAAGCCCGGCATACACGACGCAGAGCTGCACCGCGAGGACCAGCACCATGGTCCCCATGTACTTCGCCAGCGGCGCCATCGCCGTGAAGCCCGTCGTCGCAAACGTCCTGGCCACCAGGCAGAATACGCCCACCGGCGCGAACAGCATCACGTACCCCACCACCTTCAGCAGCATGTCGTTGCATCCGTCCACCACGCCGACCATGCCGGCGCCCTGCGCGCCCAGCGCCGACAGCCCCATGCCGCACAGCAGGGCAAACACGATGATCTGCAGCATGTTGCCCTCGACCAGCGACTTGAACGGGTTCGCCGGCACCATCTCAAGCAGCATCTGCGCCGCCGTCAGCCGTTCATGCGCCACCGGCGCCTCGCGCGTGACATGCGACAGATCCAGGCCGGCGCCCGGCTGCGTGAGCGAGGCGACGGCCACCGCGGCCGACACCGCCATCAGCGTCGTGAGCAGGTACAGTACAAACACCTGCATGCCAATGCGGCCAACCTTGCGCACGTCGCCCAGCTTGGCTGCGCCCGCGGTGATCGAGACGAGCACCAGCGGCGTCACCAGCATCGTGATGCCCCGCAGAAACAGTTGACCTCCCGCGGCGAACACGCCGTCAACAAGCCACGTCTTCATCCAGGCGCTCCCTGGAAACTGGTGGACCACGAGCCCGGCAGCCACGCCGATGCCCAGGCTGATCAGAATGCGTGTGGTAAGCGTGATTCGCCGCCCGGCCATCATCTCCTCCCGCTGAGTACGAAAGCATTATACAGAACATGGCCGCGGATTGCCACCCCCGCGCCCGCGCTCGCGCCGGCCGCGCATCCGCCCCAGCGCATACACCCACGGCAGCACCCACGCCAGCGCGGGCTCGGGCACGTATTCGTATGCGCCCATGTCCACGCGGCCCTCGATGACGCGCGGATTGCCCTCGAAGTCACACGCCAGCGCGTCCGGTTCGCATGCCGGATCCCCCGCGTTGACTGCCGGTGACGCGCCGGTGAGATGCAGGTCCGTCTGCGCGACGGCAAGAAGAAGGGGATCGGCGTAGAGCGACAGCCGGTCCGCGCACGTTGCGTTCGTGTAGGCGGTGAACCCGCTGTACGCCGTCGCGTGCCATTGAAAGGCCGGTGCGGCCGCGTCGCAGAAATACAGGTTGTACGCGAAGGCGTTCGCCGCGTTCCCGGCCGCCGAATCGTCCAGCAGCGCACGCCGGTCGCCGCGTTCGCTGATGTACACAAGGTTGTTGCACACGGCATTGCTTGCCGCGTACTGGATGATGAGCTCGCCGTGGAACTCGCCGGCGCCGAGGGCGCGGTTGTTGTTCTTGAACACCGTGTTGTTGATGATCGCGCTATGGACCACGCGGCCCTTGTTCGCCGCATAGCCGCCGAACGAGATGCCCGCCTTGTCGTTCAAGAACACGAGGTTGGAGCGCACGGTGACGTTCGACGAAACCCAGCCCGCGTTCTCCGCCCCGAGCTCGATCCCCAGGTCGCATTCGCTGATGCTGTTGCGCTCGATCACGATGTTCCGCCCGCCGTCCGAGTAGATGCCCGCCGCGTAACCGCCGCCGTAGGACGACCGGGCGCGACGCACCGTGTTGCCGCGGCAGACGCCGTTGCGCGCGCCGCCGGGCATGCCGGCCTCGCCGCAGATGAAGTCGATGCCGATGTTGTTCACGTCGCGCACTTCGTTGCCCTCGACGATGAACCCGGCAACATTGCCGTTGAGCGTCACCGCCTCGCTCGTCGCCGGCTGGCAGTCGCGGATGAGATTCCCGGCAATCACCACATCGGACACGGGCTGCCCGGCTTCAGTGCCGTAGATCGTGATGCCCATGCCGTGCACGCCGCGCATCCAGTAGATGGTATTGCTGACAAGCTCGATGTGGCTGCCGGCGCCCTCGAAGTGGATGCCTGAGCCGCCGTTGCCGCTCGTGGCAAGATTGCTGCAGATGTGCAGCCCGGTCACGCGCACGAACGATGCGCCGTTCAGGTCGATCATGTGTGGCGCGGAAGGGCTGTGCTCGTTGCGGCCGTTGAGATAGACCGCCTCGCCAGGCATGGCGCGCAGCGTGATGTATCCGCCCGTCGCCGTCCCGCCGTGGGAAAACACCAGGCGCTCGTCGTACGTGCCGGCATGCACCGTCACCGTGTCGCCCGGGTGCGCCGCGTCAAGCGCGGGTTGGATCGTCGTGTACATGCCCCCGCTCCCGGCGACACGCAGCTCGGTTGCACGCACGGGCATGAGCGCGCCAAGGAGCAGAACACACAGGGGACATGCGCGACGCTTCATGGCTCCATTGTACCACCATCGCGCGTTTCAGGCAATTGATGCCCCGTACTTGACACCGCGCACACAACGGGGTATACTAGCTTCAGGACACGGAATCACCAAGGGGACACTTCTGGCATCGGCGCCAACTCTTCTGGCCGGGACACGGCGTCGGACGGTTGTGCCCTCTCCACCGCGCACAGGCAATGAACGGCGATCCCACCACCACTCCCGCGCATGCCTGCAATGAACTCGCACACGCCGAGCCGCGTGCATCCCTGCCGTTTGTGCTTGAAGGCAGCGTGACGCTGATCGGCTCATCGCCCGTCATCGTGCGTGTGCGGAAGTTGATCGAAACCGCATCCGCGACGCCCTGCACCACACTGATCACCGGCGAGACCGGCGTCGGCAAGAGCATCGTCGCCCGCCTGATCCACCTCGCCCACCTGGGCGACCAGCCGTTCGTCCGCGTGAGCTGCGGCTGCATGTCCGATCACCTGATCGAGGCGGAATTGTTCGGCTACGAGAAAGGCGCGTTCACCGGCGCGGCCTCGGCGCACCGCGGCGTGTTCGAGCAGGCAGAGGGCGGCACGCTTTTCCTCGATGAAATCGCCACCCTCCCGCCACACCTGCAAACAAGCCTCCTCGGCGTTCTTGACGACAAAATCATCAGGCGGATCGGCAGCGAGATGAACCGGCGCATCAACGTCCGCATCATCGCCGCCACCAACGCGGACATCGAAGCAGCCGTCGCCCGCCGCCGCTTCCGCGAAGACCTGTTCCACCGGCTCGACGTCCTGCGCATCCATGTGCCCCCCCTCCGCGAACACCGGGAAGACATCCGCGCCCTCTGGGACTACTTCGTCAATACGCTCGGCTCGCATGACGGCCGCCGCTTCCGCACCCCTGACGAGGAACACGACCTTCTTGTGCAGTACGACTGGCCCGGCAATGTGCGCGAGCTGCGCAACCTGGCTGAACGCGCCATACTCCTCAGTAACGACTCGACCCTGCAGCCCTCGCTCCTCTTGCGCAACCAGGCCGCCCAAACGGCGCCCGTGGCGGGCAATGCCGGCGAGGCACGGTTTCTTCCCCTCGCCACCGTCGAGCGCGAACATATCAGGCACGTCTTCACGCGGATGTCACGCAACTACACCCGCGCAGCCCGCGTGCTCGGCATCTCGCTCTCCACTCTCCGCCGCAAGATCGCAAGGTACGGACTCGACCACGCTGACTGACGCGCGCATGCCGCATGTCGCGGCCGGCATGCTGACATGGAAGTCATGACCTCCCAGTCCCGTCATGACATGCCGCGACGCCGTATGCGGGTGGCTGCTGGATCAAAATGAACAGATCCAATATGGCAGAAGCCCCGGGCCACTACACATGAGGCCGCCAGCACATGACCCCGGGCATCGCGCTCCGTTGGCACGATAGATGCTCTTTCTGTTATGGTAATACAGGGGTTCAGTTGTCTCCACCCTGTCGCACAGAGCGATATCAGACCGAGAATGCCTTGCATTCAGCAGCACATGCGTAAGGACCCCGGCGCCGGGAGGGTTCCCCGACCCCTCGCCCTCCAGACACTGTAACGACTCTCCCGGCGCCCACTTTCCTCCTCCAGCCCATGCGGTGACACGGCTGCATGCCCTTCCCCCGCCGAACCAAGCCGACTCATTATGAGTTACTATTTCAGTTTGAAGCTCTATTTGGCTCTTATGCATATAGTATTAAAATACCAGATTTACCAAGTCTTTGCCAATCAGCTAGTTAAGTTTATGGCACGCTAGATGCTTTGTTGTGCGCATGGTGCCTGACGAATAAGCCAACGCTTACGTTACAGGAACTCTAAAGTGAATGACTCTACTGGAACAACCAACAGAAAAAAAGCGCACTTGGCCG
>JAAYZF010000101.1 GCA_012514975.1 bacterium
GACCCCGTCATGCCCTGCGCTGGACATGAAACCTCCGACTATGGTAGAATCAACGGCATCGAGTTGCGTCCTGCCCGCATGGACGCGCGCCCGCAACAAGGAGCCGCCATGAAGCGACGCGAGTTCATCCGCAACGTTGGTCTCAGCGCGGCCGCGGCTGCCGCTGCGTCTGCATTGCCCGGCTGTGTCGGGGCGCCTGGGGCGCGGACGGCACCCGCATCGGCGGCCGCTTCAGCCGCGCAGGCAGTCGTCTTGCCCCGCCGGCGGCTCGGGCGCACGGGCCTGGACGTGTCGCTGCTCGGCCTGGGCGGGTTCCACCAGCTCGAAATCTCGCAGGAAATCGTCGACGAGGTCGTCCGCCGGTATGTTGCCGCGGGCGGCAATTACGTCGAGACGGCCAAGTACTACGGCAACGGCGCAAGTGAAACGAAGCTTGGCCGCGCCCTCCGCGCCTGTAATGCCACTGTCATACTCGCCTCGAAAACCCCCGCGCGCACCTCGGCGGACGCGTGGCGCGACCTCAACGAGTCTCTCGAACGGCTCGGTGTCGACCATCTCGACCTCTACTTCTTCCACAATTGCTCGTCCCTTGAACAACTGGACGCGCTCTGCGCCCCCGGCGGCGCGCTCGAAGCGTTCCAGCGCGCAAGGGACGAGAAACTGATCGGCCACATGGCCCTCAGCTCCCACTGGCCGCCGATGTATGTCGAGGCAGCCAGACGCCTGCCAATCGAAGCAGTGCTCATCTGGGGCAACTACCTTGATTTCTGCAACTATCCCGAGATCCCCGCTGTCGTCCTGCCCGCATTGCGCGAGAAGGACATCGGCATCCTGTTCATGAAACCCTTTGCCGACGGGTTCCTCCACAAATCCGTGCGCCCGGCGCTGCGCTACGCGCTGGCACAGGGGCCGCATTGTATCGTTGCCGGGTTCAACTCGGCCGCCATGCTCGAAAGCGACGCGGCCGTGTTGCGGGACACGACGCCGGTGACGGATCACGAGGTCAATGCAATCCTGCGGCGCGCACCCGAGCTGGGCGAGTATGTCTGCCGCCAATGCCGCGCGTGCACCGTCTGCGATGAACAGGACATGCTGAAACGCGTCTTCGAGCTCGAAGGCAAGTTCGACCGTCAGATGGACGACCGGCGCGTGAAGGACGCGGCGGAATATGCGCTCAGCATGCAGCTCAAGGGCTGGTTCAACGGCGGGCAGCGCGCACGCGAGGACTATGCGAAGATGGATTCACCTGCGACGGCGTTGCTCGGGAAGCCCCTGCGCCCGTGCTGTTACGGCATCGACATCCGGCGCAAACTGCGCATCGCCCATGCGAAGCTCACACCGGGCGAGCGCATCGAGACCCTGTAGAGAGGCGTTGCCGACTGCCGATCCGTGTCAGCACGCGCAGCCGAGCCAAGGCCGTACACTGGTGTAGACGCCGAACGGCGTTCGGCTCGCGGAATGCCATTCCGCGTCTACATCAATGTGTGGCGCCGCATTGCCATGCATGACAGGGACAATGCGACCGCAAGCGCGACCGCCGGCTCGGGTACGACGATCACGGAGACCGTCGCGCTGTCCGTCGCTCCCCGCCCGTCGTTCATGACGTAGGTGAACGTGTCCGTCACGGACATGAGGGCCGGCGCGGTGTACTGCACGGCATTGCTCATCACGACAGCCGAGCCGTGGACGGGCCCGCTGACGCTCTGAACGGCAAGGGCGTTGCCATCCCAGTCCATGTCATTCGCGAGCACATCGATGTTCACCGCCTGCTGCGCCTGCGCGGCGGCATCATCGTCCACGGCGATGGGGCGCTGGTTGAACGTGACGTTCGTGGCTGTGAGTTTGAACGCGCTGAGGCTTGCCTTGTGGCCCGCATACTGGCCCGCATAGCCGTAGATCCGGAACTCGATCGCGCCGGTGAGGCTCTGGTACGCGGCCGTGCCGGGCATTCTGAACGAGAACGCCTCGGGCAGCATGCTCGTGAAGCGGCCTGTGTCATACACCTGCGCGCCGTCAGTGAAGCCGCCGACGCTGGTGAACACGGCGAAGCGACGCGGCGCATGGTAGTCTATGCGGCCGATGGAGAACTGGACTTCCGCGTTGCGCAGGTCGACCGTCGTGCCCGGAGGCGGCGTGACGGAGACGGTAAGATACTCGTTGTCGGCAATGGCGAGCGCGAGTGTGGCTGCGCTTTCGGTTGACGGCATGTTAAGCGCGAAGATGAAGGCGTTGCTGCCGGCATACGTGGTCACACCCGCTCCGCGGTCCCAGCCCGCGCAGGCAAACTCCGGCGCGAGATAGTAGCAGTTCGTCCATGGCCGGTTCAGTGCCGGCGACGCGCCCGTGAAATCCGACTCGACAATCGTGCCGTTGCCGCCGATGAGTTTGAAGACGAAGCGGCCCCAGCCAGGATCGCCGTCCGCATCGAGCACGCGGGCAAACACGGCGCACTGGCCGCCGGCAACAGTGTTCGTTGCCGCGCCGGCAATGCGCAGCATGTCTGCCGCGCCGGGCACGGAGGTGACGGAGATGCCGCCGGCGAGATACGCGCCGATCAGTTTCGCCGTGCGCGCGCCGTTGCCACCGCTGGTTGTCAGGTCGACTTTGTATGGCCGGCCAATTTCCGCCGGGGGCAGGTTGTAGTCGTTGTCGAACGTCGGCACGCTGCCCAACGGCTCGTCGATGTGCCTGATGGACGCCTGCCCGGCCATCCAGTCGATCATGTATTTGTATTTGACGGCGCAGTCGCGCGTATAGTAGTTGGTGGATTGGGCGGTGAACTCCTTGTGGCCCCACTGGCCGTACTTGCCCCAGCCGCTGATGTCAACGAACATGGCGTGCGTCGTCAGCCCGCGCAGTTTGCAGAGGTTCATGTTGATGTTGTACGTCTCGACCATGCGGGGATCGCGGTTGAACTCGGTCATGAACGACGTGAGCCACGAGCCCGTCGGCTGGTTTGACGGCGTGTCGATGTCCGAGGTGTAGATGCTCGGCCCGCCCTCGTAATTAACGAGCGGAAGGTTGTACTCGACGCAGACGTCGCGGATGGCTTGGTTGATGCCGCCGCCCGTATCGTCGTTCATGACGGACGAGCCGGCGACGCCGGAGAGCAGGCGGCGCTGGAGCTCGTCGTGCGCGCAGTTGATGTTGGCGGAGCTGCGGTCGGTGAAAAACGCTGCCCCCTTCGCATAGACCCAGTCCTCGATGTCGTTGCCGAAGTACGGTGCGATGCTCACGAAATGCGGCTTGACGCCGTTCGCGATTGCCTCGTTGATGAAGCTGCGGCAATAGCCCGCATCGCCCGAGCGGCCCGCGCCCACGCGGACGATGCGCTGTGTGTTCGCCGCGCCCCAGACAGCGTTGAAAATGTTCCACACGCGGCTCGCCTTCCGGCCGACGAACTGGCCCCACGTCAGCCCGAGCGCAACGGACTGGTTGTACGCCCAGTTGCCCTGGGTGAATCCGGGATTCCACACTTCATTCGAGTACTCGACAAAGACGCGCAGGTTCGTATCGAGCGGACGGTACACCGGGTCGGCCACGGGCGCTGTGTAACCGTTCGTACCGTCACTGCCGTAGAGGACGAGCCGCGCGAGATTCGTCACGTACTCGTCGGTGGCAAGATGCGGCACGCAGATCCACATGTCGGCGCCCGCCGTGTTGCACAGGGCGATGCACAGCTCGTACGCCACGCCGCCCGTGGGCTCCTTGCCCGGGATGTGCTGGCCGTGCATGAAGCAGTGCGCGGGCGGTCGCCGGTCGCTCCAGTCTTCCGTCCGGTTGTTGTTGGTTTCGAGCCAGTCCATGAAACGGAACAGGCGGAACGGCCTGACGACATCGAGATACGTCGGGTGGAACAGGGGGCCGGCCTGGCCCGCGGGCGGGGCGAGGCTCCTGTTCATCGCGTCGGCCGGGTCAGGCAACCAGAGCCTGATGTTGCGCGGCGGGTTGTTCGTGTTGAGGGCATAGAGATACATCATCATGCGGTTGCCGCCGCCGTCACTGCTGGTGTAGTCGCGCCGGCCGTTGAGCACGACGCCCGAGACGGTTCCGGAGACGTGAGTCGCGTTGGGCAGGCGGATGTCGGCCTCGCCCTCCCAGGTGAGCGAGAGCCTGCCTTTGCACATATTCGTCCGCTCGGTCGTGCTGGCGTCATAGAGCGGGAGGGCAACGAGAGGGATGTTGGGCAGGACGTAGAGCGGGTTGCCGTTGCGGTCGAGCTGGGGCGCCTGGACGTTCTGCCACGTCCATCCGCCGCTCGCGTTAGTCACCCACTCGCCCGCCGTGTACAGCGCGTTGGCAAAGCGCGCCTGGCCATAGCGGGCTATGCCGCCAAGGCCGAGCTGGAGCTCGGGATAGCCGCGCGCGGCGCGGCAGTATGAGGCAACAGAGCTGCAAGCCAGGACAAGCACGAGCACGGAATCGAGTCTTCGCATGAAACTCCCTCTGGATCCATGTTCTCCAGTCAGAGGCCTGTCAGCCTCCGGACACTCCAATGTAGTATAGCATATTTCCGGGGAACGCGCCAAGGAGGAGAACAGCCCGATTCCGGCGGCTAACTGCGCCGACATGCCGCCCGCGGCAGGTGGCCGGGGCTCTGCCTTGGAGAGCGGAAACCGGAGCGGGCGGCGCTGGCAGAGCGCCCGTCATGCGCGCCGCAGCCGTGTCCATGCCAGCAACGTCGCGCACACGACAATGAAGGCAGGCTCGGGCAGCACGATCACCGAGACCGCGGCGGAATCCGTTCCGCCATGGCCGTCATTCATGACGTACACGAACGTGTCCGTCACAAAAGCGCCTTCACCTGGCGTGTACTGCACGGCATTGCTGACAATGGCGGCGCTGCCGTGAAGCGGCGCGCCAACGCTCTGCACGGCAAGGGCGTTGCCATCCCAATCCGTGTCATTCGCGAGCACGTCGATGGCTGTCGCCTTCTGCGCCGGCACGACAGCATCATCGTCCACGGCGATGGGGCGCTGGTTAAACGTGACGTTGCGTGCGGTCAGTCTGAACGAGTTGAGGCCGGCCGGATGGCCCGTATACGCGCCCGAGTAGCCGTAAATCCGGAACTCGGTGCTGCCCGCGAGGCGCTGGTACGCCGGCGTTTCAGGCAGTGTGAACGTGAACGTCTCGGGCAGCTCGCTGTCGAAACGTCTGGACTCGTAGACCTGCGCCCCGTTGGTGAAGCCGCCGACGCTGGTGAGCACGGCAAAGCGGTGCGGCGCGTGATAGCCGATCTGGCCGACGGTGAACTGCACTTCGGCATTGCGCAGATCGACGGTCGTGCCCGCGGGCGGCGCGATGGAGAGCGTCACATAGTCGCCGTTGGTGATGGCACGCGCGAGTGTCGACGCGCTTTCGCTTGCCGGCAAGGCAAACGAGAAGATGAAGCTGTTGCTGCCTGCGTGGGTGCTTGCGCCTGCGCCGGCCCTCCACCCCGAACTGGTGAAGCCCGGGGCGAGAAAGTAGCTGTGTGTCCACGGCTGATGCAACGCCGGCGAGTCGCCCGAGAAATCCGATTCGACGATCGCACCGTTGCCGCCCGTCAGCTTGAACACGAAGCGCCCCCAGGCAGGATCCCCGTCCGCGTCAAGCACGCGGGCGAAGACGGCGCACTGGCCGTTCCCGATGTTGTTCGTCGCCGTGCCCCCGATCCGCAGCCGGTCAGCCGCGCCGGGCACCGGGGCCACCGTGATGCCGTCGGCCACATACGCGCCGATCAGCTTCGCCGTGCGCGCGCCGTCGCCGCCGCTGGTCGTCACATCGGCCTTGTACGGCCGGCCGATTTCCGCTGCAGGCAGGACGTAGTCAGCATCGAAATGCGGCACGCTGCCGAGCGGTTCGTCGATGTGGCGGATGCGGGCCTGCTCTCCCATCCAGTCAATCATGAACTTGTACTTGCCGGCGGACTCGCGCGCGTAGTCGTTGGTGGGCTGCGCGATGTACTGCTTGTGGCCCCACTGGCCGTTCTTGCCCCAGTTGCTGACGTCAACGAACATGGCGTGCGTCGTCAGCCCGCGGAGTTTGCAGAGGTTCATGTTGATGTTGTACGAGTCGGCCATGTCCGGCCCGCGGTTGAACTCCATCATGAACGAGGTGAGCCACTGGCCGGTCGGCTGGTTGGCCGGGACGTCGTATCCGGCAGTGTAGATGCTTGGGCCGCCCTCGTAGTTGACGAGCGGAAGGCCGTACTGCAGGCAGACGTTGCGGATGGACAGGTCGATGCCGCCGCCCGTGTCGTCGTTCATGAGGGACGAACCGGCGACGCCGGTGAGCAGCCGCCGCTGCAGCTCGCGATGGGCCAGCCTGATGTTCGCCGCGCTTTGGTTCGTGAAGAACGCAGGGCCCTGCGCGTTGACCCAGGTCTCGATGTCATTGCCGAAGTAGGCCGTAATGCTCAGGATGTGCGGCTTGAAACCGTTGGTGATGGCCTCGTTGATGAACGCACGGCAATAGCCCGCATCGCTCGCGCGCCCGGCGCCCACACGGACGATGCGCTGCGTGTTCTCCGCGCCCCAGACGGACTCGAAGATGCTCCACACGCGGCTCGCCTGCCGGCCGGCGAACTGGCCCCACGTCAGCCCGAGCGCCACGGACTGGTTGTACGCCCAGTTGCCCTGCGAGAACCCCGGGTTCCACACCTCGTTCGAGAACTCGACGAACACGCGCTGGTTCGTGCCGAGAGGCGGGTACACCGGACTGGGCGTGGGCGCCGCATAGGGATTCGTCCCGTCGCTGCCGTAAAGCACGAGCCGCGCGAGATTCGTGAGGTACTCGTCGGTCGCAAGATGCGGCACGCAGAGCCACATGTCCGCGCCGGCTGCGTTGCACAATGCGACGCACATCTCGTATGCAACGCCGCCGGTGTTGGTTTTGTTGGTGAGATTCTGGCCGCCCATGAAGCAGTGCGTCCCGGGCCGGCGGTCGCTCCAGTCAACCAGCTTGCTGCCATTGGCGCCCAGCCAGTCCATGAAGCGGAAGAGGCGGAAGGGCTTGACGACGCCGAGATACGTCGGGTGGAAAAGGGGCTCGGGCTGGCCGGCCGCGGGGGCGAGGCTCTTGTTCATCGGATCCGCGGGATCAGGCACCCAGAGCCGGATGTTGCGCGGCGGGTTGTTCGAGTTGATGGCGTAGATGTAGACCATCATGCGGTTGCCGGCAGCGTCGCTGTTCAGGTACTCGCGCCGCCCGTCGAGCACGACGCCGGTGACGGTGCCCGAGACGAAGGTGGCGTTCTGCAGGCGGATATCCGCCTCGCCCTGCCACATCAGCGTGAACCGGCCCTTGCACATGTTCGTCCTCTCGGCCTCGCTCGTGTCGTAGTGCGGAAGCGCGGTGACGGGTATGCCCGGCTCGACGTACAGCGGGAACCCGTTGGCATCAAGCTGCGGCTCGAGTATCTTCTTCCAGGACGACCACTTACTGGCGTTGGTCACCCATTCGCCCGCAGTGTACAGCGCGTTGGCGAAACGCACCTGGCCGTGGCGGGCTATGCCGCCAAGACCAAGCTGGACTTCGGGATAGCCGTGCGCGGCATGCAGGGAGGAGACGGAGAAAATTGAGACAGCGGCGAGTGCATGCGCCGTGTGGTGAATCCGCATACGTGTTCCTTGTGGTGAGTGGCTGTCAGTCAAACCACCGCACTGGGTTAATCTCTAGTTATTATTATAGCATTTTCCCCGGTGGGCAGGAACGACCACGCGGCGAATCCCCCCTTTCTGCTATAATACCTGCCAAACACCTGGAGCACACTATGAAACTCGCGTTCACCACCCTCGGCTGCCCCGCATGGGACATGGCCACAATCATCTCGCGCGCCGTGGCGTATGGCTACGATGGCGTTGACTTCCGCGGCTGCCAGTCCGCGCTGAATGTCTACGAGCTGCCCGCGTTCACCACGGACGTCAAGGACACCGCGCAGCGCTTCGCCGACGCGGGCCTCGCTCTCCCCTGCTTCTCCAGCTCGGTGAGCGTGTATACGAGGGACAACGGCGAGTTCGAAAAACGCATGCGCGAGCTCCGCGCCTACGCAGCCCTCTGCGCCCACTTCGGCACGCAGTTCATCCGCATCTTCGGCGGCGCGATCGGCGACACACCGCGCGATGAAGCCATCGATGTCTTCGTCGCCAATCTCGCCCCGATGCTCGCCGTCGCCAAAGACCACGGCGTCACCCTCCTCCTCGAAACCCATGACGACTGGACGGAATGCGGGCCCATCAGGCGGATTATCGACGCGGCGAATTCACCACAGTTGGGCGTCCTCTGGGATGTGCATCACCCGTACCGCGTAGCCGGCGAATCGCCCGATCAGACATGGGCTTCGCTTGGCAGGTGGATCGCGAATACACACTGGAAGGACTCCGCGCTCGACCCGGCGGAGAAAAGCGGCTACCGCCTCTGCCTCATGGGCGAAGGCGACATCCCGCTGAAAGAGATCTTCGCGTGCTTGAAGAAGAACGGCTATGACGGCTGGCTCACGCTCGAATGGGAAAAGCGCTGGCATGCCGGCCTGGCTGAACCGGAAGTCGCCTTCCCGCAGTTCATAACCTTCATGCACGGGTTGATGGCCTGATGAAATACCACGAGGAACCGACCAGGCGGCTGCCGGAAAGCGAATTCGATGTGGTCGTCGCGGGCGGCGGCACGGCCGGCGTCGTTGCCGCGCTTGCCGCGGCACGGACCGGCGCACACACGGCGCTGGTCGAGCTCAAAGGCTACACGGGCGGCCTCGCCGTCGAGGGCGGCACTGCCCTGCACAGCTTCTACAATCTCTGGAAGGCCTTTCCCGGCGTGCCAAAACGCCAGGTCGTCCGCGGCATCCCCCAGGAGATCATCGACCGCCTCGCCGCTGTCGGCGGCACGTCCGGCCATGCCGAGATGACAAAGGGCTTCGACTACGACTCGGTGTGCACCGCGGTCGACACCGAGCTCTACAAGCTCGTCACGCTCGAGATGCTCGATGAGGCCGGCGTCGCCCTTGCCCTCAATACACGGCTCACCGGCGCCGAAGGCGAGAACGGGCGCATCGCCGGCATCTGCGCCGAAAGCCACGCAGGCAGGGAGTTCATTCGCGCGAAATGCTTTGTCGACTGCTCCGGCTAC
>JAAYZF010000102.1 GCA_012514975.1 bacterium
CGGCTTCGACGATTCGGTGCGGCAGGGCTATGACGACAAGGAGCTCGACAGCAGCAAGGTCACCGCCGCCGCGCTCGCCGCCGCGCGCAGCGTCGTCGTCTTCACGCCGCAGTTCATCGACACGCCCGTGTTCAACATGGCGCCGTACCTGACGAACGGCTGCATCGCGTCGTCCACCAGCCAGCTCCGCTGGAAACCGGGCAGAACGCAGACCGACGGGTTCATCACGATCAACACGCCGGGCACGAAGGCAGTGGTCGGCTTCGCAGCCGGGGCGGCGCACACGCTCGGCGACGTCGTCATCGAGCCCGCATGCCGTTTTGCCGCGATCTATGTGACCGCGCAGGCGAAGGACCAGGCGATCACTAATGCCGGCAGACTCGTCATCGTCGCCATGGCGCGCGCACGCAACACGGGAATGGCGTTCGTCGGTGAGGAAAACCGCCTGCTCGAGAAGGGGGCTGCCCCCGTCACCCTGGAACCGGTGAAGGCGACCATCACCATCAACCGCCCAGGGCCCATGACCGTCACCCTGCTCGACCACGACGGCGTGAAGACGGGCAGGACGCTGCACACGGACGGCATGACGTTCATGATCGACGGCACAAAAGACAGGACGCCGTACTACCTCGTTGAATTCGCAGAGCACGGGAAGCGCGAAGGGAATGAACCCGCGACCAGTGGTGAATGACATGACTGACGCAACGATCACTACCCTTGGCGAAGCGCGGCACGACTCGCCGCTCACACGGTTCGTCGACGACGCGGTGCGCGTGCCGGAGCACATTGCCCGCGCGGGCGGCGCGCCTGCGGACGGGCTGTTGTTCGAGCATGCGGGCCCGCGGCGGAAGCTGTTCTTCAATCCGGGCGAAGTGCGCGCGGGCATCGTCACCTGCGGCGGGTTGTGCCCCGGGCTGAACAATGTTATCCGCTCGCTCGTGCTCGAAATGCACCATGCGTACGGCGTCAGGGAAATCCTCGGGTTCCGCAACGGCTATGAGGGGCTCGATCCCGTGCGCGGCCGGCAGCCGGTCCCGCTGACGCTCGATTACGTGGACCACATCCATCGCGAAGGCGGCACGGTGCTCGGCACCTCGCGCGGCCCGGTCGACGTGCGCGTCGCGGTGCGGAACCTGATCGACCGCGGGGTCAATGTTCTTTACACGATCGGCGGCGATGGGACGCAGCGCGGCGCGCGCGAATTCTATCACGAGGCCTGCCGGCACAGCCATCCTCTCGCGGTCGTCGGCGTGCCGAAGACGATCGACAATGACGTCGCGTTTGTCACGCGCACGTTCGGTTATCTCACCGCGGTCGAGGAGGCGTGCCGCGCCATCGCCTGCGCGCACGTCGAGGCGCACAGCGTGCACAACGGCATCAGCGTCGTGAAACTCATGGGCCGCCACGCAGGTTTCCTCGCGGCCGGCGCGACGATAGCCAACCAGGACGTCAATTTCACCCTCATCCCCGAAGTCCCCTTTGCGCTCGACGGCCCGCGCGGTTTCCTCGCCGCGCTCAAGCGGCGGATGCTCGACCGGAAGCACGCGGTGATCGTCGTCGCTGAAGGCGCGGGGCAGAACCTGCTGCATGCGGACGCCAATGACCGCGATGCTTCGGGCAATGTCAAGCTCAAGGACATCGGCAGCCATCTCTGCTCGCGCATCACCCAGCACTTCCGCAAGGAGGACATACCCGTTACCCTCCGCTATTTCGACCCGAGCTACATGGTGCGCAGCGTGCCGGCCGATTCCGAGGACTCGATCGTGTGCGACCTGTTCGCGCGCCACGCGGTCCATGCGGCCATGGCGGGAAAAACGGGGCTGGTGATAGGTTACGTGCACGAAGTGTTCGTTCACGTGCCGATCGAGCTGTTGACCGGCAGGACAAAGCGGCTCGACCCTGATGGCGGCGAATGGCATGCCGTCCTCGCCGCCACTGGCCAGCCGGCGAAGTTCGAGTAATGGTGAGCGGCCAGTGGCCAATGGTCGGAACGGCGAAGCGACACGGTTTCACCACAGAGCCACAGAGGCACGGAGGGACGGTGATCGGTAATCGGTATTGGGGCTGCTTTTGGCGTTGGAGGGCATTGGCTGTTTCTGAGTTCCGCGGCTTTTGGTGGCCCTGAAGCGCGTGACCACTCTGACTTTCACTTACCAATCCCGCCATGCGGGATCGGCCACTTTGACTTGGACTTGTATTTGCCAGACCGGGGGGTTGGGGTCGGACCACAGCAACTATTTTATTAGCAATATCTTACGCCTGTTTTTAGGCTGTTTTTGACACTTAGAAGCCTGTTTTTTGCCTCAAAAACAGGCCTCTAAGCTCAAAAACGACTCGTTTTCTGAACGTAGCTATCATGTCCTGAATTACCTGCCATGGTCCGACCCCAATGGAACCCCAATGGAACCATGGTCCGTACGACCCGGACAATCCGTGTACCAGCAAGAGGGTGTTCTCCGCGCCTCTGTGGCTCTGTGGTGAGATAGATCGCCATTCGTTGTTGCAGGGTCAGCCTGAGCGGGCCAGAGCGCCCGAAGCGCCCTGCGCGCCTGAAGGCCGCGGAAAACTTCCGGCTGAAGCCGGGACTCTGACACACGCCTCAAGCGCGGAGAAGCGTCACTGCATCCCCGATCTTCACCGTGCCGGGTGTGATGACGCGCGCGCCGACGCGCGCGCAGCCGGGATGCTTCGCGTGGCTCACCAGCATAAAATCGCCGTCCTTGAATGAGCCTTTGATCGTGCCGCACGGCGGGAGGTATTTCGTGATCTCGAGCTCGACAGTCGAGCCGACCTTCACGCGGGCGCCTGGCGTGAGCAGCGCGTTCGGAATCCCGTCGAGCGTGAGGTTTTCGCCGGTAGTGCCGACACCGATCGGATGGCCTTGCTTCTGGAATGCATTGATCTGGTCGAGGCAGAAGAGCGTCACCGCACGGTCGGGCCCGCCGTGCGCCTTGGTGTTTCGCTGCGCGTCGCCGACGACATGCTCCTTGGTGATTTCCGCACTTTCGACTCGGTTCTTGGGCACGCCGCCGAGGGAGACGTTGATCGAGTGCAGGGTGCCGTTCACCGTCTTCTGTGCCTCAGCCGCCGGCGCGTTGGTGGCAGGCTTCGCGCCGAACACGCGGGCGACGGAACCGGCAATGGCTGTAACG
>JAAYZF010000011.1 GCA_012514975.1 bacterium
CCCGTGTTCGCCGGCGTGCGGGGTACGACGCGACTCCAGTCACGTCGACGCCTGGAATGCGCGCGTCCGGCTGGCACGTTGACGCCGCGTGTGGCCACGACTGGAGTCGCGGCCTACCGCGCGAGCATGCTCACCCGCGTCCGCGGCGATCGCGTTCGGGCTGACACGGAGGATACCCGTGTTCGCCGGCGTGCGGGGTACGACGCGACTCCAGTCACGTCGACGCCTGGAATGCGCGCGTCCGGCTGGCACGTTGACGCCGCGTGTGGCCACGACTGGAGTCGCGGCCTACTGCGCGAGCATGCTCACACCCGCCCGCCGCGGCACGGGGCAGGACGTGACCCGGTCACGTCCGCGCGCTGCTCAAAAGAACACAGACAACATCGACCGCCAGATTTTCAGGCGGAACGGCGCGGCGCCAAGCGCCTTGCGGTAGTACGCCAGTGCCTGCTTCCTGTCGCCTTCATCCTGGCATTCGCGGCCCATGTGCCACCAGGTGCTTGACCGCCGCCGGTTGATCGCACCGCGCGGCACGAACGACGACAACGCGGCTGCATGCCGTTCGAGCACAGTCTCCTGCGCGGCAAAGATGCGCCGCTTCTGCGCCTTGCCCGTCGACCCGCCATGCGAACGGAACCGCACGAGGCACCGCGGCAGATACAGCGGCTCGTGCCGGAGAGCCAGCTTGATGAAGAAGTCCCAGTCGTCGCTCGGTATCACCGCCGAGTCAAAACCGCCGAGCGCCATGACGACGTCGCGTCTCACAAGGGCCGCGGACGGCGGGATGAAAAGTTCGCCCGCAACAAGCCGTTCGAGCAGCTCCGCCCTGTCGCCCGAGCCATCGAGCTTGGCCACTTCCCGCCCGTCGTCGTAGAAGCGGACAAAGCCGGTGTAATGCCATGCCGCGCCGGCGCCCGCCGCAACGGCCTGCATCTGCGCGGAGAGCTTCTGCGGCAGCCAGAGATCGTCCTGGTCTACGAATGCGATCCAGGCTGCACGCGCCGCGGCGACGCCTGCATTGCGCGCGGCGGCGACGCCCTGGTTCGCCTGGCGGATGATCCGGCATGCACGCAGCACCGGCGCATCGCCCTCGCCGCATATCCGCTCCGCAAGCGCCGCGGAGCCGTCCGTGCCGCCGTCGTCAACGATGACGAGTTCCGCATCCTGGAACGTCTGCGCGGCAAGGGAATGCAGCGTCCCGGCGATATGCGCCTGCCCGTTGAACAGCGGGAGCACAATGGAGACGGCGGGAACACTCATGGCGAGGATCGCTTGAACATGCCGCGGAAGCGCCGGCGCGCACGTTCGAGGGCGCGCAGCGCGAAGAGCACCCTGCCCCGGAATTTCCGCCGCGTGAACGTCACCAGGTTGCCCTGCACCGTAACGACCGAGAGGGCCTCCTCGCCGTAGTACCGGCTGACGACCGCCCGGGCGGCGTCGTCGGCGCGGGCGACTTCGTCCTTCCCGAGCGCGCCCTTCACGCCCAGCGCGTACACCGAGCGCGGGAACAGCTTCGGCCGGTCCGAGTACACGCGCCGCGTCTCAAACCCGTCGAGCAGCGCCTCGAACCCCTGCGGCGTGAACCGCCAGTAATCGCATGGATAGTCGTGGATCGGGCAGAGCATGACCGACGTCATCAGCACCACGCCGCCCGGCTTCAGCACGCGGCGCACTTCCTCCATCGCCTGGAAACAGTTGCGCACGTGCTCGAGCGTGTCAAGCATGATGACCGTGCCGACGCTCGCATCGGCGAACGTGAGCTTGTGCAGATCCTCGATCCGGTCGACGCCCTTTCCCGGCCGCATGTCGCAGCCGATGAACGCGCGGCCGGCGAAGAGCGAACGCAGGTCCGCGTACTTCTCCTGGCCCTCGACCTGGAACGAGCCGATCTCGACCACCGGCTCGGGAAGCGTGATGGCGCGGTCAACCGCCTCGACAAAAGCCCGTGTTTCCTTGCGCATGATTCACCGGAGTTGATGGAATGTTGAACAGTGCATGACGCCGGCGCGCACGCGTCACCCGCGCACGGCGGCGAGAAGGCGCCGGCGAAGCTCGTCCTCGTCGGCGATGTCTTTCGTGTCAAGGGGAAGCGCCTGAAGCAGGTCGACGAGGCAGCGGAGCACGGTGTTCTTCGTGATCCGTTCCTTCTTGACGGAGCGGTTGCGCATGATCTCGTGGACAAGGCGCTCGATGTACTCGAGCTGGCCGGCGGTGAGGAGGATCGAGAGTTTCACCTCGAAGGTGAGGAACTTGGGCGTGCGCAGCGGATCGCCGGCGGCCTGCGCGGGCGCGGGTACAGGGGCAGGCGCGGTGGCCGCGGGCACGGCAGGGCCTGTCTGCTCGAACAGGTTCTTCTTCACCTTCGCTTTATCCAGAGACATTGGCCACCTCCTCGCCGCCGCCCGCGTGCGCGCGGGCAGGCATGTGAAGCCGGTTCAGCACTTCGCATGAGAGCGCGTCGTAATCGCCGCTCCCCTTGCCCGATGAACTGTGTTCATACTCGAAGATCGTCTTGTGCTCGGCCGGCGCGGCCTTGTGGCGGACGTTGATCCGTATCACCGTCGCGCATACCGCGTCGCCGAACTGCTCGCGCAGAATCTCCTCCGCCTGCCTCGTGATCCCTATGCGCAGATCATACATCGTCAGCAGATAGCCGAGCACGCTGAGCCGCGGATGCAGCCGGCTCCGCACCTTGTCCACCGTCTTCAACAGCCACTTCAACCCGAGCATCGGCAGGTACTCGCAGCTCACCGGGATCAACACGTGGTCCGACGCGACGAGCGAGTTGATCGTCGTGATGCTCAGGTGCGGCGGATTGTCAATGATCACGAAGTCGAACTCGGCGGCCACGGGCTGCGCCAGCGCGGTGCGCAATGCCTGCTCGCGCCCGAAAGTCGAGACGAGATTGATCTCGAGATTCGCCATGCTCTCCCCCGCCGGGGCAAGGAAGAGGCGCGGCGTGGCCGTCTTCATCAGCACGGCGGAGAGCGGCTGCTCGCCGAGCATGACTTCGCACATGTTCGGCGCCGTCTCCGCCGGCGGGCCCGCGAGACAGTGCGTCAGGTTCGCCTGGAGATCGAGATCAACCACCAGCGTGCGGAATCCCCGTTGCGCCAGCGCGGCGCCAAGGTTCATCACGGTCGTTGTCTTGCCGACGCCGCCCTTCTGGTTCGTCACCGAGATGATCACCGGTGCGCGGCGTGCGGCCGTCTGTTCCGCACTGATCTCGTTCATCCACTCATGCCTGTCTGCATGCGGTACGCGTTTGCACTTCAGAACTTCGCCATTATACACAACACGCCGCCACAATGCAACCATACTTGAAATTACCGGCGCTTTTGGTACAATATCCTCATGACTATCAGCTTTGCACCCCCTTTGCTCATGCTCGCCGCAGCCTCGTCATTGCTCCTCGCCGCCGGATGCGACGGCAGCAAGAAGCGCATGCTCGCCCCTCCGGCCGAGCGCGAGGAGATTCTTGTGCCCACCGTTGCCGCGGGGCAGCCGGCAGGGCCGGTGGTCGTCGTCGCGGCCGAGCCGCCCAAGGCGCTCCAGCCCGCCGCGGGCGAGTCCACACAGGAGATAACGCTCGGCGGCGCGGCCGACATCACCGTCGAGCGCAAGCCCGCGCGGCCCGTTGCCAAGGCCGATGCGTTCTTCCACCAGTGCAGCCAGGGCGATTCGATCCAGAGCGTTGCAAAGGAGTACAACGTGGACGCGCGCGAGCTCGCCAAGATCAACGGCTTCGGCGAGTCAGCCACCTTCTCCCCGAAGACGCTCCTCGTCCTCCCGCGCAGCCTCGACAAGATCGCCCAGGCGCCCGACGTCGCCACGTACACCGTCGTCGCGGGCGATACCTACAGCCGCATCGCCAGGCAGCACCGCATCTCGCCGCAGGTGCTCATGCATATCAACAAGGCGGCGTCGCCGAATCTCCAGATCGGCGACGTGCTCTACGTGCCCAAACCGCGCTGACGCGGGGCACGGTTCACTCCGGGCCGCCCGCGCGACCACACGCGGCGCGACTCCGGGATTCACCATTGGTGACACAATGAGGACACCACTCTACGACCGGCACCTTGCGCTCAACGCGCGCATCGCGCCGTTCGGCAACTGGGACATGCCCATCCAGTACTCGGGCATCATTGACGAACACCTGCACACAAGACAGCAGGCCGGGCTGTTCGATACATGCCACATGGGCGAATTCCACATCGAGGGCCCCGCCGCGCTTGGCGACATCGAGCGGCTGGTGACGTGCCCGCTCGCCACGCTGCCCGTGGGCCGCTGCCGCTACGGCTTCCTGCTCAACGAGACGGGCGGCGTCATTGACGACTGCATCACCTACCGCCTGGGCGAGCAGGAATTCTACATCGTCGTGAACGCGGGAACCACGGCAAGGGACCGCGCGTGGATCACCGCCCATCTCTCGCCCGCCACACGCTTCACCGACGAATCGGAACGGACAGGCAAGCTCGATCTCCAGGGCCCCAGGTCGCGCGAGGCGCTCCAGCCGCTCTGCGACGCTGACCTCGCGCCGCTCAAGTACTTCCGCTTCGTCAAGACGCGCGTCCTCGGCGTCCCTGCGCTCGTCAGCCGCACAGGCTACACGGGCGAGTACGGCTTCGAGATATTCCTTCCCGTTGCGCACACGGCGCGTCTCTGGGACGAACTGCTGAAGAACCCGCTGGTGAAACCCTGCGGACTCGGCGCGCGCGACACCCTTCGCCTCGAATGCGCGCTGCCGTTGTATGGCCACGAACTGGGCGAACAGCGCACGCCTGTCGCCTCAGGCATGACGTTCGCCATCAACACCGACAACTGCTTCATCGGCGCGGCTGCCGTCTGGGCGGAACTGCAGCACGGGCCCGAGGAGCAACTCGTCGGCCTGAAACTCGACGGCCGCCAGTCCGCCCGCGCCGGGCAACCGGTGAGGCAGGCAGTTAACGGTATCTCCGCCGATGCGCCGCGGGATGCATCAGGGGAAATCACAAGCGGCTCGTTCGCCCCATCGCTCGGCTACTCGATCGCCCTAGCGTACGTGCCGGCCGCCTGGGCAGCGGAGGGCACGGCGCTCGTGGTTGACACGGGGCGGAAGGCCCTGCCCGCAGTCGTCTGTCCGCTTCCCTTCTACACGCAGGGCACGGCGCGGAAATGAGCCGCCGGTGTTTGACTTTTGGCGGTTGATTGTGTATACTATCATTCGCTTTACGTCCGGGCCTGGCGGGAGAATGCGCCGGCACGGGCGTGAGCATCGAGACCGTGGCAACGATTGCCCGGCAGCGCGAGTCAGCACACGGTCGTTCCGCCATGTAACGGCGGGGCAACGCGATCTAGCCGAGCCGACAAGAGGACAGGAGGATGAAACTCGGGTTAAGCACGCACAGCTTCGCCACCGCCATTCACGGCGGGCGGATGAATCTGGCCAAGATCATCGATTTCGCAGCCCAGAACGGATTCGAGGGCATGGAGATCGTGAACTCCAGGGAAGCCTGGCGGAAAGACATCGGCGATGACATCAAGATGAACGTCATGCGCCTGCGCGAGCGCAAGCTCCGCTACTACTGCTACAGCGTATGCGAGGACATCGCCGCACCGGATGAAACGGCGCGGTGGCGCTCGATGAACAAGGTGCGCGAAGCCATCCTCCTCTCGTCAGTCACAAACGTGCCGCTCCTCTGCATCCACGGCATCGGCTCGAAGGACGAAACGGCGGACTGGGACGAGTCGATGAAGACGATCGTCGCATCCCTCAAGGACTGTCTCGAACTGGCCGAGCGGAAACGCGTGACGCTCGCGTTCGCCAACAGCGGCCAGGTCCTCAACGGCGCAAAGCGCATGAACGACGTGCTCGATGCCGTCGGGTCCGAGTTCCTCCGCGCCTGCATCGACGTCGCCTCGCTCCTTCTCGTCGAGGAGGAACCGGCCGACGTGCTGCGCGAGCTGCAGGGCAGCATCGCAAACGTCTACTTCACCGATGCGCGCAGCAGCGACACGTACATCGGGAACAAATGGACCACCGTGCGCGGCAGGCAGCTCACCCCGTGCGCCGTGGGCGAAGGCATCGTGCCGCAGCGCGAGGTGCTCTATACGCTCAAGCGGCTCGACTACGCCGGCTACGTCACCGTCCTCTACCAGGGCGAGGAGGAGCCGGCGGTCGGCATCGAGCGGAGCGCCACGTACCTCAAGACGATCCTGCGCGAAGTGCGCAATCTCTAACACTCATCAGCAACGACGCATATGGCTACGAAACTTCGACTCCGCCGCGAAGGCACCAAGAATGTCGCCGCCTACCGCCTGGTGGTCACCGACATGCGCTCGCCGCGCGACGGACGGTTCATCGAGATTCTCGGACATTACAATCCCCACAAGGGCGGCAAGGAAAAACTGACGGTGAACACCGAGCGCGCAACCTACTGGATCGGCACGGGCGCCCAGGTGTCCCCCGCGGTACGCTCCCTGCTGAAACTCGCGGGCGTCACCGTACCGGCCCCCAAATCGCACAGGAAGGGCAAGCCAAAGACAGAGGCGGCAGCCCCGGCCGCACAATGACATGCGTATCGACGTCCTGACGCTCTGCACCGACGGCCTGGCTGCCTACCTGGGCGAAACCATCGTCAAGCGCGCGCAGGACCAGGGCGTCGTCGCGATTTCCGTGCATAACATTCGGGAGTATGCGCGGGACAAAAACAAGACTGTCGATGACGTGCCCTACGGCGGCGGCCCGGGCATGGTCATGAAACCCGAACCGATCTTTGACGCGCTGGACAGGAACCAGCTCTGGCAGGCCCGCAAAATCCTGCTCAGCCCCCGCGGCGCCGTGTTCAACCAGGAGCACGCCCAGCGCCTCGCGTCGCTCGGCCACCTCGTGCTGCTCTGCGGCCACTATGAAGGCGTGGACCAGCGCGTGTGCGACGCGATGGACGAGGAGGTCTGCATCGGCGACTACGTGCTCAGCAACGGCGCGGTCGCCGCAATGGCCGTCATCGACGCCGTCACGCGCCTGCTGCCCGGCGCGCTCGGCAACGACGAAAGCGCCGTGCACGAGTCGTTCAGCGACGGCCTGCTCGAGTATCCGCAGTACACGCGCCCGCCCGCGTACCGCGGCGCGGACGTGCCCGCGGTGCTGCTGAGCGGCGACCACGGGTGCATCGCCCGCTGGCGCCGCCGCCAGGCGCTGCTCCTGACGAAGGCGCGACGGCCCGACCTGTTTGCCAGGCTCGTTCTGTCGGCCGATGACGCGAAGCTTATTAACCTGCCTGAAGACCAGGCGGTGTTCGGAAGAAGACGAACACGCTAATCTGACGCACCAATGGATATGCCATGACTACGTGGTTACAGAAGACAAGCCCCCTCCGCCCCGAGCAGCTCGATTCGTTCAACGTGGGCGACACCGTCACCGTTCACCAGAAGATCAAGGAAGGCGACAAGGAACGCGTCCAGCTCTTCGCGGGCATCGTCATCGCGAAGCATGGAGGCGGCGCCGGCCAGACGTTCACGGTGCGCAAGGTGTCGTTCGGCGAAGGCGTCGAGCGCGTCTACCCGGTGAACTCGCCCAACGTGGTGAAGGTCGAGGTGTCCCGCCGCGGCAAGGCGCGCCGCGCGCGCCTCACCTACCTCCGCCAGCGCATCGGCAAATCGGCGACGAAAGTACGCGAGAGAAAGCAGGCGGTCGCCGAGTGACGCGGATATGATATACTAGCTCTATGGCACACCGGCCACAAAGCGTAACCCTCACGGTGCACGCCCATGGGTTCCGAGCAGTTGATCCTTGATGTCCTGAAAGAAAACGGCAAGATCACCGACCAGGACATCGAGAAAGCAGAGAAGGACGTCGGCGTACGCGCCGGCACGGTCCTCGAACTCCTCGTCCTCAACGGCTCGATCAAGGAGACCGAGCTCGTCTCGTTCCTCGCCGAGTACTTCAGCATGGGCTCGGTCAAGCTCGACGAGCAGAGCCTCCCCCTCGAGGTCACCCAGCTCGTCCCCGCCGAGTTCGTCCGCGACAAACGTGTCGTCCCCGTCAAATTCGACGCGGGCATCCTCACCGTCGCGATGACCAACCCGATGGACGTCGACACGATCGACAACCTCGCCGTCCAGCTCAACAAGAACGAGAAGACGCGCAACGCGCAGGTCGAGACGCTCGTTGCCGGGCCCGTCGACGTCCAGAGCGCAATCGACTTGTACTACCGCGGCCAGCAGCTCGCCTCGGCAGTCGAGGCGGCCGCCGGAGGCGACTACGAGAGCGCGCTGAAGAACATCGGCGAGATGATCAGCGGCAAGGAAGGCGCCGATGAAGCCCCGATCATCCGCTTCGTGTCAGCCGTGATCAGCCAGGCCTACCGCTCCCGCGCCAGCGACATCCACATCGAGCCTCTCGAAAAGCGCATCCGCATCCGTTACCGCATCGACGGCGAGCTCGAGGAGATGGACTCGCCGCCCAAGCGGCTCCAGGGGCCCATCCTCTCGCGCCTCAAGATCATGGCGGGGATGAACATGGCCGAGCGCCGTCTGCCGCAGGACGGGCGCATCAAGTTCTCGGTCGACAAGGTGATGCTCGATCTGCGCGTGTCGGCCCTTCCGGGCACGCACGGCGAAAGCGTGGTCATGCGCATCCTTGACAAGTCCTCCCTGATGCTCGGGCTGAACGAGCTTGGCTTTCTTGACGAGGACGAAAAGCGGTTCCGCCGCATCATCGGCGCGCCCAATGGCGTCTTCCTCGTCACCGGCCCGACGGGAAGCGGCAAGACGACGACGCTGTACGGCGTGCTCAACTTCCTCAACCGGCCCGACGTGAAACTCGTCACGGTCGAGGACCCGGTCGAGTACATGCTCGGCGGCGTCAACCAGGTGCAGGTCAACGACGAAATCGGCTTCGGGTTCAGCCAGGCGCTCCGCTCGATCCTCCGCCAGGCGCCCAACATCATCATGGTCGGCGAAATCCGCGACACCGTCACCGCCGAGATCGCCACGCAGGCCGCGCTCACGGGCCACCTCGTGTTCTCGACCCTGCACACCAACGACGCGCCAAGCGCCGTCACCCGCCTCATCGACATGGGCGTCAAGCCCTTCCTCGTCGCCTCGGCCGTCATGGGCATCATGGCCCAGCGCCTCGTGCGCACGGTGTGCAAGGAATGCCGCGAGGAGACGACGCCCGACCCGAAGGTGGTGAAGGCGCTCCGCCTCGACCCCGAGTACGTCAAGTCCCACACGTTCTACAAGGGCAGAGGGTGCGACAAGTGCCGCAACACGGGGTACAAGGGCCGCAAGGGCATCTTCGAGCTCCTCGAGGTCAACGACGAAATACGCCATCTCATCTACCAGTGCGTCCCCTCGAATGAAATACGCGTCGCGGCGCGGAAACACGGCATGAGCGTCCTGCGCGAAGACGCGCTCAAGAAGGCCGAACGCGGCATCACCACGCTCGAGGAAGTCCTCGGCAGCACCGTAACGGACATAGCTTGAGGAAGAACTATGATGGCGTTTGACACGGATACACTCGGGCAGGCCCTCATCGGCCAGGGCTTGCTCAACGATGACAAGCTCCAGGAAGCGCTCGACGAGATGACGCGCACGGGCAATCCGCTCGAGACCGTCCTCGTCGACATGGAATTCCTGTCGCACGAGCAGATCCACGCGGCCATCGCCGCCGCGTTCGGCATGCCCCTCGTGACGCTCTCGAGCATGAAGATTCCCGAGGACGTCCTCGATCTCGTCGCCCCCTCCGCCGCCGAGCTGCACAAGATCGTCCCGTGCGAACGCAAGCCGGACGGCTCGGTCGTCGTCGCCGTCGCCGACCTCGAGAATCTCTCCGCGCTCGACGACCTTCGCTATATCCTCGGCACCGACGTCACCGGCGCGCTCACCACCGAGGAGGAGATCGAGAAGGTTCTCGAGAACTACTACCGCAAGAAAAGCGAGTCGCTCGACGAGCTGATCGAGAACATGAAGGGCATCAAGCCCGAGGAGATCGCCGCGGAGGAAGAGACCGGCGCCGTCAGCGCGAGCCACGCGCCCGTCGTCAAGCTCCTCGAGCTCGTGCTCGTCCAGGCGATCCGCGACCGCGCGAGCGACATCCACTTCGAGCCGTTCGAGGACGTCTTCCGCATCCGCTACCGCGTGGACGGCGCGCTGATCGAGCTCGTCCCGCCGCCCAAGCACCTTGCCCCGGCCCTCACCTCGCGCATCAAGGTCATGGCCGGCCTGAAGATCGCCGAACGCCGCCTTCCGCAGGACGGCCGCATCGCCGTCAAGATCGCCGGACGACTCGTCGACCTCCGCGTCTCCACCCTGCCCACCGTCTTCGGCGAAAGCGTGGTCGTCCGCGTGCTCGACCGCGAGAGCGTCAAGCTCGATCTCACGAAGCTCGGCCTCGAAGCAGACCTGCAGGACCAGATCGAGGAGCTCATCTTCCGCCCCAACGGCATCATCATCGTCACCGGCCCCACGGGCTGCGGCAAGACGACCACGCTGTACGCATGCCTCCAGCGCATCAACACCATCGATGCCAAATGCATCACGACCGAAGACCCTGTCGAGTATGACATCGAGGGCGTCACACAGGTGCCCATCAACGAAAGCATCGGCCTCACCTTCGGCCGCTGCCTCCGCTCGATCCTGCGGCAGGACCCCGACCGCATCATGGTGGGCGAGATCCGCGACCTCGATACCACGCAAATCTCCATCCAGGCCTCCCTGACGGGCCATCTCGTGCTGACCACGCTTCACACGAATGACGCGGCCACGAGCGTCACACGCCTCGTCGACATGGGCACCGAGCCATTCCTCCTGAGCTCGACGCTCGAAGCGGTCATTGCCCAGCGCCTTGTCCGCCGCATCTGCGACCGGTGCAAGGAGCAGTACCAGCCCGCGGAGGAGGACCTGCTGCGCCTGACAAAAGACCCGTCCTCACTCAAGGACATCAAATTCTTCCGCGGCAAGGGATGCGCCCACTGCCATAACAGCGGCTACCACGGCCGCGTCGGCATCTTCGAGATGCTGCGCGTCACCGACGCGGTGCGCGAGCTTATCAACGACCGCGCCCCCGCGGTCGCCCTGCGCGAGAAGGCGCGCGAGCAGGGCATGCGCCTGCTGCGCGAAGACGGCATTCAGAAAATCAACCGCGGAGAGACGACGATCGATGAAGTCGTCCGGAACACGCTGAACCTGTAAGGAGAGTCCATGAGCGCTGCTCCAGCAAAAGGGAAGAAGAGCCTCGCCAAGAAGAACATCCAGATCGGCGGGCCGAGGAAACCGAGCACGTCGGACCTGACGCTGTTCACCCGCCAGCTTGCGACCCTGCTCGACGCGGGCCTCCCGCTCGTCCGCGGCCTGCGCATTCTCCAGGAGCAGCAGCCCGAGGGCACCCAGATGCGCATCGTCCTCCGCGAAGTCGTCGGCACGGTCGAGGGCGGCAAAAGCTTCTCCGAGGCGCTCGCCAAATATCCCAAGATCTTCGACAACCTCTTCGTCAACATGGTCCGCGCGGGCGAGGCGGGCGGCGTGCTCGAAACGGTGCTCGAACGTCTTGCCGACTTCGCCGAGAAGGCGCAGAAGCTGAAGAAGAAGGTCAAGTCGGCCATGACCTACCCGATCGTGGTGTTGTCGATCGCGATGATCGTCGTGGTCTTCCTCCTTTCGTTTGTCGTGCCGAAGTTCGCCTCCATGTTCAAGGAACAGAACCGCGAGCTCCCCGTCATCACCCAGACGCTGATCGACCTGTCCGACTTTGTCAAGGGACTGTTCACCCAGCCGTGGAAGCTGGCGATCGTCGTCGCGGTCATCGTGGGCATCGTGATGCTCTGGAAATACATGCTCCGCACGCCCGCGGGGCGCTACGCGACCGATGCGTTCAAGGTGCGCGCGCCGATCTTCGGCAAGCTGGTGACCAAAGTCCTCGTCGCGCGCTTCACGCGCACACTGGGCACGCTGATCTCCTCGGGCGTGCCCATCCTCCAGGCGCTCGACATCGTGCGCGATGCAGTCGGCAACGCCGTCGTCGCCAAGGCGATCAACAGCGTGCACAACTCGATCAAGGAAGGCGAATCCGTCGTCGATCCACTGCGCGAAAGCGGCATCTTCGACCCGATGGTCATCGGCATGATCGACGTCGGCGAGGAGACAGGCACGCTCGCCCAGATGCTCGTCCGCGTCGCCGATACGTACGACGATGACATCGATACCGCGGTCGAAGGCCTCACGTCCATTCTCGAACCGTTGCTCATCGTCTTCCTCGCGTTGATCGTCGGCACGATTGTCGTCGCCATGTTCATGCCGCTGCTCTCGCTGATGAAAGGCTTCGGCTCAGGCCCCGGCATGTGAGCGCACGGAATCTCATCACTCACGACAGGCGGGCCTCGCGCCCGCCTGTTGTGTTTCAGAACAGAAGGTAAGGATGGATGGAAGGATGGATGGATGAGGTGACCATCAACAGGCCAAATCACAAATCACAAATCACAAATCACAAATCATAAATCATAAATCATAAATAATAAATAATAAATCATCCCCCCCCCCATGCCCCGCACGCTCATCATAGGCTTCGGCAACCCGCACCGGCAGGACGACGGCGCGGGCCCGTACATCGCGCTCGCAATCGAGCAGTGGGCGAAGGAGAACCGCCGCAATGACGTCACCGTCATCACCGCGTATCAGCTCGAACTCGAGATGGCTGAAGACGCCTCGACGGC
>JAAYZF010000103.1 GCA_012514975.1 bacterium
CCATCAGGCGGCGGCTCAAGCGCACGGGCGTTGAGCGCCATCGCGAGCGCGGCGAAGACTGCGAGAAGAGTGATCTGGTGCCCCCTGTTTCCCGGCACTGGTGATGCTCTCATCCATCTATTCTACCATGCGCGCATGAGCGGCGTCAAGCCAGCGCGTTGCCTCACGTAAAATGTGCCTGAAGGGGTATCGGATGCCTCACGTAAAAATGTACGTGAAATCGTACGATAGTGAGGTAACCGTGGGGAGGTACAACAATGGAGCTTTCGATGAGCGAACGGCGATCGGTGACGAAGAAGATGCGTGAGGAGTATCAGCGGGCAGGGAGGAAGGAGAAGAAGGCATTGGTGAATCAACTGCTGCGATTGCACGGGTATGGGCGTCAGCACGCGGCGCGGATGCTGCGGGGAGCATACGTGCATCATCCAGGCACGAAACGCAAGCGACAACGACGGTATGGCAGGGAGGTGCATGAGGTGCTGAGACGCGTGTGGCACATCTATGACCATATCTGTGGGAAGAAGCTGGCGGCGTGCATGAGCGAGGCGGTGGGCAAGCTTACGGTGCACGGAGAGCTGCAGGCAACCGCGGAACAGCGCGCGCAGTTGCAGACGATGAGCGCTGCGACGATAGATCGGCTGCTGGCGACCGACCGCGCGAAGGTCAGTCTCAAGAGCCGGGCGCGCACGCAGCCGGGCAGCATGCTCAAGCATCGCGTGCCGGTACGAACACATCAGGAGTGGGGCAACGCGGTGCCTGGTGAAGCGCAGATGGACTTGGTGGGGCATGATGGCGGCAATGCGCGCGGTGACTTCAATCATACGTTGGATGTGACAGATGTGGCGACCGGATGGACGGAAACGCGTGCGGTGCTCAACAAGGCGCAAGTATGGGTGTTGGAGCAACTTAAGGACATTAGGAGCAGCTTTCCGTTTCTCATAACCGACCTGCACTCGGACTCCGGGGGAGAGTTCATCAACCATCATCTGGATGCCTATGCGAAGGCCAGCGGTGTGAAGGTGACACAGGGGCGAACGGGGAAGAAGAACGACAACTGCTACGTGGAGGAAAAGAACTGGAGCATCGTTCGCCGTCTGGTTGGCTATGGCCGATATGAAGGAGCCGATGACTGCACGCTGCTCAACGCGCTCTACCGGCAGTCGCGTTTGTACACCAACTTCTTCATTCCGGTGGCCAAACTTCAGAGCAAGGAACGAATCGGCAGCCGCACGGTCAAACGCTACGACAAACCGCGGACACCCTACCAACGCGTGTTAGCCTCTGCGCATGTGTCAGAGGAGAAGAAACGCGCACTGCGGCAACTGTATGCGCGGCTCAATCCGGCTGAACTGAAACGACGCATCACACAACTGCAGAACCAGCTCCTGCAGCGCGCCATGACCAATCACCGAACCGCGGCGAACCTGGCGGCAGCGGTGGCGGCTTCAGGCGTGGCCGCATGACGCACGAGCCGTGCGTGCGGAGCGAGCTCGACGGGACGGCTCGCCTCGCCCGCACGGCTCGTGCAGTGCGCTTCGCGCACTGGGCAACAACGGCTTGATATGAGCTTAACCTTGTGCTATACTACCTAACAACTCCTCTCCCGCCCTTCAGGCACATTTTTACGTGAGGCAACGAGGCCAGCGAGGACGGTGCATTTCGGTTGGGTGCGAATCGTACACATGCGTGCCGACGCAATCCTGCCGCAGAACCGGCCGGATGGGCCGGGTGCTTGCGCCCTTGTATCAGCGTTTCAGACTGCGCATCTGTACCTGTTGACTATTTCCATCAATAATCGTAGTATATTTGCGTGTGGACACGTATATGCGGGGGCGCTTCCAGACGATGTTGCTTTAACATCCATGAGGGGTCGTATGACACGGTGGATTCTCAGCGCTTCCATTCTCCTGTCCGTTATTTCGTGCGGTCGCGAGCAGCCCACTTCTTCCCACACGCAGCCGCACGCTCCCGCGCCGGGCGGGCGTGTCTCGGAGGAAGCCGGCCACCGCGCGGCACCCGTGGGTTCGTCAGGGCATTCCATGCCGTTCGGCGGCGCGTACACGGGCGCTGTGTACGCGACGAAGCGTGGCGCGTCGCCCGATTTCTCGAGGTTCACCATCGAGGAGATCGAGGCTGCCATCGCCGTGTGCCCGACGAACGCGGACTTGTGGTTCCTCCTTGGAAAAACCTACCTGAGTTCGCGCTACAAAGACGTCGCGCATGCCGCCACGGCATTCGAGAAGGCGGCCGAGCTTGCACCTGATGCGCTGCTCGCGAAGGCCTGCCTCGCCGAAACGCATGCGGACCGCGACAATACGCCCGATGCGCAGCGGCTGTACCGCGAGGCGTGGACACTCGCACGGGGCGAAGACGACCGCGCCGCATGGCTCGCCTCCGTCGGCATGGAAGCACACCAGGCACTGCGCAACGGCAAGGGAACCGACTGGGCGCTCGATCTTCTTCGCGAAGCCCTGCCCGCCGCGCCGGAGGCACGCACGCCCATCGCCGAGATCCTCGCCCGGCAGAACCGAAATGATGAAGCGCTCGATGCAATTGTCCACGGATTCGCTGCAACGACAAACGCCGGTACGCAGCGCGCCCTGCTCGGGCAGTTGATCGCCGTCAAGGACAAGGTGAGTGACAAGAAGGCCGGGCAGGACACGTATGACCGCCTGATCGCCTCGTCCACGCTCAGCGAATATGACAGGCTTGCCCTCGAACTCCGCCAGGTGAAGTACGAAGACCGCCCCGCCAGGCTCCCTGATCTGTGCAACCGCATGGCCGCATGCGCGACAAACGCGCAGCAGCGGTTTGAGGCGCTGCAGCCGCTCGCCAGGCTTTATCAAGGCGCGCCGGGGCGGAAGGGCGAGCTGCTCGCCATGATCGACACCATCGTCGGCTCGAACACGCCTGATGCCACGATTGCCGAGCAGGCAGCCGGCTGGCTGCGCAGTGTCGGCGCCACCAACGAAATGCACGGACTGCTGCTCCACGTCGCGGACAGCACGACGAACGAGAACGACATTGCGACCGCGCGGCTCGCTCTCGCGTCCTCCGGCAAGGACATCATCGAGGACGAAATCGACGCGCTTGCCGCGCGTTGCCCGAGCAATGCCGCCGTGCTCGCCCGCGTCGCCCTGTTGTATGAACAAAAAGAATGGTACGACAAGGCCATCGAGTTCCGCACCCAGGCGCTCGCGCTCGAAACAAACGACGCACAGCGCGCGCGGCAGATCAGCCACCTCGTCGGCCTCTCGGTCAAGTACGGCGACATGGATGGAGCGCAGCAGCTTGTCGACGACAACCAGGGCGCGTTGAGCAACGCGACCGACGCAATGTTCACCCTCGTCCAGTTGTGCAAGGCGCAGGGCGGGACGAATGACGCGTACGAGATGCTCCTCCTGCGCGGCGCGTCCGCGCGGCATGAAGCCGACCGGCTGCGCACGCTCGACGATCTGCTCAAAACGCGCTGGCCCGAGCAGCGGATGCGCGTGCGCGCGGCGGAGAAATCACGCGAAATCTCCGAAGGCATCGGCCTCGAATTCCGCTTCAAGAACCGGGCTGGCGCGTTCAACAAAGTCGCCAAGGCATATGTCCAGTTGCAGGACCTCGACGCCGCGCTCGATGCGTGCAAGGAAACGTTCCTCGCCGGCGGCAACCCGGAGAGTTTCACGTTCGTCTGCCGGAAGATCAATGACCCGAAACGCATCGAGGCCATGATCAGGTCGATCATCGCGCAGACCAGCTCGCAGTCAGTGTCGCATGCGACTGCGGCGGATGCATGCCTGCAAGCGCAACTGCCGGAGCTGGCGCTCGAGTTGTACCTGCTGTCGTGGAGCCGTGGCAACGACGATTACGCGCGGATGCAGAACGGCGTGAAGGCGCTGAAGCTGGCGTGCGAACTCGGAAACACCGCCGTGCGCGACCAGCTTCTCGACCAGATCGAGAAGGGCGTCCTCAACGGCTTCCTTCCCTCGTGGATGTCATGGGAGCTATCCGGGACTCTCCAGCAAATCGGCGCTACCGGCCGCCATGAGCGTATCCTCCTCTCTTTGATCGACAAGGGAAGCAGGGAACAGCAGCTGAGCGCGATGCAAACGCTCGCCTGGTCCTACATGAACCAGGGCAACTCCAACGGCGTGCGCGCCCTCCTCGCCCGGCTCGACGGCAGGCAGTTGAGCAGCTACGAGGCATACCTGGTCGCCTCCATGTACCAGACGCTTGGAGAGAAGGACCGCGTCAGACAGCTCGTCGCCGGGATCGAGACGCAGCTCACCAACAGTGCGCTCGTGTACAGCCAGGGTTATATGCTGCTGTACATGCTGCAGAACATGGGTGAGGGCCAGCGCGCAAAATCGCTCGCACGGCAGTGGATGGGCGACTCGAACATCGCCGTGAACGCCAAGATGAGCGTGCTGTCGTACCTGACATACAACCAGGGCAACGCTGACGCGATCGAGCTCGCCGAGAAGCTTGCGGCTGAAATGCCGGCGGGCTACGAGCGCAACAATGTCGAGAGCCGGCTCCTCGAGCTCTATGCCGCCGGCGGCGACAGGGAGAAGATGAAACGGCTCGCCGATGCCATGACCTCGCGGCCCGAGATCCGCCAGTGGGAGATCGAGAGAATTGTCACCATGTTCGAGGGCGCGAACATGGTGAGCGAAGCTGTCTGCTATCAGCAGCAGGCGATCGACAACGCGGGCGAGAATGTCACCGTGCCCATGCTCGTCAAACTCACCGAGCTCTATCTCAAGGCAGGCGATACGGCCGCGGCGCTCGAACGCGCGAAGGAAGCGCTTGACATGGACCCGAACAACACGCGCGCCCTCCAGTTCATCGGCAGAATCCACACCCGGATGGGCAATGCCGACGAGGCGGCGCAGATGTACTACAAGGCCCTGCTGGCCGCGCCCAATGGCCAGGCACGCGCCGCTTCGGCCAAGCAGCTTGCCGACCTCATCAGGAGCTATGGCGCGCACTTCGACACCGCTGCCGCCGCGGCTGCGCTGCTCAAGGACGGTCACACCATCGACTCGCTCATGTCCGCCGCCGGCCTCGTCGCCGCGGGCAATGACGTGGCGGTTGCGCAGGGCTTTCTCGACGAGGCCGTCGCCCAGGCAACCGTTGATTCGCAGAAAGCAGGCATCTATCAGCAATGGCTCCAGATGATGCGCCAGGCGGGCGATGAAGACAAGACCATCGAAGCGTGCAGGAACCTCGTCGCCGTCTCCACCAGCTACGAGAAGTACAACACGGCAAGCCAGCTCCAGTCCATGCTCATCTCGGCCGGCCGGTATGACGAGGCAATCGAGGAAGCCAAGAAGATCATCGCGGGCGCTACGGCTGGCGAAGAGATGGGCTGGGCGAAGCAGTCGATGTACCAGTCAATGGCGCGCGCCCACCTCGAGGCAGGCAACCCCGACGAGGCGTGGGCCTGCGCCCTCGAATCCGCGAGGGCGAACAATTCATACATCACGGCTGATTTCCTCCACATCGCACGCGAGACCGGCAGGATCAACGAAGCCATCCCCGCGCTCGAACAGGCCTGTGCCGGCATGCAGGAGCACTCCCGCGTGCAGGCCGCTTCCCTTCTCGCACAGGCATACCGCGACACAGGCAGGCAGGAGGACCTGACCAAACTGCTCGACACGCTCGACCAGTCAGCTTCGTCCATGCAGGATTACTATACCAAGCAGGTGGCCGACATTCTCAGCAGCGCCGGCAGGCAGGACCGCGCGATCGAGCTGTACAAGCAGATCGCCACTGAGGGCGGGCAGTATGAAAGCCATGACGCACTCACCGCGCTCTTTGGCGTATGGAAGGACGCCGGCAGGCTCGATGACGCGCTCGCATGGGCCGCGGAACAGAAGCAGAACGCGCCGCTCCTCTCGCTCATGGCGGACGCGTACAAGGAGCAGAAACAGCCGGCCAAGGCGCTCGAACTCTACCAGAAAGCCCTCAGCCAGTCACCCAGCAGCCCTTATATAGAGTACTACATCCCGGGCGGCATCAACGTCGTCGACATCAAGAGAAACATCGCGGCGCTTGCCGCCGAAACGGGCAATCGCGACCTCGTCGACACGATGGCAAAGGACATCCTCAAAGACGCCTCAGGCGATCCCATCAACACACGCATGCAGGCCGCACGGCTGTACCAGGCGGGCAAGGAGTTCGACAAGGCGGCGGAGTGCTTCGACAAGGCGCTCAATCTCTCTTCCGCTCCCAATCAGCAGCGGTCGATCCAAGAGCAGTACGCCGCATGCTGCTCCGAGGCGGAGAAACACGACAAATCAGCCCAGGTCTATGAGAAACTGCTTAACGACGAGAAGCTCCAGTGGCAGCAGAAAATCCGCTACCAGAATGCGCTGGCCGATGAATACGAGAAAGACGACAGGCCGAACAAGGCGGCCGACACCCGCGACGAGCTCGCCCGCTCATGCGAGCAGTTCATCAAGGACCACCCGGTGGGCGACCGGGCCATGTCAGCCCGGTTTACCCTTGCCGATGCCTATGCAGGTGCGGGCAGAAAGGACGAGGCGAGGCGCGTGCTGCAGGGCATCTCCGACAAGTATCCCGATTCGTCGCACGCGAAACAGGCGAAGGAGAAGATGAAAAAACTGTGACCGCCGGCTACGCCTTCAGGACAGGATTGAGTTTGGCAATCGTGTGGGCAAGCTGGCTGAGTTTGCGTTTCTTCATGTACTCGCGCATCTCGTGCGTGGCCACGTTGAGCGCATCGCCCATGATGCATCCTCTGCCGCCGCAGGCGGGGCTCTGGAACAGGCACGGCTCCGCATCGAGCGGCCCTTCGATCGCCTCGTAGACGTCAAGCAGCGTTGAGTCGCCCCCCTTCTTCGTCACCGCAAACCCGCCGCGCGGGCCGGGAATCGACTTGACAAAGCCGCAGCGTGCAAGCCGCTGCAGCACTTTGGACAGATGGGCTTCCGACGCCTTGATCTTTCCGGCGATCTCGCGGTTCGAGACGAGCTGGTCGGGCCGCGCGGCAAGAAACACCATCGTGTGCAACGCAAGCGCCGCCGCCTCTGAGACTCTTATCATGCTGGCCATGTGCATCTCCTCATTGCGATACTAAAACCAAGAGGGTCTCCCTATTATGGTACTATGATACCATTTATGGGAGCAAAAGTCAAGGGGTTTTTTTGCGGGGGCGCCGGCCGCGGACTGGTGTAGACGCCGATCCCGCATGCGGGACCGGTGCGCGGTCCCGCCCTCCGGGACTGCGTTTGCACATAGTGGCCGCATGCCGGGCAACGCCTGAATGCGTGCCGCGCCTTCAGCGCCCGACCTGCAACGGCCCGCCTGAAGGCGGTACGCGAAGCCACGCCGCCTCGCGCGTGAATGCGGTGGTGCGCGGCATGAACGTCCTTAACCGTGCGCAACGGGTTGGTTCGGAGTACCCGCTTCAGCGGGGCCGTTGCGCCGCACCATGCCGCCGGTGACGCGCTGCGGATGCAATTCGACAAATGCCGTTCGTTATGGTATAGTGTTCACCGGGTGGGACACCGTTGGTCGTCGTAAACGCAGTTCGCACAGTCTGGATGGTATGACCCTCAACGGTCTGCACAGGACTACTTCATGTGCGCCGAACCGCTTTGCGCGGCTCAGGCTCTTCGTGTGCCTTGCCGCATCGTTCCGCATCCGCGGGGCACGGACTGCCTGCTCCGTCTGTCTTGTGTTGTCCGGCGGGCTGAACGCTCAGCAGAGCGCGCCCGGCAGTTCCCAGCCGGACAACGGCCCGCCACGGACGGATCAGCCCCTTAAAATAAGTCAAACGCAAACACCTGGAGGGTCACCGTCCTCGGTGACCGCGCATGTCGTCGCGGATCCGCCTGGAGGGTCACCGTCCTCGGTGACCGCATGTGTCTCCGCGCGATCCCCGGTGGCCGCATCCGCGCCACGTGTTGCCGCATCCGAACTCATCCACACCCTCTCGCTCGCCAAGCACTCCGCGTGCAAACAAGCCGCCGCGCTGA
>JAAYZF010000104.1 GCA_012514975.1 bacterium
GCAGCCGCATTTCGACGCCGCGCAGAGCACGCCGGGCAGGACGACGGAATTGACGTGGATGAGATCGGGCTTCAGCTCGCCAAACATCCGCCGCGCGGTCAGGAACGACGTGATCTGCCCGAACGCCATATTGAGCACGCGATGCGGATGCCGTATGCCGTAGAAGCCGTCGGAGATGTGCAGGAAGGGCGTCACGCGCGGATCGAACACTACACGGAACCCGTGCTGCTCGAAAAGGTCCGACGCCGAGCTCTTCCTGATGCACCAGATGACGGGCTCGTACTGAGTGCGGTCGAGGTGCTCGAGAAATTTGAGCAGGAGCTGCGGCGCGCCGCCGAGCCCGGTGCCGTGATGGACAAAGAGGATTTTTCTGCGCGGCGCTGCCATCATTCGGTCGTCTGTGCAATGGTTTCATCGGCAGGGGCCGGCACGGGCACCGCGCGCGCGCCGCCGAAGACGCGTGTATCAGCCCAGCGCAGCGTACGCGTGGCGAACAGGACTGCCGTGTAGACAGCGCAATACAGAAGGCCGTTCACCACGAAGTTCACATGGCCTGACAGGAAATACGGCAGCGGCGCCAGCAGCACGGCGATCAGCAACGGCATCAGGATGGCCGAGAAGAATCTCCGCAACGGCAGCCACCGCCGCAGGAGAAACGCGTAGCCCCAGAACATGATGGACAGGCTGATCACCATCGCGCAGCTCGCGCCCACGATGCCGTACAGCGGCACGAGCGCAAGATTGGCCACGATGTTCGCCGCGACGCAGATGCCAGTCAGCACGATGACCTTCCTCTGCTGGTCCATCACGTAGAGGACGTGGCCGCTGAACGGGTTGAAGAAATCGAGCCCGAGGCCCCAGAGCAGAATCTGCATCGGCACGAGCGCGGCGCCATACCCGGGGAACACGGTGTCGATGATCCGCCGGCCGTCGATGGTCATGAAGATGATCACGGGCGACGCGAGCGCGCCGAGCCAGCGCATGCCCAGGCGCACCTTGGGCCAGAACTCGCTGTCGCCCTTGTCATGGCACTCGGACAGCACGGGATACATGGACTGGACGAAGGCGTTGGCAAGGACGATCGGCACGAGCACGAGCATCGAGGCGATGTTGTAGAAGCCGACTTCGCTCGCGGGGAACTTCGCTCCGATGACCAGGTGGCCGAACTTCAGGTGCAGCGTGGTGAAGGCGTTGATCGTGAAGAACAGCCACGCGTTGCGCACAAGGTACTTCTGCTGGTACGTGCTGAACGTGAAGCTGAAGGGCGCATGCCGCTTCACCACGAGCACGAACGCCATGCCACATTGCACGGCCATCGCGAGAGTGAACAGCAGGGCGATCCATCGCACATCAGGCTTCACCAGCACGACCACGATGCCCGCGCCGACGTAGAGCAGCTTGCCTGCGAAGGAGAGCGTACCGTCGAGATGATGTTCCTGGAATGCGCGGAAGACCGCCGCGGCGGAGAAATACCACGCGTTGAACAACAGCCATCCGCCCGCAAGGCAGCTCAGCACGCGCAGCTCGCGCTGCCCGGGCTGGTCGTAGAACAGCAACAGCACCACGGCGCCTACGGCGGCAGCGATGAAGGCCATGACCGGCTTCAGCACGACCGAGTTCCAGAAGTACGACCGCGCGGTCGAAAGGTCGCGCGCCATGTTCCGCACGAGCAGCGTCCACATGCCGTATTCGCTGAGCACGTTGAGCACGACAGCGAAGTTGAGCGCGAAGCACAGCGAACCATAGTCGTCCTTCGAGAGTTTGCTGCTCAGGTAGGCGATAAAAACGAGCGCAAGAACCTGCGCGCCGGACTGGCCGGCGAAAAGGGAGACGGTATTGCGGACGACGCGGTTCTTGAAGAGCGCGGTCATGGAAAGAGATTATACCATAATGGAATCCCGCGGCGAAGCGGCTGGATTTCATGGCACGATGCGGGGGGAGCGCCGGCGTGCCGGCGCTGTGGCGGTCACCGTCCCGGTGACCGCACTGGAGGGCGGCCGTCCCCGGCCGCCGCGTGCGTGGCTGGCCACGCGCGTGAATTGCGCGCCGGCAAGCCGGCGCTGTGGCGGTCACCGTCCCGGTGACCGCACTGGAGGGCGGCCGTCCCCGGCCGCCGCACTCCATAGCGGCGGCAGGGCCGCCGCACTCCACAGCGGCGGCATGGCCGCCGCTGTGCGGCAGGCGGGTACGCCTGCCCTCCAGTGTGCGGTCGAGGACCGCACGGACGAAATGGAGGCGGCCGTCCCCGGCCGCCGCGCGCGTGGCTGGCCACGCGCGTGAATTGCGCGCCGGCAAGCCGGCGCTGTGGAATGCGGGGGCCATGCCCCCGCTGTGGAGGGGCGTCGTCCATGTCCACGTACTTCCACTCACCAATCCCGCGAGGCGGGATCGGCCACTTTCACTTTCGTCGCACTCCAAAGAGGAGCGCCAACGCGCTCCACACGATCACCGGCTCAGGCACGACTTCGTATGCCCCGATATCAACCGTGCCGCCGGCCGGCTCGATCCGCCAGTTGCCGTCCAGATCGTAGTCGCTGTACACACATCCATTGGTGCCGGAGTCAATGCACGGCGAGGTGGACAGCACATGGAAGTCATCGTGCGCATAGTCGACGAACTGCGCATAGTTGCTGTTGTTGCCCACACCCGGTTCATGGGTGACGCAGTACTCGATGACATTGGTGCCGACCACGCTCTGCACAGTATTCGTAAGGTTATAGTCGAGAACCGAATTGCGCACAACGGTGCCATAGTTGCTGTACAAGCCAGCACCGGCAACGAGGCATGTATTCAGGACGATGGTGCAGTTGAGAATGGTGACACCCGGCCCGGCGTAGACACCGCCGCCGGTGCCGTGGTACGTTATGTTTCTTGCGATAAGAGAATTGGCCAGCAAGGAGTTCTCGGCGTATGCGCCTGCTCCCATGGACGTGCCCTCGTTGTATGCAACCTTGCATGCATTGACGGTGGATCCCACAACGTAGAGGCCTACCGAGCCTTTGTTGCTGACGACTGAACAGTTCTGGATCATGGAGCCTTCAGCATAGAGCGCGCCCTGGACAACGCCGACACTGTCCTTCACTACGCAATTGCTCACGAGGCTGCTGATCGCCATGATTCCGCCGGCGCCAAAGAAGCCGCCGGTGTTTGCTGCCGCGATGCTGTTCAGGACACTGCTCGCCTCAATGGCCACGATACCGGCGTAGCCGACGTTGCCTTCCTGCCTGCAGTTCAGCACGCAGCTCCCGGAGGCGGCTGCGATATTGCCTCCTACCACGCCACAGTCACTAACCACTGAATCTCTCCAGACGCTGACGACAGAACCGTCATTGGAAGGGTTGTTCCCGACGAACGAGCACCGTGTCACCATGGACATATAGTCGGCAACGGCCCCGGCCGAGTAGAATCCTTTGCACCTGACAATGGTGCAGTTCGACAACACAACGTTGTCGAGCAGAAACGCGCCGCCGCCAGCTATCTGTGCGAACGGAGGGACTCCTACCATCACATCAGTGTAGCCGTTCGAAAGCGTAAAACCAACGATCGTTACCCCGTTCGACGCATACAGGCACCTCGTGGCGTTCGGCCCGTAGCCGTTGGTCGTCGCATCGGGCGCGCCGACGATGATCGTCTGGTCAGGGCCGTTGACGCTCTGGATGGTCATGGGCTTGGTGACTGCGACGCGGTTTTGCAGCACCGCGCCAGGTACCATTTTGGCGCCGGTCGCATACACGCCATTCGTCACCAGGATGGTATCGCCTTCACCGGCCGCGTCGACCGCGTCCTGAATGGTATGCGCTGCGAACATCCAGCTGATATACGGAAATAACGGGAACGGTGAATTCGGCCACACGTAGCGCGTTGTCGCCTGAAGATTCGCTGCCGACACTGCTGCAAGAACAGCGGCACATAGTGCGGCCACCGCCGCGTTTCCCCTCGCCATGACACGTCCTTGTTGATGAATGACAGATGCGGTTGCTGCGACAGATCGTACTCGTACTCGTCGTCGTCCTCGTCCTCGGCTGTTCAATGGCAGGAGTTCCCCAGTCTTGGGGAATCCTCGACATGCCGCCGCACTCCACAGCGGCGGCACGGCCGCCGCATTCCACAGCGGCGGCATGGCCGCCGCACTCCACAGCGGCGGCATGGCCGCCGCGCGCGTGGCTGGCCACGCGCATGGATTGCGCGCGCCGGCAAGGCCGGCGCGGTAGAGTGAACGGCCAGTTTCACTTGCCACGGCCGAGCCGCAGCCACTTTCACTTGCCACGGCCGAGCCGCAGCCACTTTCACTTGCCACGGCCGAGCCGCAGCCACTTTGGGCTACGCGGCCACGCGGTACACCTTGTCGTGGATGCGCGCGCGGTCTTCGCACCGGATGCCGATCACCATGCCCCTGGTCGCGTGCTCGATGCCGTGATGCTCGAGCTGCATCGACGTCACCGGCAGCATCACGTCGGTGGTATGGCCAATGATATGGACCGTGTCTCCCACATTGAGCTCGCCGTCGGTGATTTCGATCGCGGCGACTTCGACATGGGTGAAATAGTCGACCACTTTGCCGATTTCGACCTCGCTCATACTGCCTCCTTGCGGACGTTATGACGTGTCTGCGCGCGGCGTGACCAGCGCCGTTGCAGGCAGTAGTTCAGATGATTCTAGTATACGCACTCCGCGGCCGCAAATCAAGTGGGTGCATTTGACAGGCTTTTTTGGTATCATACAGTATTGCGTTTCATCCTTGGGAACAGGCATGAAGATACAAAAGACCACGTTCGGAATGTACACACGCGCGTACAAGCTCACGCAGGGAACGGCTGAGATGATCGTCATAGCCGACCGCGGGCCGCGCATCCTGTCGCTGCGCGTTGCCGGCGGAGGCAACCTGCTCTTTGTCGACAAGGAAGCGAAGATGGGCCGGGGCGCCTGGCGCATTACCGGCGGCCACCGTGTGTGGATGGGGCCCGAGGCCGAGGGCACGTATGCCGGGGACAATGCGCCGTGCACCGTTGCCGTCAAACGCGGCGCGCTCATCGTCGAGGCGGCAGTGGACCCGAAGACGAAGCTCCAGCGCGTGCTTGCCATCTCGGGCGCCGGCGGCGCGTTCTCAGTGAAGAGCATCGTGCGCAACACGGGCGACATGCTCGCCTCGGGCTGCGTCTGGGCGCTGACGTGCGTGCGGCCGGACGCGAAGGTGCTGATCCCGTGGGGGCGGCCGGGCGAGTGGAATGTGAGGAAAATCTGCTACTGGGAGACGTGGGGAGGCAGCCAGACGTCCAATGTGGCAAGCACGCAATGGAAGCCCATGGGCGATCTGTTCGTGATCGACCCGACGGGCGAGCAGGGCAAGGTGGGCACGACGGGATACGAGGGCTGGATCGGCGCGATCTTCCCGTCCGAGAACGCGACGTTCGTCAAGCAGTTCGTCTACCAGGAGAACGCAACGTATACCGACGAGGGATGCGCAATCGAGTGCTACACGTGCGCGAAGTTCATCGAGCTCGAAACGCTCGCCCCGATGACGATCATCCATCCGGGCGAGGAAGCGTGCCATGAAGAAAGATGGATCGTGCGCACCGGGCTTGCGAATCCCGCGCGGCCTGCGTTGATCAGGAAGATGCTGAGGTAAGGGAAGCGGATGACGCGGAAAGACAGAGATGATGGCGGCGCGGGCCGGCGGCTGCCGGGTAAGGCGTTCGCGGGCCGCCTGCTGGTTGCAGGGTGCATCCTTGTGCTCGCCGGGTGCGACCCGCTTGAGTACATGGAGCGCGTGGCCGAGGAATCGGTGGCCGAGAAATCGGCGCCCGAGCGGCCAGCGGCGCCGGGCTCGGCTGCCATGCGGCCAGCGGCGCAGATTCTCGAGGTGATGCGGGGCGACCTTATCGAGGTGGCGCACGACGGCTCGACTGCCGCGCTGCACCTGGCGTACATCTGCTCGCCGTCGCTGCAGAGCTCGGCGCTGAACGCGAGGCTTGACAGGCAGTTCGAGGTGCCGAACGAGCATCTTGCCGTCATCGCGACGAACGCGGTGCGCCAGGTCAGGCGCATGACGGAGGGCCGCAAGCTTGAGCTGACGGCATACAAGGTGACGACGAACGGGGAACAGCGGGTGCAGATCGACGGCGATCTTGTGTTCAGCGAAGGAACGACGCTGGCCAACCGGCTCGTGAGCGCGGGGCTGGCGCTGGTGGTCGAGGACACGCCCGACACGCCGCAGCATCTCAGGGACGCCGAGCGCGAGGCGCGCGAGGCGGAGCGCGGCCTGTGGCTCAACACCCTGCCCCTCATCCGCCGGTTCGACGTCGACAGCGCGTTCAATGTCAAAGTCCTGCGCGTCGACCGGGACAGGGTGTACCAGGAGGGCCCCGGCCACGAGGTCAAGGAATCACACAAGGTCTTCGAAAAGCAGGCAAGCATCTCGGTCGGCATCAGGGCGCGCAAACCGCTCACGCGTGACTATGGCGGCAGGATGGTCTACCGCTTCGTCGTCCGCGAGGAGAAAGGCGAGCGCGTCCAGGAAATCTCCGCCGCGCCGGCGCAAGCCACGGGAAGCGACGGGAAGCCGCTTACACGCGCCCAACGGAACCAGATGGAAAAAGACCGCAAGGCAGCCGACGACTACAACAGGGCCTCGAGCGGCCAGGCCGTCAGCGAGACAAGCGAGCGCGGCGAGATCACCGTGCCCTTCACGCTCGTATCGCGCGAGACAAACATGGTTCTCCTCTCCGATGTCTTCATGTACACGGAAAGCATCAAGGCAGGCGTGAACTACAACCAGGGCGAGGCGTACATCGGCTATAATCTCGAAGTATGGGTCGGGACGAACATCGTCTATGAACACAAGCATTACAGATGACAGGGCCCGGGGCTACCGCGGCGCAGCCGTCCCGGGGAGTTGTGCCCGTGTAGTTGCGGCCGCCGTTGCCTGCGTCTGCGCATGCCTTGCGCTGCCCGCGGCGACAGAAAGCGTCGCCATACTTCACACGACCGATCTGCACGGGAATCTGCTGCCTGTGACGGACTACGAGGGCAACGAGGGCGTCGGCGGCATCCTCCAGCTCGCCCCGCTGGTCGAGCAGGAGCGCGCGGCGCACCCGTGCACGATCCTCGTCGACAACGGCGACACGTTCCAGGGCTCGCCCCACAGCTTCCTCACGCGCGGCGCGGCAGTCATCGACGCGCTCAACGCGCTTGATGTAAGCATCTGGAACCTCGGGAATCATGATTTCGACTGGGGCACCGAGGCGCTCGAGGCCAACATCGCGCGGTTCTCCGGCGCGGTCATCAGCGCCAACTGCCAGTGGAGCGGCAGTACGCCATCGCCTTTCGAGCGCGTGAAGCCGTACGTCATCACGAACGTGGGCGGCAGGCGGATTGCGTTTGTCGGCGTCACCCATCCGAAGATACCGTACTGGAGCCGTCTCTGCCTTGTCGGTGACGCAGTGATCGAGCAGCCGATGACTGCGCTGCTGCGCGTCATGCCCGCGGTGTACGCCGAGCGCCCTGATGCGGTCGTCCTGCTTGCGCATCTTGGGTACAACGACCGGGGCGGAATGTTCGAGGACCCGCTGTACGAGCTGCTCGGCCTGTTTCACGGTTTCGATGCGGTGATCGGCGGGCACACGCACACGGCCGTTCCGTTCAGGCGCGCCGGCGGCGCCATGTTCACCCAGGCTGCGTACCATGGGATTGCGCTTGGCGACCTGCGCCTTTCATTCTCGAATGAAACGGAAAAACTGTCCGGCGTGACCGCGTCGCTCGTTCCCGTCGGCCCGGGCCAGCCGTGGTCTGCCATGGTCAGCAATGCCGTTGCGCCCGTGCTTGCGCAGGCGGACGCGTTGATGACGGGTGTGGTGTGCACGATCGACGGCGTGCTCTCGAACGAGTTCACCGAGAGCGGGGAATCGGCCCTGCAAACGCTCATCTGCGAGGCCATCGCCGCAACGACGCGCGCAGACGTCGTCTTCCACGGCAGCTTCCAGACGCCTGCAACCGTCAGCAACCGGCCGCTCACCATGGCCGACCTGTACCGCATCGTGCCCTACGAGAACCTGATCACCGTCGCGCAGATGACGCCGGCCGCCATGCTCGCCGTGATGGAAACGCTGATGGAATACTGGGGCTCCCATTACTTCGCCGTGCCATACGGCCTGTGCGTGACTGTCGACCCGGACGCCCTGCCGGGCGAGAGAGTCGTCTCGATGACCCGGCGCGACGGCTCGCCCCTCGATCCCGCCAGACGCTATGCCGTCGCGTTCAACAGCTACATGGCCGCGAGCAGCGGCATGCGGCAACTGCCCGTCCGGGCGCTCATCGACGGCCGGGACAGCGGGGCGGCTGATCTGCCCGTGCTGACGCGCGACGCGCTCGAAGCGTATCTCCGCGCATGCGGCACGTACACGCCGCGCGTAACGCGCTCGATCGCCATCACCGACGAGCCAGGGCCGTCTATCGGGCCCGTCACACCATCGACGCCGTTCGTGCCCGGGCCGGTGCGCTTCGCCGAGTTCGCCTACACAGTCCCCGGCCCGCTCAGCGACGAGCCCGCGGGCGAATGGTTCGCCGTGCGCAACATCTTCGACCGGCCGGTGAACCTCAAAGGCTATTCCTTCAGCGACAATGACGACAAGGGCGTCTTCAGCATCGAGAAGGACCTGCTCCTCGCGCCGGGCGAGCTCCTCGTCTTCTGCAGCTCCGTCCCGAAGTTCCGCCGCCTGCCCTATGGCGCCAGCCAGTATCTCCGCATCTTCGAGTATGGCCGCCTGGCTCCGCGTCTGAACCTGGGCAATCGCGGCGATGAACTCGTGATGCTCGCACCCAACGGGCATATTGCCGATCAGGTGACGTACGGAAGACACACCGCGCTCTGGCGAAACTGGCCCGCGGACACCAAGGCGCCCAACCACAAGCCGGGCGAAGGCCTCGTCAAGACACAGGGCGGCTGGCAGGTGAACACCCGCCCGCTGACGGAAGAGGAGTAGACGCCGATTCCGAAGTGTGGGATCGGCGGCCGTTAACGACCGCGGACCGTACGGCATGGTCCGTGTCTACATCCCCTGGCGGCCAGTTACGCACGCATGCAGGCGACCAACAGGCATACTACAGGGACGACTATGAAGACTCCATTCGCTATAGCAGCACTCATCGCAGTTCTGACCACGCCCCTTATCGCCGTCGAGCAGGCCGTATGGATTCCGCCTTCCGAGGATCTTGTCGGCACAAGCTCGGTGCCGGCGCCCAATGGCATCAATGACTGGCATATACGCGTCTCGAGCGACCGGCTGGGCGGCGTGGGCGATGTCTCGTGGCGCGTGCGCGGAGGCCTCTGGTACAGCATGGTCGATATCGGCGCATGGTACGCACCCGACGATCCGCTCTTCCCGTGGAGCACGCTGCTCAAAGTTGACCGCAGCGGCACCCAGGCCGACCTGCATTTCGACCCGCTGCTCGCCTGGCCCGGCGACGTGTTCGAGGTTCATGCCCTCGTCTCGTCCGAGAAGAAGATCGTCTGGCGCACCGTCTCGAACGGCGAAGGCTGGCTGCCCAAGGCTGCCTGGCTCGGCCAGGGCGACCGCGATGTCGTCGGCCCGGCCGAACATTCGAGCGACGGCATACGCGACTGGATCATCCGGCTCGAACACCCCTTCCTGTCAAAGGCGCCGGCGCTCGTCGACGTCTGGCTCCCCTACAGGCCCATGGGCAGCAGGCTGTCGCGCGTCGGCTGCTTCGACTACTGGTCGTCGCACGACCGGCGCAGCGGCATGCCGCTCAGCGTGGACAGCCGCAGCGGCGTCGTCACCCTCTCGATCAACCCCGTCCTCGCCTGCGGCGGCGACGAGTTCTTCGTCCGCATCGCCTGGCCGGACAAGTCGTGGAACATGTGGAAGGCCGTCGGCATGGGCTCGGAATGGGCGACGGGCGGCTCATGGTTCGGCCAGGATGAACAGGATTACGTCGGCCAGTATGACGCGTCACGCGGCAATGGCGTGCGCGACTGGCACCTTGCCGTCGAGTCGCCCAAGCTCGTCTCGCCCGTGCGATGGATGGTGCGCGGCGCCAAATGCGTGTGGGAATCGGTCGAACCGGGAAAGAAACGCACCGAGCCGGCGTCAATGGCACTCATGCCCCTCGTGCGTGGCTCGCAGGCCGATCTGTACTTCGAGCCGGCGATGGAGCGCGCGGGCGACACGTTCTACGTCACCGCGGTCCTCGCCGACGGCTCGCTCGTCAACTGGGGCGTCACCAGCACGCGACAGGTGCGCGGCAATGACGTCTCATGGCTCGGCCAGACACCCGACGTCCTCTCGGCGCGCGTCGACGGCGCAGTCACAAACATGGTCAGCCAATGGTGCATCTCCGTGAGCGACGAACGCCTCGCCGCACAATCCCCCTATCGCTGGTCCGTCTCATCCGGCGCGAACAAGTGGCGCACACCGCGCGAATCAGACACCGAGCTCAAGGAATTCCGCGAGATGCATGTCAGCGCCGGGCAGGGCGCCGCGCGACTCTTCATCGATCCCGTCTGGGCCAGGCCGGGCGACCAGTTCGATATCCAGGCTTCGCTCCCCGATGGCACAATCGTGCAATGGACCGCGCTTGCGGACGGCGCTGAATGGGCGCGCGCGGGCCAATGGCTCTCGGGCGACTCGAGCGACTATGTCGGTATCGATGCCGCCAAGGGCCCGGACCAGCAGCCCGATCTCGCCGTCCGCATCAGCGATGACCGGCTGCGCGACCCGCTCGCCCGGCTCGAAATCACAGGCAACGGCTGGCGGTGGCTCTGGCCCGAGACGGCGGGTGTATCGCCGGTGCACATCCAGTTCGAAGGCGGCGACGCGGTGCTCCACTTCGCGCCGGGGCCGCAACCGGCGGAGAACGCGTTCACGATCAAGGCGATTTTCTCTACAGGCTTCATCAAATACTGGCAGGCCATCAAACCCGAGCCGCCGGCGGGGAAATAGTCGTCTCGAGGGAAGCGCGAGGCGCATGCGCGGCAGGCGGGTATGACCGCCCTACGGAATGGAGGGCGGCCGTCCCCGGCCGCCGCGCGCGTGGCTGGCCACGCGCATGAATTACGCGCGGTATGGAACCGCGCGCTGTGCGGCAGGCGGGTACGCCTGCCCTCCAACCGCTCTCAGCACTGCGTTCTCCGCGACCGCGTCGCTTGGTGCACGCCGTAGAGGCATCCCACAATGCCGTGATGGGGGATTTGGAGTACCACCTTCAGGTGGGCCGTGCGCGCCGCGTGAACGACCTCGCTAAAGCGAGCACTCCGAATCCCCCATGAGACAGCGCTGGGGGATGCAAAACTGCGCGCACCGACCCGCGCCCTGTGTGGAGGGTCCCGCGATGCGGGATCCCCGGCCGCCGCGTGCGTGGCTCGCCACGCGCATGGATTGCGCGCCGGCATGCCGGCGCCATGTCATTTCTAAAAGACGTAAACCATGTCATTTCTAGAAACCTGCAACAATGCCGTCCACCTTTCTTGACTGCCGTCCTGCGTTGTGGTATGCTCTAGTGCACGCACGCTGTTGCAGTTGGTGACGTTCCCAGCCTTCTCACGACGCAGTCAAGGAGGAATCATGAAACCGCGGTCCATTCTCGCCGTCGTTGTCTGCTCGGTTGCCTTTCCCGCACTCCTGTCCCTGTCCGCCCCGCAGGCGGGCAAGGGCGTCATGATGGACGTCCAATCGTTCAAGGGCAAGATTCTCTGGAACAAGGGGGGCTCGGGGAAGTTTCTCTTCAAGAGCGTGTGCCAGACAGAGCTCAAGAATCTCGGTGCGCTGAATGCGTCGCAGGTTCCGCTCCTCAGTCTCGACGTGACGGGTCACTGGTATATTGCCGAGGGAATGCCCCGCACACTAAGCAAGCAGGGCACGACGTTGAAGTGCGAGGCGAAGAACACCGCTGAGAAAACGAAGTACCTGGTCATCCTCAAGCTCAAGGATGGCACACTCACCACCTTGATCAAGGACAAGAACATCGGTCTCGCCTCGAAGCTCGGCCTTCAGGACACCTCACAGCCTTTCTGGACAGGCAAGAGCTACTATGCCAACGTTCGCCTCGTGGACACGAATCTCCACTGGGTCCTCAACGCCGCCGCCGATGTTGCCACGCAGTACAAAACCGTGCAGGGCGCGAAGTCCATCCTGAAGATGTGAGCCCCGACGAGGTCGTTCACGCGGCGCAAACGGCCCACCTGAACGTGGTACTCCAAACCGACCCACGCCGTGTGCCGAGTCTGTCGAGAGTCAAAGTGGCCGAGGCTGCGCCTTGGTAAGTGGAAGTCGAAGTAGCCTTGGTACACGCCGGCATGGCCGGCGCTGAGGAGTGCGGGGGCCGTGCTCCCGCTGTGGACTGCGCCGGCCATGCCGGCGCAGACTGGAGGGCACGGCGTACTCGCCTGCCGCCGTCTGCGACCCGGTCGCAGACAACACAGCGGTGGCATGGCCACCGCAACCCCACGCGGACACCGGGGACGGTGTCCCTCCAGAGCGGGAGCATGGCCCCCGCACTCCACAGGCAGGCGCGTGCGCCTACCCCTCAAACGACATCAACACAAAACAAAACGCATGCGCCCCGGCGCATGCGTTCTTTCATCCATCCATCCAACCATCCAACCATCCATTATTCCATTATTCCATTATTCCATCACTCCAGTTCATGCGCGCGTACTCACCAAGGCATAGCCTCGGCCACTTTTAATTTCACTTGCCGACCTCGCCTTGCTGAATCCCCCTCAAACGCCCGTCCGCCGGACAAGCGCTTGAGTTGCAAATTCCCGCCCCTTTCTGTATCATTTCTAGCTGAATGGAGTTCCTTAAACCCATCGTACACGCTTGGTTATGAATTCAGCGCAGATCAGGACGCAGTTTCTCGAATACTTCGCCCGGCACGGCCACACCGTGGTCGACAGCTCGCCCGTCGTCCCGCGGAATGACCCGACGCTGCTCTTTGCCAACGCCGGCATGAACCAGTTCAAGAACGTGTTCATCGGCCTTGACAAACGGCCGTACACGCGCGCCACGTCGTGCCAGGAATGCATTCGCGCCGGCGGCAAGCACAACGATCTCGACAATGTCGGCAAGACGCCCCGGCATCACACCTTCTTCGAGATGCTCGGCAATTTCTCCTTCGGCGACTACTTCAAGGAAGACGCCATCGCGTTCGCCTGGGAGCTGCTCACCAAGGTCTACGGCCTCTCGCCCGATCATCTGTTCGCAACCGTCTACGAGGAGGATGACGAGGCCGAGCGCTTGTGGAAGAAGCACGTCGCCGCCAGCCGCATTGTCCGACTCGGGAAAAAGGACAATTTCTGGGAAATGGGCGACGTCGGTCCGTGCGGCCCCTGCTCCGAGATCCACCTCCATCTCGGCGCGTTCTTCGGCGCGGTCAAGCCGGATCAAGCGGCGTTTGACGAGAGCGAATGCCTCGAGTTGTGGAACCTCGTGTTCATGCAGTTCAACCGCCGCGAGGACGGCTCGCTCGACAAACTGCCCAAGCCGAGCGTCGATACCGGCGCGGGCCTCGAACGCGTCACCTGCGCCCTCAACGGGCAGTACGCGAACTATGCGAGCGACCTGTTCGCGCCGCTGATCGGCTGCGTCGTCGAGCTGTCCGGCGTCAAGTACGTGCCGCTCACCTATCCGCGGCTGCATCCGCAGACGCCTGAGCAGATCGAGGCAGGCATGCCGCACCGCGTCATCGCCGATCACATCCGCGCGGTCTCGTTCGCGCTTGCCGACGGCGCGGTGTTCTCGAATGAGGGGCGCGGCTACGTCCTCCGCCGCATCCTCCGCCGCGCCGTCCGCTACGGCCGCCGTATCGGCATCCAGAAACCCTTTCTCGCGGACCTGGTGGATGTGCTCGACAAGAGCCTTGGCCATCAATACCCTGCGCTGCGCGAGCGCAAGAACCATGTCGAAATGCTCATCACCGTCGAGGAGGAACGCTTCGAGGAAACGCTCTCGAAGGGCATCGATCTCTTCCGCGACCTGGCCGCCCGCTCCGATGCAGCGCGCAGGCAGGTCAGCGGCGCCGATGCATTCAAACTGTACGACACGTACGGCTTCCCCATCGACATCACGCAGGACATGGCGCGTGAAATGGGGTGGACGGTTGACGAGCCAGGATTCCAGGCCGCGCTCGAAGAGCAGCGCGCGAGAGCAAAGGCGGCGCGCAACGTCGCCGGCGTCACCCTCGACAAGGTCTATGAAGACCTTTACAAAGAGCTCGGCGACACGACGTTCGTCGGCTATCGGTCGCTTGAAGCGCCTGCGACCATCCGCGCGATCATCAACGACAATGGCGAGCGCTGCACCATGCTCGGCCCGGGCAGCAACGGCTGGCTCGTGTTCGACCAGACGCCCTTCTACGGCGAATCGGGCGGGCAGGAGGGAGACCGGGGGGAATTTCAGATTTCAGATTCCAGACTTCAGATTGGAGATGTGGTGAGGCCTGCGCACAACCTGTTTGCGCATCGCGTGTCCGTCAATAAGGGCACCGTGGCTGTCGGCGACAAGGGAACGCTCGTTGTTGATCGCGCGTCGCGCGAAGCCACCATGCGGCATCACACGGCGACGCATCTGCTTCACGCGGCGCTGCACAAGGTGCTCGGCAAGCATGCCACGCAGGCCGGCTCGTCCGTCGGGCCCGAGCGCCTGCGGTTCGATTTCCGCCACCACACGGCGCTGTCCGCTGAACAAAAGCTGCAGATAGAACGGATCGTGAATGAGTGGATATGCCGCGACACACCCGTGTCAATCGTCGAGACGACGATCGAGGACGCGCAGAAGGCCGGCGCGATGATGCTCTTCGACGAGAAATACGGCGAGCATGTACGCATGATCAGGATCGATGACGTGAGCAGCGAGCTGTGCGGCGGCACGCACTCCCCCACCACGGGCTTCATCGGCCCGTTCTGCATCACCGGCGAATCGGCGATCGCCGCGGGCGTGAGGCGTATCGAGGCGCTGTGCGGCATGCCCGCCGTGCACGAAATACAGCGCCAGCGCGCCTTGCTGCACGACGCCGCGTCCATCCTCAGCGCAAGCACGGACGAGCTCGCCGCGCGCATCCAGAAGCTGATTGATGAAAACAAGCAGTTGACAAAGAAGCTCAAGGAAGCCCGCACCGGCGGCGCGGGGAACGTGGTTGACGCCACGCTCAAGTCTGCAAAACAGGTGAACGGCGCAACCCTCATCGTCGCCAACCTCGGCGAGCTCGAGACCGACGAGCTCCGCGCGGTCAGCGACCAGCTCCGCGCGAAGCTCACAAGTTATGTCATCGTCCTCGGCGCCGTCTCCGCGGACAAGTGCACCTTCATCGCGCAAGTGAGCGACGACCAGGTGAAGGCCGGGCGGCATGCAGGGAATATCGTCAAGGAAATCGCCAGGATCGCCGGCGGCGGCGGCGGCGGCAAGCCCAACAGCGCGCAGGCCGGCGGCAAGGACCCGTCGAAGCTCGATGAAGCCCTCGACGCCGTGGAGAAGTTGGTGAAGTGAGACGCGTGGATGGGCGCTCTGCGCCCGTCGATGTCAGTGTACCGGCCTCGAAGAGGCCAGCCACATTCCTTCAGCAGCACAGTGAGACCCTATGAACGTCCCTCTTCTTGATCTCAAAGCGCAGTACGCCACCATCAAAGGTGAAGTGATGGCCGCGGTGAACGAAGTGTTCGACTCGCAGTACTTCATCCTCGGCCCGAAGGTCGGCGAGTTCGAGTGCGCATGCGCGGTCTACATCGGCGTCCTCTATGCCGTCGGCGTCACCTCGGGCAGCGATGCGCTGATCATGGCGCTGATGGCGCTGGGCATCAAGCCGAAAGACGAAGTCATCACTACCCCCTACACCTTCTTCGCCACCGCGGGCGCCATCGCGCGCATTGGCGCGGTACCCGTGTTCGTCGACATCGACCCGAAGACGTACAACATCGACGCGTCCAGGATCGAGAAGGCGATAACGAAGAAGACGAAGGCCATCATCCCCGTCCATCTTTACGGCCAGTGCGCCGACATGGACGCGATCCTCGCCATTGCGAGGAAGCACAAGCTGCACGTCATCGAGGATGCGGCGCAGGCAATCGGCGCGAAGTACAAAGGCCGCCAGGCTGGCACCATGGGCGATATTGGCTGTTTCTCGTTCTTCCCGTCGAAAAACCTTGGCGGCGCGGGCGACGGCGGGCTCGTCACGTGCACGTCAAAGGAGCTGTTCGACACGCTGGTGAAGCTGCGCAACCACGGCATGCACCCGAAGTACTATCACGCGATTGTCGGCGGCAATTTCCGTCTTGATGCATTGCAGGCCGTCGTGCTCAACGTGAAGCTGAAGCATCTCGATTCCTGGCACGAAGCCCGCCGCGCCAACGCCGCCTTCTACAACAACGCGTTCAAATCCACTACGGAAATCACCACTCCGTTCATGATTTCTGATTGCTACTCGATCTACAACCAGTATGTCGTGCGCGTGCCCAACCGGGACAAGGTGCTCGAGAAGATGAAGGCGGCGAATATTGGCGTCGAGGTGTACTATCCCGTTTCGCTCCACATGCAGGAATGCTTCAAATATCTTGGCTATCACGAAGGTGATTTCCCCGAATCAGAACGGGCGGCACGGGAAACGCTTGCCCTGCCCATCTATCCCGAGCTGACGGTCGAGCAGAAGCGATACGTGGCGGACACGCTGATCGCAGCAGTGAAAGGGTGAACGGGAGTGGAATGATGGAATGCTTGCCACGCCGAAGGCATGGATGGAATGATGGAATAATGGAATAGTGGAATAATGGATGGCAGAACGCATGCGCCGGGGCGCATGCGTTTTGTTTTGTCCTGATGTCGTTTGAGGGGCAGGCGCACGCGCCTGCTGTGGAGTGCGGGGGCCATGCTCCCGCTGTGGACTGCGCCGGCACGGCCGGCGCAGACTGGAGGGCACGGCGTACCCGCCTGCCGCCGTCTGCGACCCGGTCGCAGACAACACAGCGGTGGCATGGCCACCGCAACCCACGCGGACACCGGGGACGGTGTCCCTCCAAAGCGGGGGCACGGCCCCCGCACTCCACAGCGCCGGCCATGCCGGCGCGTACCAAGGCTGCTTCGACTTCCACTCACCAATCCCGCGAGGCGGGATCGGCCACTTTGACTACTGCCTCCAAAACCACTCGGGCAACGTCACCGTCACACGGTTGGTTGGGGCGTTGACCCTGCCCAGACAATGCGAGCGCCGCCAACGGCTCATGCACTAGTCAGCGTGCAGGACTGATCAATGCAGCCCAGTAACCGTCTGAACGCGGCGTCACGAGACGCAGCCTGCCGTGCGCAGACTGTGCGCTGACGGGCTCCAGCCACCCGCTTTTCAGAATATCCATCCAACGCACAATGAGACTGCCATCACCGGCCGCGCTGACATCCAGTTGCACATCACCGCCGTCGGGAAAGAACATGCCGTAGATGCGCCCAGGATCGGCGGTGCAGTATGCTTCATTGGGGCTTCGCGAATCGACAAGGTCAAGATGCGGAACACAAGTGAAGATGCCAAGCGCATCAGTACACATCCGCAGACTCTTGATGTGAGCCTGTGCAATCGGGCTGAGCCCCAAGCCTGACGTCGGGCGGTGGAACCGTGTGGCCGCAACGCCGCCGAATGCACTGCGCCAGAACCGTTCCTGCCCGTCGCGGTTCGTGCCGTAGCGTCCGGTGTTCGCGCCGTACGTTTTGACACAGTTCATCGGGCGGATCATGCCCGTTGCGCGTATGAGCTCTCTGAACGCCTGCAGGTTGTCCCAGTGCTTCTGGCCGGACTGGTGGTTGTTCTGCGAACAGTCCACGAAGGTGTACGTCTCCGGCTCGCCGTAGGTGTTGGCGTGCATCTGGTCGGTCAGTTCATGTGCGTCCCACATCTCGGTTGTCTCGACCTTCACGCCGGCAGCAGACGCTTTTTGGCGGATGTACCGTGCCCAGTACCGCCCCCACTCGGGCGATTCATTGGTCTCATTGTCCATGCAGTACAGCACATTGCCATGCGGCAGCGAACGTTCGAGCAGCTCATCAACCTGCGCATGCTGGAACGCGAGAAGAAGCTTGTTGTCCTCGAGCGCGGGCACGGAACGGAAGAAACAGCTTTCACGCGCGCCGGGATGCGTTGCGATCGCTTCAGGCAGGCCGCTTTCCTCGACAGTGTAGTTGCTGTTGTTTTTCGGGTTGTACGGATTGTCCTGCCATGGTCCGCGGGCAAAATCGAACCGATCCCACATCTCGATCTGAAGGATGATGTCCCGTTCGGCGCACAAACGGAGGAAGGTCTCGAACCGGCGCCAATACTCGCGCCCGGGTTTCTCCAGGTTGTACAGGCCGGTCTTCCCGTCACGCTCGAACGGCCATGCGTCGCCAGGATCGCGGCTCGACATGGTGCAGCGGACGTAGTTGCCGCCGCAAGCCCGCAGCAGGTCAAGATGCTCCTCGATGTCGCTGATTTGGAAAAGATTGTCCTCGACGCTGCCGCCGATCAGCAACACAGGTTCGCCGCGGTATTGCCAGTACCAGGGATTGGCGGGACAGGGTCGGATGCGTTGCGCGAGATCGCTTGTCATGCGTTCGTCCTTCGAGTGTCTCCGGCCGGTATCCTGAATCTGTTGCGTCTCCCAGCAACAGATTCAGTCGGGACAGGGATGTCCCTCCTACCTCACTTGCGCGGACAGCTTTTCCTGCAACGCTCTCACGACCGCCTGGTGCGCCTTGTCGATTTCTTCGTCCGTCAGCGTGCGGTCTGGCGCGCGATAGGTCATGCGATAGGCAACGCTCTTCTTTCCCGCGCCGATCTGTTCACCGCGGTAGATGTCGAACAGCTCGGTGCGTTCGAGGAATGAAGCACGGGCCGAGGCGACCGCATCGAGCACGTTCGCGTGGCTCACTTCGTCGGCAATGACGAACGACACATCGCGCGTCGCCGCGGGATAGCGCGGCAGGGGCTTGTAGGAACGCAGCGCGCTCGAAGCCTTCACCACGCCGGCAAGATCAAGTTCAGCAACCACCGCGCGGCCGGGCGCATCAAGCGCGCGCAGCAGGCGCGGATCGAGCTCGCCGATCCAGCCGACTGTGTGCACCGCGCCGTCCGCTGCGCATTCGACCGATGCCATTCTGCCGGGATGGAATCCGTCGCGCGCTTCCGCGGGTTTCATCTTCGCCGTTGCGCCGAGCCTGCGCAGCATGAGTTGGAGCACGCCGATGCCGTCATGGATGTCGAACGCCATTTCGTCGCCCCACCACCCTTTGCCCAGCTTGTCGCCCCAGAGGAGCATGCCAAGCGTTTCGCGTTCGCTGAACGTCCTGCCGTCGCCGTTCACAGGGCGGTACTCGCGGCCGACTTCGAAGAGCCGCACTGATTTCGCGCCCTGCGCAATGTTCAGCCGCAGGTTTTCGACAAGGCCAGGATAGAGCAGCGGCCGCATGATCGACTGGTCAAACGACGACGGATTGGCCAGCATCGCCGCAGTGCGCTCGGGCGCAGCCGCGGGCAGCCCCACCGCATCAAGCTGCGCAGGCGACACCATGCTCGGGTTGCACGCCTCCATCAGGCCTGCGCCGGACAGGATGCTCGTGACTTCGCGGCGGATGCGCTCGATGGGCGCCAGCGCAACGCTTTCGACAAGATGCGTCTCGACGACGGTCGGAATGGTGTCATAGCCGAGCACGCGCGCGCAGTCCTCGGCAAGATCGTTCCATTCGGAGACATCAACGCGATGGCCCGCGACAGTGACATCGAGCGCACCAGTGCCGGCCCGCGCCACGCCGAAGCCGAGCGCGCCAAGCACGGCGGTGGCTTCATCCGCCGTCACCTCGCGGCCGAGCAGGCCCTTGCAGCGTGAAAGTGAAAACGACACCTTTGCCGGCGGCTGCACGTGACACTCATCGACAATGCCCTTCAGCACCGTGCCGCCCGCAAGGTCGTGCATCAACTGCGCCGCACGGTTGCACGCTTCGATCGCCACGCCGCGCACGCCGCGCTCGAACCGCATCGACGCCTGGGACGCAAGACCGAGGCGCTTGACGGTGCGCCGTATGTTCGGCCCGTTGAAATACGCGCTCTCGATCAGCACGGCGTTCGTGCGGTCCGTCACTTCCGAGTTCGCCCCGCCCATCACACCCGCGAGCGCCACCGCTTTCTCCCTGTCGGCGATGACGAGCATGTCGGCATCGAGCTTCCGCTCGGCGCCATCGAGCGTCGTCATCGCCTCGCCGTCATGCGCGCGGCGGACGATGATGCCGCCGCCGGCGATGCAGGCGAAGTCGAATGCGTGGAGCGGATGGCCGTATTCGAGCAGGACGTAATTGGTGATATCGACGATGTTGTTGATGGGCCGCATGCCCAGGCGGTACAACCGCGCCTGCATCCACAGGGGCGACGGGCCGATGGCAATGCCCTCGACCAGCCGTGCGGCGTAGCGCGGGCACAATTCCCTGTCTGCGATGGACACCGTCACGCGCTTCGCCGCGGCTTCCTGCGTTTCGACAAACGGGATGGCAGGCAGGGCAAACGGCTTTCCGCTCTGTTCAACCACGGCGCGATACGCGGCGATTTCGCGTGCGACGCCGATGTGGCTCAGGAGGTCGGGCCGGTTGTTCGCCGTGTCGAGCTCGAACAACCAGTCTTCGCCATGGACGAGCGACTCGAACGGCGTGCCCACCGGCGTCGCCGGGCCGAGCACGAGCAGGCCTTCATGATCGCCCGAGATGCCCAGCTCGTCCGCGGCGCAGCACATGCCGAACGATTCGACGCCGCGCAGCTTGCTTTTCTTGATGACGAGATCGCCGCCCAGCTTCGCCCCGATGCACGCCACAGGCACATGCTGCCCGACGGCGACATTCGGCGCGCCGCATACGATCTGCAACGTCTCAGCGCCAACGTTCACCATGCACACGGACAACTTGTCTGCCTGGGGATGCTTCGCGACATCGAGCACCTCGCCCACAACCACCTTGTCGTACGGCGCGCCAAAATGCTCGAGCGCATCGACCGCCATGCCCAGTCGTGTGAGAATGTCAGCCAGTTGCCCGGGCGTACAATCGATGCCGAGCAACTCCTTCAGCCAGGTATACGAAATGCGCATGTGATTTCAGGTCTCGGATTTCAGATTTCAGATTGAACGGCGTCAGTTCTTCTTTATCTTGCGCAGCGCGGCAATCTGGAGCTTGCCGTACCGGATGCCATGGACAAGCGGACGCCGCGCAGGGCAGGTGTAGGTGCAGCAGCCGCACTCGATGCAATCGACGGCATGGAACAACTGGAGCGCGGTGACGTCCTTCGTCACCGACAGGCGCTCAAGCAGCGTAGGGTTGAGGCCGATCGGACACACGTCGAGACACCGGCCGCACCGGATGCACGGTTTGATGTCGGGCTCCTTCACCCACTCGTTCGAGAGGGCGAGGATGCCGGACGTACCTTTCGTCACGGGGATGTCGAGATTCGCCACGGCGATGCCCATCATCGGCCCGCCGAGGATCACCTTTGCCATGCGCGTTTCGTCAAGCCCGGCAGCCGCAAGCACCTCGCCGATCGTCATGCCGATGCGCACAAGGTAGTTGCCCGGCTTTGACAGCGCATCGCCGCTGACCGTCATCACGCGCTCGACGAGCGGCCTGCCCAGATCGACCGCATCGGCAACGGCAGCGGCCGTGGCGACGTTCTGCACGAGGCACCCGACGTCCATCGGCAGACCGCCCGACGGCACCTCGCGCCCCGTCAGCGCGCAGATCAACTGCTTCTCGCCGCCCTGCGGATAGCGCGTGCGCAGGGCCTGCACGCTCATCGCGCTCCTGCCCTTCACAAGCGACTGCATGTGTTCGATGGCCTTCGGCTTGTTCCGCTCGATGCCGATCACGCACGTGCCCACCCCGAGCGCCGCCATGAGAAGCTCAGCGCCGCGCACGATCTTCCCGCCGTGCTCGATCATCATGCGGTAGTCGCACGTGAGAAACGGCTCGCATTCGGCTGCATTGACGATGAGGACGCTGATCTTCTTGCCCTCGGGCGGCGAGAGCTTCACCTGCGTCGGGAACGTCGCGCCGCCCATGCCGACTATGCCTGCCGCCTTCACCGCCTGGACAATCGCGGGCCCGTTGATCTCGCCCACCGGCTTCAGGTCCGGGCGCCATGTGTCCGCGCCGTCCGCCTCGATCCAGACCGCGGGCACTTCCCCGCCGCTCGGATGCGGGCACGTGCCCACGGCGGTAACCGTGCCGGACACAGTGGCATGCACTGCCGCGGAGACGAAGCCATGGCATTCGCCGACAACCTGTCCGACGGTGACTTTGTCGCCTTTCTTCACGACGGCGGCGGCGGGCGCGCCTAGGTGTTGCGCGAGCGGGATGCGCACCTTCGCGGGCAGGGGCAGTTGCTGGATCGGCATGTCAGCCGTCAGCTTCCGGTCATCAGGATGGATGCCGCCGCGAAAAGGTCGTGTCGCTGTACTCATAGTTCTCCAAGGTTGTTGAACAAACGCGTTATTGTACCAAAAGTGCGGGCTTTCCGGCAAGTTCCCTGGACGCGTCTCCCCTTCGTCGCGATGGCAATCTGCTCGTCGACTCCGGGTGGCGATGAGAGGCGTACGGCAATGCGTGCTGATGAATCGAGTAACGCGAAAGGAGTCGCGTCGTACTGCGTGGCGGCCTTTGGGCCGATGTGCGTGACCCGCGCGGACACCGTGGACGGTGTCCCTCCAAAGCGGGAGCATGGCCCCCGCACTCCAGAGCGTGGCATGGCCACGCGCACTCCACAATCACGGGAACCGCCCGTGGTCGTCGAACAGCAGGTCGACGTCGTAGGCGCGCGTGTTGCCCAGGAACATGAGCATCGGCATCGTCGCATCCTGCGGCGAGGGCGGTTGCACGAGGAACATGATCGTGTCGCCGTGCCCCTTCTTCACCTTGATGAACGACCTGCCATCCGTGATGTCCGACGCGCCCGCTCTGTACACCGTCCCCTTCTGGCTCCACGTTGCGAAGGTGATGGGGGCATTGGAGCCGAAGTGAACCGTTGCGAACTGCGATCCGAGCAGCGTGCCCGCATCGTCGACCGTGCCCTTGAACTTCAGCCAGCCGCTCTTGCGGTTGATCTTCGCCCGCACACCCTTGACCATCTCCGTGGCGATCGTCATGTGTCCGCCGTGCACGGATACCGCCTTGCGCAGGAACGGCATGAACAGCCCGGTGGCCATGGTGCTCCCCTTCGCATTCGGATGGGAGTCCCTCGTCTGGTACATCCGCTGGAGGGCATTCGCGCCGCGGGGTTTTGTCGAAGGCGTGGCAAGCACGTCGAACAGGTCGAACGCCATCATGTTCCTCATCCCCTGCACCTGGTACTGCATCGAGTAGTCCCCTGCCAGCCAGCGCCAGAACAGGCGTGCGCGGGCGCATGGCTCGCTGTCATAGCCGTCGCCCTTCCTGAGTGGCGGCGCGGTGACGGGGATGAAGAGCACGCCGGGGCATGAAGCGAACACGCCGGTGAGGCTGCAGTAGGCCGCCTGGTAGTTCCAGGTCGTGCGGTTCTCGTTCGTCGGGTCGCCGGGCGCGATGCCGTCTTCGTGGATCGCGCTGTTCGGGAAGCAGGATTTGAACATGACGGTCATGTTCGACTCGCCCGCCGGGCACTGCCATGCCAGCAGGGCGCCGAGATGGTTGTAAAACCACGTGTGCCAATGCTGGACGTCAGTGTAATCGCCGATGGGGTTGAGGGCAGGAACGGGATCGGCGCCCACGCTGTCGCCGTAGGTGGCTTCGTGTACCGTGTAACCGGCCGCGGTCAGTTGCTCGCGCAGCCGGCCTTCATCAAGCCAGTTCTGCCCGACGGAATGGTGGATGAAGAGGAGATTCTGCGCGGCGAACAGCGCCGCCGTGGAACAGCACGCCACGATGGCGAAGATGCGAGCGTTCATGGGGCCTCCGTAAGGGTGACACACTAGTATACCACCCTGCCGGTCGCCCGTCAAAACAGCCGTGCGTGGCATCGGCATCCTGCCAATGGCTGCGCAGTCACTGTGTGTTGCGCATCAGGCTGGACACCTGCGGCCGTTCTACTTCTTCCGCGGCGCCGCGTGAATGCACTCGCCGTGCACGGCGTGCGCGGCTTCCATCAGGCCCTCGGCCAGCGTTGGATGCGCATGGATCGTCTGCCCGAAAGACGTTGCCGTGCTTTCGAGCTCGATCGCCATCGCCGCCTCGGCGATCAGGTCGGTCGCATGAGCGCCCACGATCTGCACGCCGAGGATTTCGTCGGTCTCCGCGTCGGCAACGATCTTGTAGAAGCCCTCCGGCTCGCCGATCGCGAGCGCCTTGCCCAGCGCGGCGTACGGGAATCTGCCGACGCTGATGGCGCCGGCCTTCTCGCGCGCCTTGTCCTCGTTGAGGCCCACCGAGGCGATCTCGGGCAGCGTAAAGATGCAGTTCGGGACGACCGCATAGTTCATCTTCACGTCGCCGCCGGTCGCGTTGTCGGCAGCAGCCATGGCCTGCGAGCTCGCCACATGCGCGAGCTGCGCCTTGCCCGTGATGTCGCCTATGGCGAACACGCCGCCGGCGGTTGTCTGCATGCGTTCATCCACGATGACGACGCCTTTCTCCGTCTTCACGCCGATCTGTTCGAGGCCGAGGCCGCTGGTGTTCAGCGCGCGGCCAACGGCGACGAGCATCATCTCCGCCTGGATCGCCGTCCCGGCGATTTCACAGGTGACGCCTGAAGGCGTCGCCGAGATGTTCTCCGCCTTCACGCCCGTCTTCACCGCGATGCCCGCCTTCTCGAACGAGCGGGTGATCGCGGCCGACACTTCCTTGTCTTCGATTGGCAGCAGGCGCTCGAGCATCTCGACAACGGTCACCTCCACGCCGAACGCGTTGAGCATGCTGGCGAACTCGCAGCCGATCACGCCGCCGCCGATGATGATGATCGACGCGGGCAGCGTGTCGATGTCGAGGAACGCCTTGCTCTCGACGATCTTCCTGTCATCGAACGGGATGAATGACGGGCGGGCGGATTCGGATCCCGAGGCGATGATCGTCTTCTTCGTTTTGACGGGTGTCTCGCCGCCGGCCGTGGCCACGCGCAGCTCGTTCCGTGTCTTGAACGAGGCCGTGCCCTCAATCACGGTCACGCCATTCGCTTTGAGCAGCGAGGCAACGCCCTGGCGCAGTTTCTTCACTATCCCGTTCTTGCGCGCCACGATGGCCGGCCAGTCAGCCACGGCCGTTTCAGCGCCATCGAGCGTGATGCCGAACGAGGCTGCATGCCGGATGTGCCGCAGCACTTCCGCCGAGGCGATCATCGCCTTGGTCGGGATGCAGCCCCAGTTGAGACAGGTGCCGCCGAGGGATTCGCGTTCGATCAGCGCGACCTTTGCGCCCCGCTGCGCCGCGCGGATCGCGGCAACGTACCCGCCCGGGCCCGCGCCGATGACAGTCACATCGTATGTGTCCATTCGTGCTCTCCCTGATCTTCAGTTAGCATCACGCCCACTATCATAGAGGAAAACGGCCTGGAATGCAAACCATGCCGCCTGCCGCGGACGCCCGCGCCCGTTCCGCAACCGCGCCGCGCGCGCTACACCATCCTCCGCCACAGCTCGACGTCTTCGAGTTTCTCCTTCAGTCTCTTCAGGAACTGGGCTGCAACGGCGCCGTCGATGATCCTGTGATCGGACGACAGCGTCATGTTCATCAGCGTGCGCACGGCCAGCTCGCCCTTGCGCACAACACCCGTCTCCTCCGCCGCGCCGACGGCAAGGATCGCTCCTTCCCCGGGGTTGATGATCGCGGTGAAATGCGACACGCCGAGCATGCCCATGTTCGAGATGGTGAACGTCCCGCCCTGGTATTCCTCGGGCGCAAGCTTCTTCTCGCGGGCGCGCGCCGAGAGGTCCTTGCTCTTCTCCGCGATCTGGTCGAGCGAGAGCGCGTCGGCATTGCGTATCACGGGCACGACCAGGCCTTCCTCGAGCGCGACGGCCATGCCGATGTTCACCTCCCGGTGCGTCTTCACCGTGTCGCCAAGGCAGACGCTGTTGACGACCGGCATCTCGCGCAGCGTCAGCGCAACCGCCTTGCCGATGAAATCGCCGACGGATGCCTTCAGCCCATGCTCGCGCCGGGCCTCCTTCCTGAATGCCATAAGGTCGGTCATGTCAACACGGACCGTCACGTAGAAATGCGGAATGGTCTGCATGCTCTGCGCCATTCTCTGCGCGATGATCCGGCGCATTTTCGACATCGGCCTCGGCTTCTCCGCAACAGCCCGCTCGACATCCTCCTGCGTGATCCGCCCGCCCTCGCCTGACGGGCAGACATCGAGCACGGTGAGCGCGTGCTTGTTCATCAGCTCGCGCGCGACAGGCGTCACCTTGATCGCCTCTATCCCCTTCTCCGCGATGAACTGCTTCACATCCGCCTCCGTCACACGCCCGTCGGGGCCAGTGCCACGAATGGCTGCCGGGCCGACCAGCATGTCCGCGGCGAGCTTCTTTGCGCGCGGCGTGATAAGGAGCTTCGCCGGAGGCGAAGGGGGCATGGGACCAATAGGACCTATAGGACCTATAGGACCTATAGGACCTATGGCGGGTGCAGGCGTGGCGGCGGCTGGTTGCCGCGCTGACTTCGTCGCGGCGGGCGACGCTTTGGGCGCCTCCGCCGGCGCCGGCGGTGCGGGCGGCGTGGCAGGCACCGCCTCGCCCGGCTCGCCAATGTAACCGATCACGGCCATGACGGGCACCTCGTCGCCTTCCTTGGCGTACGTCCTGAGCAGCGTACCCGCGCAGAAGCTCTCGACTTCCATGGCCGCCTTGTCCGTCTGTATTTCGAGGAGCACGTCGCCTTTCTCGACACGCTCGCCGACGTTCTTCACCCAGCGGATGATGGTCGACGTCTCCGTCTGCTGCCCGAACTTGGGCATGATCACTTCATGAGCCATAGTTTTTTGTTCCAAAAAACTAGTTAATCGTCCTTCTCACTTCGTACTTCGTTCCCCCAGAACGGCATTGGGGGATGACCAGACAGCGGCCACCTTCATCCTTCGTCCTTTGTCCTTCGTACTTCGTACTTCCTACTTCTCCTCACCGGTTGCACAATGCCTTCACCTTCGCCACCATGTCGTCCACATGCGGCAGGAAGACCTGTTCGAGGCAGTAGGCCTGCGGCGCAATCCCGTCCTTCGCCCCAAGGCGCATCACCGGCGCGTCAAGATAGCTGAACGCCCGCTCCTGCACGTTCTGCGCGATGTCGGCCGTGTAGCTGCCGATGTTGATCGCCTGCGAGCACACGAGGCACTTGCCCGTCTTCCTCACCGACGTGACGATGGTCTCGTAGTCGACCGGCACGAGCGTGCGGATGTCGATCACCTCGGCATCGAGCCCGAACTCCGCCTTGAGCTTCTCAGCCGCTTCGAGCATCTCGGGAATCGCCGGGCCCCAGCCGGCAAGCGTCACGTCCTTTCCCTCGCGCTTGACGGCTGCTTCGCCGAACGGGATCGTGTACTCCTCCTCGGGCACCACGCCTTTCACGCCATACAGCAACTGCGACTCGACGAACATCACCGGATCGTTCGAGCGGATGGCGGTTTTGAGCAGCCCCTTCGCATCATACGGCGACGACGGGTACACCACCACCAGCCCCGGCGTGTGGCAGAAGATGGCTTCGAGAGACTGCGAATGCTGGCCGCCATACCCCTTGCCGCCGCCCACTGACGCGCGGATCACCAGCGGTACGGTCGTGTGCGCGCCCGACATGTAATGCCACTTCGCCGCCTGGTTCGATATCTGGTCTGATGCCATGAGCGCGAAGTCCATGTACATCAGCTCGACC
>JAAYZF010000105.1 GCA_012514975.1 bacterium
GTCGGCAGTTACGTCAATCCCTGCGTGCAGCCTTTGGAGTAGCATGGCCGCTGCGCGGTGCTTCGCAGTTATTCCACAGTGCAGAGAATGGTTGCTGAACTGCGCACCCATTCCTGACCCGCAGAGACACTTCCAGCGCCTGCGCGTATAGGTTTGTCATGCGGTCGCGGGACAGAGTGGACACGCCGCCACTACGAACACACAACCCCATATGTCGTTACCTTAAACCCCTTGCCGCCGTCCGCAAGGGATTTACATTCCATCATTCCCTTCCTCCCCAATTTCTCCTCCCCGTCGCGGGCGACACGTCGATCATCACCGCGACGATCAGGCCAAGGATTTGCGGGAAGTGCCACTCGCCGCCGTACCAGTGAAACACGGCGCTGTACCAGAGCAGCGTCGTGGGCAGGAAGACGAACCCCAGCACGGGCCACAGCGCTACACGGAACATGCCGGCGAACCAGCCGGTGAACAACCAGAGCACGATGATCATGCCGCGCGGCAGGATCAGCGCACCGAGGGCAAAGAGGCAGGGCATGAGACGCACTCCACAGTGTGTTACGGGCTGTGCGGACAAGTTGATCGTCGCGGTGTTCATTATAGCAAAAGCGCTTCGCGCTGTCGCGGCCATTCCCTTTTCGGCCGGGAATTGCTAGAATGTATGGTTGTATGACGAGCGTCCGAGTGACATTCCTCTGTGCTGCCGCGGTGACCGCGGCGGTGCTGCGTGCCGGCAGCGCCGCGGGCGATCCGTCGCTTCTCGCCCCGCCCTCAGTCACCGTCATCGTCGGCTCTGCGCGCACGGAGTACGCGCCGATCGGGCGGGACATGACGTACGTTCTGCCTGACGAGCGGATGAGGACCGTCGGCGAGCAGGAGCGGCCCTATTACTTCAATCCCCGCGCGTTCAAAGTCGACCAGCGGCTGTTCCGCGTGCATGTGCCGCTGCGCATCATCCCGAGGCGGGCTCCCGCGCCGCGGTCGGCGACCATCCTGTACAGCTTCCTGATGACAACGATGCGCGGCGTGACGACCCAGACGTCGGCATACGTTGAGAAGACCGTTTCAGGCTTCCCCTTCCAGTCGGTGACGATCCCCCTGTCACCGCAGGGAGCGACGGAATGGACCGTTTCGTCCGATTGGATGGTGGACAGCGACCGTTCGCTGTGGGACCCTGGGCAGAGCGTGCTCATCGAGACGTCGCAGGGCGGGCTGCGCGGCGCGCAACGCCAGCGGAGCAGCGACCAGACCGTCCGCACGGTCGCGGATTACTACTTTCCGCAGCGGCTGGCGTACTGGTCGCAGCAGTACGGCGTTGACGGCCGCTGGCCCGAGACCTCCTTTCCAAAGCTTGTCCTGCGGCTGGTGCGCGGGAACGAGAAGTACGCAGGATGCTACATCGAGGTCTTTGCCGGCGACAGCGGCGTGCCGTGCGCCGGCTCGTTCCCCTACGCGCAGCTCAAGTCGATTGCCGGCGGATTGACGAATGCGTGGGTGAACCCGTACCGGACGGCGCAGGCGTACACCAACCGCTGGCAGTCGCGCGCATGGGCGGCGCAGTACCGCAAGCTGCGCGATCCGGGCGTGCAGGCAGGCTTCCTCGCACGCATGCAGCGGCAGGACCCGGACGATTCGGATGCGGCGGAGCTGCTGCTGCGCAATTTCGCCGAACGGGGCGACATCGAGCGCGCCGGCCGCGTGTACAAGACGTGCCGTGAAGCCTGGCCCCGCTGGAGCGAGCATTGGTTCCGCATCTACCTCGGCAGCATGACTGACCCGCTCACGCGCCGCGCGGCCCTCATGGCCTACCGCCGCGACAATCCGTCGAGCGGCTACGTGCTCGAACAGCTCGCGTTCGAGTTCATCGCCGACCAGCGCTGGTCAGTCGCGCAGCGCCTCCTGCCCGAGTGGGAACGGCTCGAACCGAGCAACATCTTCGTCCACTTCGCCATCGCAGCCGTGCTCGAAGGCGTGCGCGATGAGACAGGCGCGCGCGCCGCGCTTGGCCAGGCCATCAGGTCCGCCCTGCCCGCCGAAACGTCCGCCACGGGAATCTACGCGATGGGCACGTCGTCGGGCGACTGGTATCTGCGCGGCAGGAACGCCGCGCTCTCCGGCACCAACGACCTCGCCGCCATCTACCTCAGAAAGGCGCTCGCCGACGACCCACGGAATTACTGCGCGCAGATCACCCTCGGCGATGTCTACCTCAGCCAGGGGGTCGCCGCGCCCGCCGCGCGCAGCTATGACGAGGCGCTGCGCATCGCGCCCGACCACCCGGCCGCGCTGGCCGGCCTCGCCGCCGTCAACCGGCGCCTTGGCCGCGCGGGCGCCGCCAGCCAATACCAGGAACGCCTCTGGAACGTCCTCGAACGCCAGGTGCGCGACAGCATAGACAACGGCAACTGGACCAATGTCGCCGTGCTTACCCGGTTCGCGGCCGGCGAACTCGAACAGCAGATTGACGCGATGCTGATGTACGCGCGCGCCCTCTTCAAACTCGGCATGTACGAGGAAAGCTCCGAGGCGCTGTACCGCATTGCCGGCAGCCACCGGCACGATGCGCGCCTCGCCGTCGCCTGGGCGGAATTCCTCACCGCCGTCAACAACAATCCCAATGCCCTCCTGCTTGCCGAGGAACCAGTCGGCCTGCGCCAGCGCACGGAACGGGCGTGGCTTGACGCGGCGCGTAGCCCCGCCATGGCGGCGCGCGCACGGCTCGAACTGGCACTGATGGCGCTCCGCGAGGGCGACCTCTCACGCGCCTACACCCACCTCGCCGAGTGCCACCGCCTCGCGCCGTCGGCCGAGCTCGCCTCGTGGATCGGTGACATCTGCCTTCTGAATGCCGAAGAGAACAAATTCGCCACCGTGCCGGGCGCATCAAACCGGACGTTCCTCAACGAAGCGCTGACCTACTACCAGAAGACCCGGACCGACGCCGGGACCGCGCGCATGATCACGCCCGGTGCGCTGCAGGAAGCGCAGGGAGACGTCCCGCCCGCCGTCTTCCTCGGCATGGCGCGCGTCACCGGTATCCGCGGCGGGCGAGATGCTGACCCGGCGGCGCTGCTGCGCGATTCGCTCCGCGCGCTGCCCGGCTCGCCCGAGCTCGTCACCGCCCGGCTCAAGGAGCTCCTGCGCGCCGAGGCGAGCGCCCCTGCGCTCTGGATCGATGCCACCAACACGCTCATCGCCGCACGGCCGCTCGATGAGCAGACGCTTGCCTGCCTCGATACGCTTTTCTCCCAGCGCGCCTTGCCGACGAACCGCGTGAACAACCTTGTGCACTGGGCAAAAGCACTGCTGCGCTGGGATACCGCGTTCTTCGGCACCGTCTCGAACCGCCAGGAAGTCACGCCGCGCATCCGCGTGTTCACGATCGAGAAGGACGACAACGTGCGTTTCATCCTCAAGGAACACGTCTTCGCCCAGCCGTTCCAGTGTTACGACTGGTATGCCATCCGCTCGCGGTACACGCAGGCCGACCTGCAGAATGGGCGCACGCGCTGGTGGCGCCGCCATGCGCTTGTGAAACGCGCGTATGACCTCCTCATGGACGCCGTTGACGTCCAGGGCCACAGCGGCGGCGAGGCGGGCGTGCTGCTCGCCGTCGTCGAGCGCGACCTTGGCCAGTCGATGCTCGTAAGGACGACTGCGCCGTCCGATGCGTATGCGTCGTTCCTTCGCTCGTGTTTCTATGTTTCCGCGACGCCCGGCAGTGCCGGAACGAGCCGGCAGGCGTACCTGGGCCGCGCGCAGTCGCTCGTGTCGCGCGGCATCGCCGTGCCGAGTCTGGCTGAAGTGTTCAACGACATCCCCCTGCCCGGCCCGATTCACGACCTCTGGTCCCTGCCCCCTGAAGTCCGCCTCTTTTACGCAAGCCCCGTCATCATGCAGCAGTTGCTCCCGCAGTCTGAGCGGCTGCGCGCGCATGCGCTGTGGAACACGGGCGAGTGGGCGTTCGTCCAACTCCCGCGGCTCGAATGGCGGCCCGGCCCTGACAGGGACGTGCGTTGGGCGCGCTTCGACCGTGAACGCTTCGACTGGGCGCTCGACGGCGAGCGTGCACGGTTCGAGATCGCCGCGCCGCCGCAGACGTCGATGTGGCAGGGCGCCGGCATTATTCCCGCGGCTGGCAGGAACGTGCTGCCCCTGTTCCCAAGCTTCTTCACGAAACCGCTCTCGGGCGAGGTTGCCGGCCTTGATGTCCAGTTCGACCCGGGGAGGGGTGTCCACCCCGCAGTCTCGTTCACGCTCTCTCCGCGGCCGATGGCCGAACCGCTGGGCCAGTGGCGTGACGAAGCGCTCACGATCGACGTGTCGTGGGATCATCCGACAAGTGCGCTTGTCCGCGCGTTCAGCAAGACGTACCGTGTCGAGAACGGGCTTGTGTGCGGCGGGCCGGGCATCGTCGATGCCGTGCTGCGCGTGACCAACCTGACCACGCTGCTCTGGCGCGTCGATGCGTCGGGCGTCTCGATCGGCGTGCCGGGCGGGCCGTCCGCCGGGCCGCTGCCGCACAAGCTCAGCGCGTTCGCATGGCGCAACGGCTGCTTCATCGGCGCGCAGACCTGCTTCAGCAATCTTCCCTTCGGCGTGTCATTCGACTCGTTGAGCATCCATTAAGCCACACGGAACCAGACTTCCCATGAACACTAACCAGCGCGCAGGCAAAACGTTCTCGTTCGCCGTCATCGGCTACGGCCCGTCATTCAACATGGCCCCGCAGCATATCGATGCCATCCTCCGGCACCCCGCGTTCCGCCTCACCGCCGTGTGCGACACAAGCAAGGAACGCCTCGCCGCGGCGCGTGAGGCGTATCCGCACATCACCACGTTCACCTCCGCGGACACCATGCTGAAAAGGACGGACCTCGATCTCGCCGTCATCATCACCCCGCACAACACCCATGCGCCCCTCGCGCTCAAATGCCTGAGAGCGGGCCTTCATGTTGTCGTCGAAAAGCCGCTCGCGATCACCACTGGCGAGGTCAGACAGATGCTCGCCGCGGCCAGGGCGAAGAAACGCATGCTCTCCACGTTCCACAATCGCCGCTGGGATAACGACTACCTCGTGCTCCGCGACATCCTCGCCTCGGGCGTCATCGGCGACGTGTTCCGCATCGAGGCGGGGTGCAACGGCTATCACAAGCAGCGCGATTGGTGGCGGTCGAGCAAGGCTGTCTCGGGCGGCTCGATCTACGACTGGGGCGCGCATTTCACCGACTGGATTCTCTCGCTCGTTCCCGCGAAGATCACGAGCGTCACCGGCTTCCAGGCTAAACACCCGGCGTGGAAGGACTACACGAACGAAGACCACAGCGAGTATTCCCTGCAGTTCGACAACGGCTGCCTCGCCACGCTCACCATGTCGAATCTCTCGGCGATCGACCGGCCGCGCTGGGTGCTCCGCGGCACGAACGGCTCGATCACCGCCGCGCAGAAATCGTTTGTCGTGAAACAGTACAAGGACGGCCGGCTGTGGACAACCGAGTATCCGTTCGACAATGCGAAATCGGACTGGCACGCGTACTACCGCAACGTCTGCGCGCACCTCGCCTCGGGCGAGCCGCTGGTCATCACGGCCGACGCGTCGGCCCGCGTGATCGGCGTGCTCCACGCGGCCGATGTGTCGGCGCACAAGGGCGGCGCGCCCGTGATCCCATTCATCAGGTAGTTCATACGTCCTATACGTCCTATACGTCCCATACGTCCTATCCCCCATGCCTCTTCCTTCGTTCATCGCGCCGTGCATCATCCTGGCGACGCTCGCCGGCATCGCCGTCGGCCGCTATCCCGGCCTGCGCATGAACCGCGCGACGATCGCGCTCGTGGGCGCGACAGCGTTGCTCGTCGTGCGCGCGATGACTCTCGAACAGGCGTACGAGGGGATCGATCTCAACACGATCATGCTCCTCCTGGGCGTCATGATCCTGAACGCGAATCTCGCGATCGCCGGGTTCTTCCGCCTCGTGTGCGCCCGCGTGGCGCACTGGGCGCGCAGCCCGCGCCAGTTGCTCGCGCTCGTCGTCGTCTCCTCGGGCGTGCTCTCGGCCGTGTTTCTCAACGACACCGTGGTGCTCATGTTCACACCGCTCGTGCTCGAAATCACCGCCGCGCTGCGCAGAAACCCCGTGCCGTATCTCGTCGGCCTGGCCACCGCGGCAAACATCGGTTCCGCGGCAACAATCACCGGCAATCCGCAGAATATAATCATCGGCATCGCCTCGGGCATCCCCTACGTGACGTTCACGGCGTACCAGCTTCCCGTAGCGGCCATCGGGCTCGCGGTGGCGTGGGCCGTCATCGTGCTCGTCTACCGGCAGGAGTTTGTGCGCGGCAGGTTTGAAGCGCGTGCGCGTGTTGATGTCGACATCTACGCGCCGCTCCTGCGCAAAAGCCTGATTGCCGCTGCATTGATGCTTGCCGCGCTCGTCGCCGGCGCGCCGATTCCGCTCGCGGCATTCGGCGCCGCGTCGCTCCTGCTCGTCACCCGGCGGCTGAAGCCCGAGCGCGTGTTTGCAGAGATCGACTGGTCACTGCTCGTGTTCTTCACCGGCCTGTTTGTAGTGACGCACGCGATCGAGACGACCGGACTGACGGACAAACTATTCAGCTTCGTGCAGCCGCTGACGCACGGCGGCGTGGCGTCGCTGAGCATCGTGGCGGTGGTGCTGAGCAACCTGGTGTCGAACGTCCCGGCCGTGCTGCTGTTCAAACCGCTCGTGCCGCAACTTGGAGACCCGCAGCGCGTGTGGCTCGTGCTGGCAATGGCTACGACGTTCGCCGGCAACCTCACCCTGCTCGGCTCGGTCGCCAACCTCATCGTCGCCGAATCCGCCCGCGCGCGCGGCGTGCACCTCTCCTTCCTCGAATACCTCAAGGCAGGCGTGCCTGTAACGATTCTGACCGTAGCCATGGGCGCCGCATGGTTCTCACTCATCCCGTAAGGTTCCATGGAAACACAACTGTCAGCAGCACGCGTCTCTATCCGCAAGGGCAAAGCCAAGCCGTTCTGGTACGGCCATCCGCTCGTCTTCTCCGGCGCCATTCAGAAAGTCGACGGCTCGCCTGAGGCGGGCGAGTGCGTTGACGTCCTTGACCAGAATGGCAACCGCATCGGCTGGGGCGTGTTCAACCCGCATTCGGATTACCGCGTGCGCCTGCTCTGCCTCGCTGAGGAGAACGCGCCTGACTACGCGATTCAGGACCTCGTGAAGCGACGGCTCGAAGAAGCAGTCCTCGTCCGCCGCTCGCTCGGTCTGCCGTCCGATGAAACCAACGCGTACCGCCTGTTCAACAGCGAAGGCGACCGGCTCTCAGGCTTGACGATCGACTGCTTCGGTGATGTGCTCGTTGTCGCTTCGTCAGCCCTGTGGGTCGAGAAGTACCGCGCGGAGATCGAGGCAGCCATGCGCGATGTTATCAAACCGCGCGTGATCGTCTGGCGCCAGGTGAACGCGCCATTGCGCCAGGACGGCGTTTCGGAAATCATACAGACGATCTCCGAGGAGACGGTCACAGTCAGGGAGTTGGGTGTCAACTACCAGGTGGCATTGGGCGCGGGGCAAAAGACGGGGTTTTACTTTGACCAGCGGGAGAACCGCGCGCTGATCCGCTCGCTCGCGCATGGGCGTTCCGTACTCGACGTGTGCTGCTATACCGGAGGATTCGCGCTCAATGCCGCGCGCGGCGGTGCGACGAATGTCGTCGCGGTCGATTCATCCGCTCCGGCGATCGAGAACGCGAAGGCGAACGCCGCGCTCAACGGCATCGAAGACGTCGAATTTATCTGCGCCGATGCGATCGAGGCAATGCAGGGGGCGGAAGGCGCCAATCTTGTCGTGCTCGATCCCCCGAAGCTCGCCCGCACGGAACGAGACCTGCACCGCGCGATTCCGTACTATCGCGAGCTGAACAAAGCCGCGCTCGAGTGCCTCGGCACGGGCGGCTTGCTGTTCACGTGCTCATGCTCGGCGGCAGTGAGCGTCGACCTGTTCCTCGAGATGCTGCGCGACGCGGCGCATGACGCTCACCGGCGCATCTCGCTGCTGAAGATCACGCGCGCGGCGGCGGATCACCCGCTGGTGCCCGCGTTTCCCGAAGGGGATTATCTGAAGTGCTTCCTCGTCGCGGTGGCGTGAAGTGAACACTCACTATCCAGCACGGAACCCCAATCCCCGAATTGCTCGATTCGTCATTGGGCATCCCTTGTCACGCCCTGCGTGATGAATTGGGTGTTGGATATTCACATCGTCAGGCTGACGCGTCTTCAGCGCTCAGACAACACCGCCATTTCATTGTCTTGAGGCGCATGCGCCTCGCGCGATTCCCGTCTGCCGCCGGAAGCGCAACGGCCCACCTGAAGGTGGAACTCCAAACCAAGCCGCCTCGCGCGTGAGTGCGATTGCGTGCGGCATCAACAAGCTTAACCGTGTGCCGCGGGTGGGTGCCTGCCGTGTGGCATCCCCCAACGCCGTCTCATGGGGGATTTCGAGTACCCGCTTCAGCGGGGTTGTTGTGCCGCGCCATGGACTGGTGCGCCTGCCCTGCGAGCTCATGTGGGCGCCGATCCCGCGTGCGGGATCGGCGCGCGGTCCCGCCCTGCGGGACCGCGGCTGCACACATCGGCGGCCGTTCCCTTTCTTACAGTTTCGCCATGAACTGGTAGACGCTGTCGTTGCAGCCGGGCAGGCCCTCGTGGCCGAAATCCGGGTAGATCCTCAGCGCTTTCTTCGCCGTGATCTTGTTGTAGGCCGCAAATTGCGTTGACGGCGGGCAGATCGTGTCCATCAGGCCGACGGCCATTTGCACTTCCGCGCGAATGCGCGGGCAGAGGAACTGCACGTCGATGTAGCCGAGCTTCGTGAATATCTCCTCCTCGCGTTCGTGCAGCGGGTCGAACATTCTGAAATAATCGCGCAGTTCGGCGTACGCGTCCTTCGCCAGGTCCATCTCCCATACGCGCCTGTAATCGCAGAGGAACGGGAACGCGGGCGCGGCGCGCTTGACGCGCGGTTCGAGCGACGCGCATGCGAGCGTCAACCCGCCGCCCTGGCTGCCGCCCGTCGCGCCGACGCGATCGGGATCGACTTCGGGCAGTCCCATCACGATGCGCGCAAGCTGCGCCGTGTCAAGATAGATCTGTCTGAACAGCATGCCCTCGGGCGGGCCGCTCAGCCCGCGGATGATGTGGCCCCGGAGCGTCCATCCGACGACGCCGCCAACGTCCTCTGACATGCCGCCCTGCCCGCGGCAGTCGAGCGCGGCAACACTGTAGCCGAGCGCTGCGTAGGCCAGTTTGTCCGCCCAGTCGCCCGCGCTGCCCGAGTAGCCATGGAACATGAGGACGGCAGGGTGTTTCCCCGCCGCCGTGCGCGGCCGCACGTATTTCGCGTGAATGCGCGCGCCGCCAACGCCGGTGAAGAACAGGTCGAAACACTCCGCGAATGGCGTCTGGAACCCGGCGGGCTTGAGCTCGACCTTCGGGTCGAGCGCCTGCATCTCCGCGAGGCCCTTGTCCCAGAATTCATCAAAGTCAGCCGGGCGCGGCGTGCGGCCCTGGTAGGTCTTCAGCTTGTCCAACGGCATGTCAAAGAGAAGTGGCATGGCGGTACCTCAGGTGTGTAATAATGGAATAGTGGAATGGTGGAATGCCTGCCACGCGGAACGCGTGGATGGGATATGGCGTGCGGACTACTCATCCGCATGAACGCTGGTGACGGTTGAATCGACAGTGCCATCGCGCAGTTGCGTGCGGAGGGCCATGCCCTGTTGCACGCGGCGGGCTGACGTGACGGCGGCGCCGGTGGCTGCATCGCGGGTGATCGTGTAGCCGCGTTTCACCACGGACGCCGGGCCAAGCAGCTCGAGCTGGCCGAGCAGGCCGGCGATGGCGGTGCGACGCGTTCGCAGCGCGTCGCCGGCGCTTTTCTCGAGCGCAGACTCGCGCCACAGCAGCGTCTGCCGGTGCTGCACCACGCGCTGCGCAAAGAGCTGGCCCGCCGTCGCGATCACATGGCTCGCACGTTCGTACCGCGTGGTGACTGACGCCATGAATTCACCGAACCGCGTGCCGAGCCTGTTGGCCAGATCGTCAACGCGCTGCCGGTGCTGGTTCACAAGATACCGCGGCTCGCGCAGGGCGTAATGCGTCCGCGCCCGGTCAACCCGCCGGCGATAGCCGAGCAGCACGGCGTCGGCGATCGTGTTCACGCGCCTGCGCGCATCGGCGATGCGCGACAGCCAGACCGGCCGCGGCTCGATCACCAGCTCTGCCGCGGCGCTGGGCGTCGGCGCGCGTGTGTCCGCCACAAAATCGGCGATCGTCCAGTCGATCTCGTGACCGACGGCGGAGATGACGGGGATTGCCGAACGGGCGATCGCGCGCGCAACGGCCTCCTCGTTGAACGCCCACAAGTCCTCGACGCTCCCGCCGCCGCGCCCGACGATCAGCACGTCGAAATGCGGCAGGCGTTCGTCGCCCGCCTCTTTCCTGCGGTTCACCTCGTTGCATTCGTCGATCGCGCGGGCAATCTGCGCCGCGGCACCCTCGCCCTGCACGGGCACGGGATTCACAATCAGCCGGATGCGCGGGAAGCGGCGGAAAAGGATGTTGATGATGTCGCGGATCGCCGCGCCGCTTTCCGACGTGACGGCGCCGACCACGCGCGGGAAGGCGGGTAGCGGCCGCTTGCGCCCTTCGTCAAAGAGCCCTTCGGCCGCGAGCTTCTTCTTCAACTGCTCGAACGCGATCTGCAGCGCGCCGATGCCGCTCGGCTCCATCGTGTCGCAGACGATCTGATACTTGCCCTGCGGCTCGTATATCTGCACGCTGCCGGTGACGGTGACGAGCATGCCGTTCTCAGGCGTGAACCGCAGGCGTGCGTTTGCGCCGCGGAACATCACGGCAGGAATCTGCGACTGCGCGTCCTTCAGCGTGAAGTAGAAATGCCCTGAGGGATGCGCGCGGAAATTGCTGATCTCGCCCTCGACCCACGTGCGCGGAAACGCACTCTCGACCACCAGCCGCAACTGCCGCGTGAGCTGCGTGACGGACAGCGGCTTCGTCTCTTTCCGCACTGCCGGCCCGGGCGTGCCGCTGTCGGTCGGCTGCGCGGGAGCGGCTTCCTGCGCGACGTCCTCCGCCGTGCGGAAAAGCTGCGGTTGCGATGTGTCCCGTTTGCGTCGTGCCATGGCACCATTGTACCCGAGTCAGCCGACAACGTCAACCACGAACAGGGCGACGGGGCGAATGGGGGGCGAATGGGGTCAGGCCCTAAATCGTGAATTCAGGGGCGACAGGGGCGAGTGGGGGGGCGAGTGGGGTCAGGCCCCAAATCGTGAATTCACTCGTGCCAGTTTAGGGCCTGAACCCGTTATTTCACCTGTGACAATTTAGGGCCTGACCCCGTTCTCCCCCCGCTCTCACACCTCGATGTCTTTGCAGTCGCTCAACAGGAGGCGCACGGCGAGATTCGCCTGCATATGCGCCGCGATGCCGACGCGCGGGGCCATGAGGCCCACGCCCGGCCGCGCGGCCGTTTCGAGATCGCCGACGACATAGAGCGTGCCGCCGAGTTTGCGCACGCGGAGCGTGTTCTCGGGCCCGCAGCCTGCGAGGCCTGAAGCCATCACCAGCGGCCTGTCCGGGTACGCGCCCTTGAACGCCGCGGCAAGCATGGCCTTCATGTCCGCGCGGTCGAACGCCTCGATCAGCAGGTCGACACCGCTGAAGATAACGGGCACATTGGCGGGATCGAGCTGTGCGATGAGCGGCTCGTACGTGTTGTATGGGTTGATCAGCCTGAGGTTCTCAACGAGCGCATCCGGTTTGGGCTGGCCGATCTGGCTGACGAAATACTGCTGGCGATTGAGGTTGCTCGGTTCGACGATATCGAAGTCCACGAGGATCATGCGGCCGACGCCTGTGCGTGCGAGCGCGATGGCGATGCTCGAGCCGAGCCCGCCGAGGCCGGCGATGCCGACGGTTGCGCGTTTGAGTTTCGCGTGCACGCCCGGCGTGTGGCGTGCGGCCATGAGCATCTCGAGCTCCTCGCGGGAGGGCTGTTCGCCGCGGTGGATGAGGACGACGCTGTCGCCGTCGCGGAGCGGCGTGTCCGCATCGCACACGGCGCCGTTGATGATGATGATGTCCGCGCCGGGCTTCATGCGCGAGCGCACCGCATACACGGTCTCGCCCGCGGCGACCTCAAGCTCGTGCTCGTTGATCCTGACTTTCACGGTGACGGCGGTGCGCCCTGCGCCGCGGGCGCCGCGGCATCAGGGGCTGAAACGACGACCTCGGCAGGCTGCTCCCGTGGCGCCTTGGGCTTGTCGCTGCCAAAGTACATCTTCACGGCCACGATCATCATCACCACGGCGAAGATCTTCCTCAACACACTCCCGGATACGATCGTGACAATGTGTGAACCGAGGAACGCGCCCGCGATCGATCCGCACGCGAGGAACGCGATCGCCACCATGTCCATCTCGATCTTGCCGCTGATCTTGTAGCGGATCGCGCCGACGAGCGCCATGGGCACCATGACGGCCAGGCTCATTCCCTGGGCGGATTTCTGTGAAAAGCCGAACGCAAGGCCGAGCAGCGGCACCATGATGATCCCGCCGCCGACGCCGAGCATGGCGCCGAGCGTTCCTGATGAGAGGCCTGCAAGCACATACCAGAGAAACGTCATTGAGAGGCTCCTTTGTTGCCGGTGCGGCATTTGATAAACACGGAGTTAGACGGACGGCGGCGTGCGTGCTACCGTTGCACGACGCCGCCGTTGAGATGCAGTTCGCGGTCGGCCGTTGACGCAGCGTGCTCGCTGTGCGTGACCATGAGCACGCAGTTGCCCTCGTGCGCGTAGGCGGCGAGGCTTTCGAGCACGATGGCGGCGTTGGCGCTGTCGAGGTTGCCCGTCGGTTCATCCGCCAGAAGCAGTTTCGGGCGGTGAAGCAGCGCGCGGGCGAGGGCGACGCGCTGGCGCTCCCCGCTGCTGAGTTCTGCGGGCACATGGGCCAGCCGGTGCGACATGCCCAGCCGGTCGAGCACCTGGCGCGCGCGCCCGGTGGCGTCATCGACGGGCTGGGCGAGCGCGGACGTCAGCACGTTATCGAGCACGCTGAGGTACGGCATAAGGTGGAACTGCTGGAACACGAAGCCGATCGTCCTCGCGCGGAATGCGGCGCGCGCATCGGCGGCAAGCGCATACGGGTCAACGTCCTCGATCAGCACAGCGCCGCTGTCCGGGCGCTGGAGCGCGCCGAGTGCAAGGAGCAGGGTCGTCTTCCCGCAGCCGCTTGCGCCCTGGATGGCCACGAACTGCCCGGCCTCGATGCGGAACGACACCCCGTCCAGCACACGCACCGTGTCCCTCTTCCGCTCGAACGACTTCCGTATGTCGCGAATGTCGATCATGATGCCGTGTGTCACTCCTCGCGAAGTATGACCGCCGGGTCCTGCATCGCGGCGTGCATCGCGGGCAGCCAGCTTGCCACCATGGCGAGCAGCGGCGCGGCGATGACGACGAGCAGGAACGCGCGCAGGTTCAGCAGCGCCGCCGCCTGCGCGCCGAAGCCGATGCCGCCCTTCACCGCGCCGAACATGACGCCCGCTGCGTACCCGGTGCACGCGCCCAGCACGCCGATCAGGCACGCCTTTGAGAGGAAGAGGAAGATGATGCCTGACGATCCGACGCCGACGGCGCGCAGCACGCCGATCTCGTACCGCCGTTCGCGCACGTTTGCCAGCGCGAGCGTGAACACCCAGACGGCGCTTACGGCGACGACGACGGGCACGAGCGTGGCCGCAAACCGTTCATGCTCGCGCCTGATGCTGTCGCGGTGCCGGCGGATGGCGTCGACGGCTTCGCCCGCCTCCTGCGCCGCGCGGCGCCGCGCGGCCGCGCGGCCCACCGCCTTGTCCGTCGCCTCGATCACCTGGACGTCGGGCGCGATCTTCTCGAGCTCGGCGCGGACGGCAGTGATGTCGCCCAGCGCGCATTCGCATTCGAGCGCAAGGATGCCGTTGATCAACCCGGGCTTGTCGAGAAGCTCCTGCGCCTCCCTCAGGTCTATCCACACGGTGATGTCGTCCTTCGACCCGCGTTCCTCGTGGCAGCCGGAGACGGTGAAGGTGCGCCCCATGAGGACGATAGTCTGGCCTGTGGTGATGTTCATGCTTGCGGCGAGCTGATGCCCGAGGATCGCGTGGCCCGGGTCGACCGGCTGCTGTATGCGCGATTTTGCGGCTTCGCCCGGGATCTGCACCTCGTCGCGCACGCCCATCAGGATGATCGTGCGGTCGCGCTCGGGCCAGCGCACCTTCTGTTGCAGGCTGGGGAGGAGGTGCCTGATCGTGACGACCTTCGAGTGCGCGAGCTTCTCGACATGGGATTCGGGCATGAACTTGGAGGCGTGGGTGTCCGCGTAGAAGTCCGCAAGGTCCTGATCCTTGTGCAGGATGAGGACATTGAACCCCATGCGCAGCGTGATCTTGCGGTAGTCGTCCTTGAGCGAGTCGCCGCGTTCAGCCGTCTCGCGCTCCTTGAGGGCGACGAGGTCCTGCGTGCGCAGATCGTGCGCGCGGAGCACGGTGAGCTCGCCGACGAGGCACCCGGCGGCGACGGCGACGGAGAGCACGCCGAGCGCGAACGACAGCCGGCGGTGCGCGAGTTCCTTTATGACAAGAAGCGTGAGCGTCATGAGGCGGTCACCGCGGTTTTCTGAAGATCAGGAGCGAGGCGCAGATGACGACGAACACGGCGCCGACGGCCACAAGCGCCGTGTTGCGCCAGAGAGGGACGGCCGTGCCCGGCGCCGGCGCCGCGACTGCCTCCTGCCGCGCCGATGCCGCGCTGGCAAACTCGGTGCTGCCGCCTGGCGCAAACGCGCCGAAGCCCGTCAGCGGCGGCGGCTGATAGTACACCATCGCGTCGGTGATCTCGCCGTCCCAGTTCACCGGCATGAACAGGTCGATGCCCGGGTTCTGCTCCTTGATTTCGCACGAGCATGCGCCGGCAAGCGCCCTGCACACCTCGATCACCGTGTTCTCGGTAATCTCATCGCCCACCAGCGCCGTGAACGCGCGGCCGCGGCCGCAGATGGGATAGACGATCGGCACGTCCGCCGCAACGAGCGCGCGGTCGACATGCGTCACGTTCTGCACCAGCACCTGCTCGGCCACATTCGTGCGTGACAGCCGCATGGACGAGCACCTGAACACGAGGCTCGTGTCGTACTCGATGTACGCATCCATGAACTCCCCGCCGGCGATCTGATGGGGAAGCTCGACGGTCTTCTCGGCGGTCCTCAGCGCGGCGTCCACGAGTGCGATCGCCGCATCATCCTTCTCCGCGTCGCCGGATTCGAGCAGCAGCCACACCACCGAGTCGCCCGAGGTGATCCGCCTGGCGATCTCGCGCCGTACGGGCGTTGCGGCAAGAAGGGCAGCCGAGCCGCTCGTCACGGGGCCGGACCAGGCGCACGTCTGCACGCCCAGCGCGGGCGGGTATTCGAGCGCGAGCCATGGCAGTGCCGTGCACGCGCTGCGCTGCCATCGCTGCGATGCCGCCGCGTCCGCCTGGGCAAGGTCGATGATCTCGACATACAACTGCCCGTGCGCCGCCTCGTCCGACGCGAGGAAGTCGGCGACGCGCTGCTCCCCGGCCGACAGCGTGTTCGTCGTGTAAATGGACAGGAGGTACGCGTCCGGCTGCCAGCGTTCGAGGGCGTAGCGGAATACCGGCACCGAGCAGGCAATGGCCGCTCCGGCGACAAGCATCGCGGCGCCGGCCATGTGGAGGAGTCGTTTCTTTTCCATGTGCTGAACCATCCAGTGAACAGGACAACGTATGAATCATTGTACCAAATCGGACGTGAATGCGAAAGCCGCGGGGACGCGGAAGGGATTTGCCGTTGTTGCGCGATTATGGTACAATCCGACAATATGCACCACTTGCGCGGTCTGTTCAGCGCGAGGCCACCAACAGGACGATATGTATGAAGACCATCGCGGCATTTGCAGCAACTGCGTTTCTCATCACGTACGCAGCCGTTCCCGCCGAAGAGGAATGCACGGATGGCGTATGCCCGCTGCCGGCTTCGTTCGGCACAGCGGACGCGGTGAGCACAAATCCAGCCGTGAACGCGAGTGAAGCCGCCAAGCCGCCCGCCGGTCGCGCTCCATCGGCCGAGGAATCCAGGAAGTCCGGGCACGGTGAAGAAGGCAGGGAACGCGACACGGCTGCGCACGAGCAGGCCGCATCCAGCACCGGACAGAGTGCAGCGGACTGAGCCATCCTTCCCATGACTTTCCCTCGAGTAACCATCTTCATAGCCGTTGCGCTCAGCGTGTGGACGCTGATGCACCTGTACGTGTACATGCGCGTCGCCACGGTGCCATGTGCTGTCGCGCACGTGCCGCGCCGGGTGCTTGCGGTTGCGATGATGGCCTTGTGGGCATGCTATCCTCTTGGGCGGATTCTTGGCGCGCGGGGGATGCATTGGATCGCCCGGCCGTTTGAATTTGCCGGCGCGATCTGGCTCGGCGCGCTGTTCCTGCTGCTCTCGGCGCTGTTTGCCGTGGATGTCGTCACGCTGGGCGGGTACCTGCTTCCGAAGATCGCGCCTGTCGCGCGCGGCTGGGCTGCGCTGGCTGCGTGCGTGCTTTCCGTTGCCGCCGTCACGCAGGGCCTGCGTCAACCGGTCGTGCGCGAATACCAGATCGCCCTGAGGGGCCTCCCGCCTGAGCGCGACGGGCTTGTGCTTGCCGTGCTTTCCGACCTGCACCTTGGGTCGCTGATCGGCGAGCGCTGGATTGCGCGGCTGGTCGGACGGGTGAATGCCATGCACGCGGACGCCGTGCTCCTCGTCGGCGACGTCGTCGACGGCCATGTCGACCATGTCGAGGACTTGCTTCACGTGCTCCAGGAGCTGCGCGCGCCGCTGGGTGTGTGGGCGGTGACGGGCAATCACGAGTACTATGCCGGCGCCGACCGCTGCGTCAGGCTGTTCGAGGACGCCGGCTATGCAGTGCTGCGCGACCGCTGTGCGGAAGTCGCGCCCGGGCTTGTCTTTGCCGGCGTGGACGATCTTGCCGCGCGGCGCGAGATGGGCATCCCGATCGACCCCTTCTCCGCCATGCTGTCGAACCGGCCGCGGGGCGCGGTCGTCCTGCTGTCTCACACGCCCGCACGCATCGCGTCCGCTGCATCCGCAGGCGCGGGCCTGATGCTTTCCGGCCATACCCACAACGGGCAGCTCTGGCCGTTCAACTTCATCGTGCGCCTCGTCTACCGCTACATTGGCGGCATGCACATGATCGACAAGATGCCGCTCATCATCTGCCGCGGCACGGGCACCTGGGGCCCCCGCATGCGGCTGTGGCGGCCCAGCGAATTCCTGCGCATTACGCTGCGCAGCACACCATGACGGGGGAATCGCGCGATGCGCCCTTCACGCCCCTTGCCGCGCCAGCAGACCGTCTTCTGTCACTTCTGCGGCAAACCGTATCCGGCCGGCCGGGGCATCTGCCCCGTGTGCAAAGCGCGCGAAAAGACAGCGCAAGCCGCGCCCACGTTGCGCGTCGTGAACATCGAGAAGGGAATGCCGCCCGTCGAGGAGGCACGCACGTTGATGAACGCTGCGATCGCCAAGGGGCGCAAGGACGGCGTGCGTGTCCTGAAGATCATCCACGGCTATGGCTCGTCAGGCGTCGGCGGTGCGCTGCGCATCGAGCTGCGGAAGATGCTGGCAACCAAACGCGCCGCGGGCGCGATCAGCGAATGGATACCGGGCGAGGAGTTCTCGACGTTGTCCGCGGAGGGCGCGGCGCTGCTCCGCCAGTTTCCGAAGCTGCGTACGGACGCCGACATGGGCAGGAAGAACCAGGGGATGACGCTGGTTGTGCTCTGAGTTCCGCGACCGTGTGCCGCGGGTTGGTTCGGAGTGCTCGCTTCAGCGAGGCCGTTGTGCCGCGACATGCCGCGGGTGACGCGCCGCAAGCGGTTGTAGACGGCGATTCCGCGCAGTTCAGCGGGATCGACGGCCGTTGCCGTGGCTGATAACGACCGATGGCCCATACGACAGGGCGCCGCGTCTATCCCCCATGAGACAGCCTTGGGGATGCCGCGCGCCAATGACCGCGCAACGATCACAGCCGATCACGAGCACGAGTACGATGTGCAGTCAGGCCCGGAGGGCCGGCACACTAGCCGCAACGGCCCGCCTGGTCGATAACCAATCATCCCGCAGGCGCGAACTTCGCCTGCGGATCCCCATGCGGCAGCCATCCTGAATCGCCTGCATGCCGTTTCGCAAGCGATTCACATTCCATCATTCCATCTCCACCAGCGTCGCGCCCCAGCCGCCGCCGGCCTCATCGGCGAGCTTGTACGAGGAGACGATGGGAAGCTTGTCCAGAATTGCGTGAACTGTTGTGAGGAGCGCCATCCTGCCCTTGCCGTGAATGATGCGGACGGACATGATGCCGCGCTCGCGGCACAGGCGCAGATACTCCGGCACGAGCCAGCGCACATCCTTTGGATTAACGGTATGGAGATCGAGCACGCCGTTGACCGGCAGCTCGGCAGGGGCATGGTCGCTCATGGCAGGCATTCTACTTTTTGAACGCCTTGTATATCTTGCCGGGCTTGTTGGAATGGATGAGGCGCATGTAATGGGTGCCCACGTACTCGTTCGAGAGCGTCAGCACCGCGTTCTGCCAGAGCCACGGCGTGGTGACGGGCACATCGGCGACGCCGAGATCGGCGTTGATGTTGCCTTTCCTGAGCGAGCCGAGGATGTAGACCATCGCGGCGCGCGGTTTGAACTTCGCCTTCAACTTGCGCGTCGCATCCGGCTTGTAGAGCGCGGATGTGCCTTTCTTGTTGACTTTCGTCGGCGCCATCTCCGGGATCATCTCGAGGCTGCCGATATGGAAACTCAGCGGCATGCCCGCGAGCGTGGTGATGTTCGTATACGGATCGATTGCCGCGATGCCTTTGGCTTTGACCGTATCGGCGTTCCTGCCTGCTGCCTTGGTTTTCCATTTGATCTTGACGGCGGACTTGTACACGATGAAGTTGAGGTTGCCGACGCGCGGCGGCGCGAACTCCTGCACCCGGTGATTGTCGCGGTCAGCCACGTACACCCAGCCGTCCATGTCCACGTCCACGTCGGTCGGATGGTTGAACTGCGACGGCGCATTGCCCGGGCCGCCCCACGAGGTGAGCGGGGCGCCTGCGGCGTCGTACTTGTACACCATGTTGCTCAGCGCGTCGACGACGAAGAACGAGCCGTCGCGGTTGTCCACGGCGACGCCGAGCGGCTGGGCATCGTAGCCCCACAGCGGCCACGCATCGAGCAGGTTCAGGTCAAGGTCGTACACCAGCACGCCTGCCGTGCCTGCCAGCGTTCTGTCGGCCGCGGGCGCCGAGGGGAGGACGGTGACGTAGACACGCCCGCGCCATGCGTCCGCATCGACGCCCCACACCCTGTTGTTCAGCCCGTTGGTCGGCATCACCTCGATATACGACATGGCCCAGTTCGTGCCGTCCCAGGCGAACCGCACGAGCATCTGCGTCAGCTTGAACATGGTGCCGACCGCATAGACCACGCCGTCGGCATTGACGGCGACGTCACGGAGGCGCGGGTCGGCCTCGCGTTCGGGGAACTGTTCGAGGAAGAGGCCGTTGTTGAACGTGTGCTCGATGTTGCGCATCGTCCCCTCGAACGGCGCGCAATAGAACGGCGCGCCGTTGCAGTGGCAGTCGATGCCCGCGGCGTCGCCCGGAAGCGAGAGGGCAGCCTCGTGGTTGAACCAGGAGAGCGAGAACACGCCTTCCTTCGTCCAGCGCTTCACCGCCTGGTTCGTCGTGATTGCGACAAGGCCGGGGTACACCATCACATCGCTGACGAACACGTTGCCGAAGCGGTCGACCGCGACGCCGTCCATCTGCTCGAACTCGTTCGACCCGATGCCCGGCGTGCCGAAGGCGCGCACGAACTGATACTCTGTCGCCGCGGCTGCCCAGGCGCACGCGGCGCAGGCGACGGCGGCAATCCATCTGCTGTTGCGGGTGCTTGCATTCATAACGCCTCCTTGTGCACACAACACGAGTGAGTCACGGCGCCGTGGTCACTTCTTGATGGCCTTGTACACTTTGCCCGGCTTGTTCGCCTGGTCCATCCTGAGATAATGGACGCCGATGAATTCGTTCGACAGCGTCATCTGCGCGCGCGCCCACAGCCAGGGCGGGATGGGCGTCATGTCGACGACGCCGAGGCCATCATCTATGTCGCCCTTCTTCAGCGAGAGCGCAATCCGTACGATGGCCGCGTTGGGCTTGTAGATGAGCTTGCATTTGCGCGTCTTGTCGGGCTTGTACAGCGCCTTTGTTCCCTTTTTGTTGGCCTTCACCGGCAGCGTGCCCGCGGGAATGACCTCCACGCCGCCGTAGTCGAGCGAGAACGGCATGCCGGCCAGCGAGGTGATGTTCGTGTGGATGTCGATGGCGGCGTAGCCTTTGCCGTTGATGAGGTCGCCTGCCTTGCCCAGCGCCTTCTTCTTCCAGTTGATCTTCGCCTTGGACTTGTAGATGATGAAGTTGACGTTGCCTTCGCTCGGCGCATCGAACACCTGGACGCGGTGATTGCCGCTGTCGGCCACATAGAGCCTGCCGTCCATGTCGACATCGAGATCGGTGGGATTGTTGAACTGCGCCGGCGCGCCGCCCGGGCCTCCAAACGCGCACAGCAGCACGCCGTTCGTGTCGAACTGGTAGACCATGTTGCTCACGGCCTCGCAGACGAGGACGTTGCCATTGCGGTCGTCCACGGCAATGCCGAGCGGCCGCGCGGGATAGCTCCACGGCATGATGTTGGTGAGCGTGACCAGCGAGGCGTGGTCGAGCACGCGGATGCTGGCCGGACCGCTGTCCGCGAGGTAGGTGATGTAGACACGCTGCCGCCACGCATCAACGTCAATGCCCCACGGCGTGTTGCTCATGCCGTTGGTCGAGCCGAGGGGGACCAAGCTGACGGGCACCCAGTTCGTGACTGCCGGGACGTACAACGCGCTCATCAGCGCGGGAATGTCGTTGGTGCCCGAGATGAGGTGGAAGATGCCGTAGAACGCGCCGTTGGCGCTCATGGCCACGTCGCGGAAGTAATAGGGCGTGCCCGGTGACGCAACAGGGAATTCCTCGAGCAGCGCGCCGTCGTTCTCCGTGTGCTCGACGTTCGCGCCGTAGGGGAAGATCATGTACTGCGGCGAGACGTAGAACGGCTCGCCATCGCAGTTGCAGTCAATGCCTTCAGCCGGCCAGTTGATCCCGCCGGCGTTGTGCGGCGGCCACCACAGCTCGAACGAGCCCCCGTCAGACCAGCGCTTGACGCACTGCTGCATCGTCGTGACCGCGTTCTGGATGAACAGGACGTACGTGTCCGAGATGAACACGTGGCCAAAGCGGTCCACCGCGATGCCATCCATCTCGACGAACTGGTTGGGATTCGTGCCGGCCGCGCCGAACTCGCGCAGGAAGGTGTAGCAGGCGGCATCGGTGCGCGCAGGGGTGAACAGTGAAGCGAACAACACGACCGCGACAAGAGCGGGACATGATTTTTTCATGGCGGCCTCCTTGAGCAAATCTGCCTGGCCATGCCGGCCAGCGGGCTGCTACAAACACACTCTGCCTGTACGTGATAGTATACCATTAACCGCCCCGAAAAGCGAATCCGGACAGATTATGGTATAATGATGTCGCGATGGACACAGATAACCACCACCCACACCAGACATGAGCAAATTGCATACGGCGTTGAACAGTGAAATCACCAGGCTCGCCCGCCGCGAAGTCAGGCAGGCTGTCACCCCGCTCCTGGCCGCCATCAGGAAGCTTAAAGACGGCTCGGCCAGGCTCAAGGCTGAGATCGAGGCGCTCAAAAGCGGCCGCGCACAGGCCGGCGCCCGCCCCGCGGTCGCCGTCTCTGACGCCGAGCTCAAGGCGGCCCGTTTCTCCGGCCGGCTCATCAGGAAACTGCGCACGCGGCTCGGGCTGACCGCGGCGGAAATGGCGAAGCTGATGGGCGTCAGCAGCTTCTCGGTCTTCGCATGGGAAGGTGGCAGAATCAGGCCAAGGCAGGAAAGCCAGAAAGCCCTCATCGCGCTCAGGAAACTGAACAAGCGCGATGTCAGGAAGATGGTGAAGGAAGGGAAAAGCCTGTAAGGTTCGCCCGCCCTGCGCACGCTCCGCGAATGAGAAACCCGCCCGGGAACGCCTGCCCGGGCGGGTTCATGCGTTGTGTGTGTTGGCGACCCCAAGGGGAATCGAACCCCTGTTGCCGGGATGAAAACCCAGTGTCCTAGGCCTCTAGACGATGGGGTCAAGTCTCTGGCGCCGTGACTGGTGAGCCGTGCAGGGCTCGAACCTGCGACCCCCAGATTAAAAATCTGATGCTCTACCAGCTGAGCTAACGGCCCAACTCACAGTCAATCAGCCTGTCAGTATAGCAATTCGTCCTTCATGCGTCAAGTTTGACAAGGCTCTACCGGAAAAGTTGCGAGGAATGCTACACAAGGCATCCGAGGAGATTATAGCAGAAGGGATGAGAGGAGACAACCCAGAATCCGTCCCCCTGTCCAGATGCGACACACACGAGAAGGTCAA
>JAAYZF010000106.1 GCA_012514975.1 bacterium
AGAGCGAGGCGCTTGCGGCGCCCGCGGCAGTGCCGTCGCCGACGTCTCTCGCCTTCGTCGGCATGGGCATCACTGACGCGCACATCCGCGCGGCGCTCCAGGAACTATCAGTGAAGTAAGTGGCCGAGGCTGCGCCTTGGTGAGTCAAGTAAGTGGCCGAGGCTGCGCCTTGGTGAGTCAGAGTAGCAGTTGAAGTTGGAAGTGGCCGATCCCGCCCTGCGGGATTGGCAAGTCAAAGTAACTGCTGTCTGCCCAGCCCTCAAACGTAACCGGCGAGCCGTTCTGGCTGACGCTTCCGTACAGCGTGTACTTGCCAAGGCACAGCCTCAGCCACTTTGACTTGTCCTTGCATTTCATTCTGGGCTTTCCTATACTATAGATACAAATGTATGGAAACCGGCAGCCATATCCAGATCACCACCGCTATTGACACGCGCGAACGCGCCGAGGCGGTTGCGCGCGCGCTGCTCGAGCAGCGGCTCGTTGCGTGCGCGCAGATCTGCGGGCCGATTGCGAGCACGTACTGGTGGAAGGGGAAGATCGAGTGCGCGGACGAGTGGATGATCGTGATGAAGACGCGCGAGGCGCTGTATGAAAAAGCCGAGCAGGCCATCCGCGCGCTCCACCCGTACGAAACGCCCGAGATCATTGCCGTGCCGATCAAGGCCGGCCTGGCCGAGTATCTGAGGTGGATTGAAGGCGAGACGTAGGAGGGACATCCTTGTCCCGACAAAGGTAGGAGGGACATCCTTGTCCCGACTAGCAAGAGAACGACTAGTCGCCGCAGGGATGCGCCTCCTACATTCTGAATCATGCGAACCTTTGCACTGAAAGCGCGCCGGCTGGGCGGCGATGACGAGCTGCTCAAGGAGCTGAACGACGAGCAGCGCTCCGTCGTCACCGCGCCCGGCGGGCCGATGCTCGTGATTGCCGGCGCGGGCAGCGGCAAGACGCGTGCGCTGACCCACCGGCTCGCCTGGCTCGTCCAGTCAGGCGTTGATCCCTCGCATCTGATGCTTGCCACGTTCACCAACCGTGCCGCGCGCGAGATGCTCCACCGGGTCGAGCTGCTGATCAAATCCGAGATCAAGAGCGTCTGGGGCGGCACGTTCCACCACCTTGCCAACCGCGTGCTCCGCACGTACGGCGCCCGGGTCCATGTCCCTCCCGACTTCACCATCCTCGACCGCGAGGATGCAAAAGACCTGATGAAATCGTGCATCGACCAGTCCGGCGTCAACCTGTACAAGAGCCGCTTCCCGCACAAGGGCGTGCTGGTCGAGATGTCGAGTTTCACGCAGAACACGCTCGAACCGCTCGACGCCGTGCTCGAGAAACGCTATCCCATGTTCCGCCAGCTCGCCCCTGAGATTTCGCGGGTGATCGCGCTGTACATGGAGAAGAAGCGGGTGTCCCAGGTGCTCGATTACGACGACCTGCTCACCTCGTGGCTCGGCCTGCTCAACGAGCACGAGGACATCGCCGGCCTGCTCGCCAACCAGTTCCAGCATATCCTGGTGGATGAATACCAGGATACCAACGCCATCCAGGCGGCCATTGTCGACAAGCTGGCGGCGAAGCATCGGAATGTCTGCGTCGTCGGCGACGACTCGCAGTCGATCTACAGCTTCCGCGGCGCGCGGTTCGAGAACATGATCCAGTTCAGGGACCGGTATCCCGACGTGCGCGAGTACCGGCTCGAAACGAATTACCGCTCGACGCCCGAGATTCTCGACCTGGCGAACCACAGCATCGCGCGCAACACGCGGCGGCTGCCGAAGGAGCTGCGCGCTGTCCGCCCCTCGGGCCTCAAACCGGCCTTCGTGTCATGCACGGATCACTACACGCAGTCGCGTTTCATAGCCGAGTACATTCTTCATTTGCTCGATGAAGGCCGGGCGATGCGCGACGTGGCCGTGTTGTACCGCAGCCACTGGCATTCGCTCGAAATCCAGCTCGAGCTCAAGCGGCACAACGTGCCGTTCCAGGTGCGCGGCGGGCTGCGGTTCTTCGAGCAGGCGCACATC
>JAAYZF010000107.1 GCA_012514975.1 bacterium
GTCAGCATGCATGCGTGGTAGGCCGCGACACCAGTCGTGGCCAAATCTGTTGCGCAGACGGCGCGCAACAGATTTGAGAGCCGGGCGGCAGCGGGACAGCGTCGGCACATAGTCGCGCGAAGGGCGGTAGGCCGCGACTCCAGTCGTGGCCAAATCTGTTGCGCAAACGGCGGCGCAACAGATTTGAGAGCCGGGCAGGATGCACGTGGGGCTGCAGCAGAGATCCAGAGCAGAGGCCCAGGGGCATAGGGCACGAACGAACGCGTGTCGGCATGCATGCGTGGTAGGCCGCGACTCCAGTCGTGGCCACGCGCAGCGCACGCGTGTCAGCCAGACGCGCGCATCCCATGCGTCGACGTGACTGGAGTCACGTCGTAGCACGCGAGACGGTGAACGCGTGTCAAGCGCGTCAGCACTCATATCGGGATTTCAGGTCGGGGAAGAGGGGGGGCTTGACAACGCTGCAGCGGGTATGGTATAGTATTGTCGATAAACATGACAGGCAATACAGATAATAGAGGCAGTAGACGGCGTGGCATAATACATATGAAGCCTGTAGACAAACTAATTAATATGGCCAGCCGTATTCGCGGCGCAGCCCCGCGGTTGGCCGCAGACACCGCGCGTCGCGGGCGCGCGGTGCGCCGCTGGCGTGAGGCACAGGTGCCTGCTGCGCCACCCGCACGAGGTGTGCTGCCCGCTTTCGGAATAGGAGTCCTATGAACGATCAGACGATGGAGTATGCCGTCTGCGCGGTGCCAATGTGGAGGAGCAAACGCGTCCTGCTGGTCACCGCCGCCGTAACGGCATGTGGCGCTGCGCTACTGGCGTGGCATGCTGCGCCTGGAGCACTGCCCGCGCACTGGCTGTCGACGCGCGGGTGGTCTCCGGGCCTGGCGTTTGCAGTGCTGATGCTTGGGCTGGCATGCGAGTACGTGGACAGCAGTCTGGGCATGGGGTACGGCACGACGCTGACGCCGCTGCTGCTGCTGCTCGGGTTCGAGCCGCTGTCGGTCGTGCCGGCGGTGCTGTGCAGCGAGCTGCTTACGGGCGTGTCGGCGGTGCTGATGCATCAACGTGACGGGAACGTCGATCTGCGCGGCGACCGTGAGGCGCGGGGCGCGGCGCTGACGTTGAGCGTGCTGAGCACGGCGGGGGCAGTTGCGGCCGTTGTGTGCGCGGTCCGGGTCTCGAAGGCGGTGCTGGGCAATGCGATCGCCGTGATCATCATCGCGATGGGAGTGATCACGCTTGCCACAGTGCGGCGGCGGATAGCGTACCGGCGTTGGCTGATGGTGCTGTTCGGCGGCGCAGCGGCGTTCAACAAAGGGTTGAGCGGCGGCGGGTACGGCCCGCTGGTGACGGCCGGACAGGTTGTTTCCGGCCTCGCGCCTCGGAAGGCCGTTGCGATCACGTCACTCGCGGAGGCGTTCACGTGCCTGGTGAGCGTCATCGCGTATGTCATGCTGGGCACGCATGTTGACGTCGTTCTCGCCGTCTTTCTGTGCGCGGGCGCGCTGATGTCCGTTCCGCTGGCGACGATGACGGTGAGGAGGATGCCGGAGAGCGGCATGCGCGCGGTTGTCGGCATCGTGACATGCGGGCTGGGGGCGCTGGCGTTGTACAAGGCGCTATGAGGCGGGACGACGAGGATGAGGACGAGCACGAGTACGAGGACGAGGACGATTACGAGGACGAGGACGATTACGAGGACGAATGATAACCATTGACAAGGAGCATCATGACCATCTCATCACTTACCGTTCAGGCCGGGAACGGCAAGAATGGCACGCCGGACCGCGTGGCTGATTTCACGCTGCGCATGGGCGACGTCATCAGCATTGTCGGGCCCACCGGTTCGGGCAAGACGACGCTGATCAACGACATCGAGCTGTTCGCGAACCGCAACACGCCGTCGGGCCGGCGCGTGCTCATCAACGGCGAGCTGCCGCCTGAAGAGCTGACCAACGATCCCTCGAAGAACCCGGTTGCGCTCATCACCCAGCACACCAATTTCCTTTCCGACCTCGGGGTGTGCCGGTTCCTCACCATGCACGCGCGCATCCGCCAACCGGGCAGCACGCAGAAGGTGATCGATGCGACGCTCGATTTCGCCAACCAGCTCACCGGCGAACCGATCGAGCCGGGCGTGGGGATGACCGAACTGTCGGGCGGGCAGACGCGCGCGCTGCTGATCGCCGACGCGGTGGTCATCGGCAATTCGCCGATCATCCTGCTCGACGAGATCGAGAACGCGGGCATTCACCGCACCCGCGCGCTCGAGCTGTTGCGGCACTACGAGAAGATTTTCATCTTCGTCACGCACGACCCGCGCATCGCCCTGCTGTCCGACTACCGTGTTGTGATGAAGAACGGCGCAATGCAGGAGCTGATCACCACGCATGACGAGGAAGTGCGTGTCGCGACCGAGATCAGCAAGCTTGACGACATCATCCTCCATTTCCGCAGGCTTATCCGCAACGGCGAACGGCTCACCGAGCACATGATCGCCGAGCGGCTCACCGCGCTGGGGTACAGCGCGTAGCGGACGGGCGTGCTGCAACGCGCCGGTGCGCCGGCTGGGCGGCATGGAGGGTCACCGTCCCCGGTGACCGCACGTCGCTTGGGCGGCAACGGCCGGGTACGATCACGAGCACGAGGACGAGGACGAGGACGATTTACTCAATGACAAGGAGAGAACGATGAAAGTTGTTGTGTGCGCAGGGCCGCCCACGTGCGGCAAGACCACCGTGTTGAAGCAGGCGATCAAACGGCTGCAGGACTTGGGCCGCAGGATCGCCTATTTGAAGATTGACGTGCAGTTCGCCGATGAAGACACCGTGTTCCGCGAGGAGTTCGGCATTGCAACGAAGAAGGTCTACTCGGGCGACCTGTGTCCCGACCACTGCAACGTGATCGTGCTTGGCGACGCGATCCGTTGGGCGGCGGAAGAGGGCGCGGACATCCTGCTTGTCGAGACGGCGGGATTGTGCCTGCGCTGCTCGCCGTACATCGAGCATTCGCTGGGCATTGTCGTGCTCGAAGCGACAAGCGGGATGAACCTGCCGCGGAAGATCGGCCCGATGCTTTCGCTGGCCGACGTGGCCGTGGTGACGAAGATCGACCTCGTCTCGCAGGCCGAGCGCGAAGTCTTCCGCGCCGCGATAAACGAAACGGCGCCGGTGACGGTCGTCGAGAGCGACGCCCTGCACGGCATCAACATAGACCATGTCGTGCGCTTCATCGAGAACGCCGACGATGCGCGCCATCCGCTCGTCCTGCGCGGCAACCCGCCGGTAGGCACCTGCACGATCTGCGTCGGCAAGAAGGAAATCGGCAAGGAGGCCCACTTCGGCGTCCTCAGAACCCTTGAACAAGACGTGTTTTACCGTGGAGAATGACACTATGAGCACCGAGACACTCACCGAGACACCCGCCGTGCTGCCGGGAAAGAACTGCGGATTGTGCGGCTTCAAACGTTGCGACCAGCTTGCCGAGATCATCAAGGTGGACCCGTCGGCGATAGACCGCTGCATCTTCACTGACAAAGCCGCTGCCTGCGCCTCGTGCGGGGGATTCGAGCAGGAGTTCCGGCCGGAGGACATCAGTTGGAAGGATCATCTCGGCCGCGAATTCGATTTCGTGCTCGACAAATTCCCCGGCGAGCTCGGCCCGCGCGAGACCATCATCCTGTTCAACCCAACGAACGTCGAGAAGCTTGGGCTGAAGAAAGGCGACGTCATCTATGGCCGGCCCGCGTGGATTTCATGCGGCTGCCCGGTGTCGCACGCGGGCATCATCGTTGAAGACCCCGACTATTTCAACGGGACGGTCGTGTGGAACGTGACCGGGCCGTTGCATGCGCGCGAGAAGGGCATCAACATCGGCTACTACAACACGACCGCGTATGAAGGCGTGGTGCGCCACAAGCGCGTCGAGCTCGAGATCGGCAGGCGGTACTTTTTTCAGCCGCGGTACTGCATGCTCCAGTGGCGGCACTGCGGCCTCGTGAACACGCTGGCAAAGATGAAGGACGGACTGCGCGTGCGCATCGAGGGCCTGTGGATCGGGTGAGCGCTGCGGGAAACGGATGGTCCTTCGCGGAACATGGAGCACACAAGGACGGCCGAACGGTGGTCACACAAAGGCTGCCGGGCATGGGCGTACGACGTGACCACGTCGACACTGGCGCGCGAGTATGCAAACGCTTCTCCGCCGCGCGTGGCATCGACTGGTGTCGCGCCCTGCCACCATTCACGCGCCCCTGTGCCGGCACGATCATGCGGCAGCCCAGCGCGCCTCCTGCCCGGCTCTCGAATCTGTTGCGCCACCGTTCGCGCAACAGATTCGGACGGGCGCGAAAGAATTGACTTTCCATTCCGTTTGTGGTATAAACTAGTGAAGGTTTCGCGTCACTTGTTGCCGTGTTGCGGAGGCCGGGTGACTCTCACTAGACCGAAGGAGAAACTGCCATGAGACGCATGGTTTCAGCCCTTACACTCGTTGTGATGCTTTGTGCCCCGGCGAATGCTGCGCTGTTGCTCAACTACAATTCGGACAATACCGACACCAACGCAATGCCGGTGCAAAGCGCGGATTCCGGGCTCAGCGTCTCGCCCATGACGCGCGGCGCGGGACTGGGCGCGACACTGGGTCATTCCATCGATTCGTTCAGTTCGACCCTTCGCGCCCAGGTCACCAACCTGACGCAGGCGCTGTCCGGCAATCGCTTCGTACGGTGGACGGTGACGCCTCTTCCGGGCCGGGCGGTCAGTTACTCGAACCTGACGTTCTACTTCTTCCTGCCTGAGAAGGAATCCGGCGGCATTGTGTACTGGAGCCCCTACATCAGTTTTTTCTCCGATGCGATTGGTTTTACGCAGCCGGATATGATCGGCCAGATTGACATGGACGTGCAGCCGGGCCAGCCGACATCGCTCGGGCCATTTGCGTTTGACCTCAGCGGGGTGAGCGCGCTTCAGAACGTCACCTCGCCGACGGAATTCCGCTTGTACTACCACAGCAAATACGCAACGCACGAAGTGGTCAGCAACCGGCCGAATTTCTACGAGCCACTCGGCATCGGCACGGCCAATGGCGGCACGAATGCGCTCAATGCGCTGTTCATGGAAGGCCTCGTGGTGCCTGAGCCGGCAGTGCTGGGGCTGGCGGGAATCTGCCTCGTGATGTTCTGCAGGCGCGCGGTGCGCTGAGCCAGCCGGGCGGACGAGAGATACCAACTGCGCGTGGCGCGAGCTGCGCGCAGTTTTGTTTTCCGTCCAGTCCCGGCCATTTACCATGCGGCACTTGACAGCCCAGCGCAGCATATGTATAATATTACTAATATGATTGTTTTAGTAGCCATTATGATTGCGCCATCATGAGACTGTCAACACGCGCGCGCTATGGCGCCCGGGTGATGCTTGACCTCGCGCTCAACTACGGCCATGGGTTGATCCTTCTCAAGGACGTCGCCAAGCGCGAGGAGCTTCCAGGGAAGTACCTGAGCCAGATCGTGATCCCACTGCGGGCACAGGGCCTCATCGTTTCCGGCCGCGGCGCCAAGGGCGGGTACATGCTTGCGCGGCAGCCGGCAGAGATCACGATGAAGGACATTGTCGAGGCGCTTGACGGCGAGCTCGTGGTGACGGAGTGCGCGCGCGACCCGCGGAGCTGCGACCGCGAGGAGGCGTGCGTCACGAAGTTCGCCTGGCGCATGCTTGGCGACAGAATCAGCGAAGCGCTCGATTCGATGACGCTGCAGGACCTGGTGGAGATGCATCACGCGCATGGTGAGCCGGCGCTCACGTACGAAATCTGACGCGCTGTTGCGCGAGGCGTTCCGAGCACAATGACGGCAAACTACGAACATCCTGGCCACACGTCCGGCGTCATGGACGACGCGCTGCGTGCCGTGCCGCGCCCCACAGGCTGCGCGCGCCGCGTGGTCGTCGCCATGAGCGGCGGAGTGGATTCGTCCGTGACGGCGGCGCTGCTGAAGGAAGCGGGCTGGGACGTGACCGGCGTGACCATGTGTTTCGGCCTGCCGGACGCGCCTGGGGGCACGCCGTCATGTTGCGGTGCGCAGGGCATCGAGGATGCGAAGCACGTGGCGCGGCAGCTCGGCATTCCCCACTATGTTCTTGGATTTGGCGATGCGCTGCAGCGGCACGTCATCGATGATTTCTGCATCGAATACCTTGATGGCCGGACGCCGAATCCGTGCATCCGCTGCAACCAGTTGCTGAAGTTCGGGCTGCTGATCGAGAAGGTGCGGGCGCTTGGCTTTGACATGCTTGCCACCGGGCATTACGCGCGGATCGAGGCCGAAGGCGACGCTGCGAAGGGGACGTACGCGTTGCGCACGGGCGTTGACGCGCGCAAGGACCAGTCGTACTTCCTGTACCGGATGGGGCAGGAGGAGATGCGCCGCGTGCTGTTCCCGCTTGGCGCGCTGCCCAAGGAGGGAGTCCGCGCCATTGCGTGCGCGCTCAAACTGCCCGTGGCCGGAAAGCCGGACAGTCAGGACATCTGCTTCCTGCCGCACGGGGGCCTGCGTACGCTGCTCGAGCGGCATTGTGCCTCGCGCGGCGTCGCCGCGCATCCCTCGATGGCGTCCGGGGAGATTGTTGACACGAACGGCCGGACATTCGGCACGCACAAGGGCATCGCCTTCTACACCGTCGGCCAGCGCACCGGCCTCGGCGTGGCCAAAGGACGCCCGCTGTACGTGGTGCGCATCGATGCCGCGGCGAACCGCATCGTGCTGGGCACGCACGACGACGCATGCGCCACGCGGATAGGCGTGACAGGGATTCACTGGTGCGGCGCGGCGCCGGCGGGGGCGCTGGAGTGCGTCGTGAAGGTGCGGTTCAACCATGCGGGCGTTGCGGCGGTGGTGCGCGTGGAGAACGGCGGCGCAGTGGCCGTCACGGCGGCTCCGGTATTTGCCGTGGCGCCCGGGCAATCGGCCGTGTTCTATCAAGGGGAAACTGTAGTAGGCGGAGGGGTGATAGCGGCTGGCGGCGATTGACAATGCCATGGGGTTCTGGTATATTATTCGAACTCCACAGAAAACATAGGCAATAGTGAAACTGACGACGAAAAGCGAGTATTCAGTCCTCGCGCTCATCCACATCGCGCGCAATCAGACGCGCGGCTACGTGCGCATCGAGGACATCTGCGCCGCGTACGGGATGCCGAAGAAGTATCTCGAGCAACTGCTCATCATGCTCAAGCAGAACGGGCTGGTGAGGACGCGGCGCGGCGTGGGCGGCGGGTATGTGCTCGCCGTGCCGCCGGGCGAGATCACGCTTGCCCGTGTGATCCGCCTGATGGACGGGGCGCTTGCGCCGGTCGAGTCCGTGAGCACCCACTTTTTCTCGCACACGCCGCTCGAGCAGGAGCGCAAGGTGACGCGCCTGTTCAAGGACATCCGCGATTACATCGCGCAACGCATGGAACACACAACGCTTGCGGACGTCATCTGACCTCCGCGCATCTTTCAGGGAACACGCATGGACCATCTGGACCACCTCGAGACAATCAGCGTACGCATCCTGCGCGAAGCGTACGCCTCGTTCAAGAGCCTTTGCATGCTCTGGTCGATCGGCAAGGACAGCACGGTGATGCTCTGGCTTGCCCGCAAGGCCTTTTTCGGCCACGTGCCCTTTCCGCTCGTGCACATCGACACGCATTTCAAGATACCCGAGATGATCGAGTACCGCGACCGCCTTGCCGCCGAGTGGAAGCTGATGATGATCTACGGCGAGAACACCGAGGCGCTTGCGCAGAAGCAGACGTTCCCGGACAAGGCGGTTGACCGGCTGACCTGCTGCCGCCTGCTCAAGAGCGAGGCGTTGAAGGCGACGCTCAACGGCACGGGCCCGCGCTTCCGCTTCAACCACGACAAGAAGTGTTACGAGCCCGACCCGAATCCCGAGCCCTACACCGGCGTCATCGCCGGCGTCCGTGCGGACGAGGAGGGCTCGCGGTCGAAGGAACGCTATTTCTCCCCGCGCGACCGCGAGAACGTCTGGGACCTCGGCGACCAGCCGCCCGAGTTCTGGAACCAGTTCAAGACAGACTTCGCGCCCGGCACCCATGTGCGCATCCATCCGCTGCTCGACTGGACGGAGCTGAACATCTGGGAGTACATAAAGCGCGAGGGCATCCCGACCGTCTCGCTCTACTACAACCAGGGCGAAGGCACACGCTACCGCTCGCTCGGCTGCTACCCCTGCACCTTCCCCATCGAGTCGAATGCGCGCACCGTGGACGAGATCATCGAGGAGCTGCGCAGCGGCGCGCTCTCGAACATCGCCGAGCGCTCCGGCCGCGCGCAGGACAAGGATGACGGAGGCGGGCTCGAAACGCTTCGCCGCGAAGGGTACATGTGATATCTGCGGTTTCAGATTTCAGATTTGGGGTTGGGAATGGACACGATCATGGAGAAGTCAGCGGAACGCGAGAAGATGAACATCGTCATCGCCGGCCATGTGGACCACGGCAAGAGCACTGTCGTCGGCCGGCTCCTTGTTGACACCGGCTCCCTGCCGCAGGGCAAGCTCGAACAGGTGAAAGCCCTGTGCGCGCGCACCTCGAAGCCGTTCGAGTACGCATTCCTCATCGATGCGCTCAAGGACGAACAGTCGCAGGGCATCACCATTGACAGCTCGCGCGTGTTCTTCAAGACAACGCGGCGCGACTACATCATCATCGACGCGCCGGGCCACATCGAGTTCCTCAAGAACATGGTCACCGGCGCCTCGAGGGCCGAGGCGGCCCTGCTCGTCATCGACGCGCAGGAGGGCGTGCAGGAGAACTCGCGCCGCCACGGCTACATGCTCTCGATGCTCGGCATCCGCCAGCTTGCCGTCGTCGTGAACAAGATGGACCTGGTGGCGTACCGCAAGGACGTGTTTGACGCCATCACGGCCGAGTACGCGGCGTTCCTGAAGAACATCAACGTGGCGCCCACGGGGTTCATACCCGTCAGCGGCATCAACGGCGACATGCTCAGCACGCGCACCGCGGCGCTCGCGTGGTACGCGGGCCCGACGGTGGTCGAGACGCTCGATGCGTTCACCAAGGAGCCCGCGCCGATCGACAAGCCGTTCCGCATGCCCGTGCAGGACGTGTACAAGTTCACGAACTTCGGCGACAGCCGGCGGATCGTGGCCGGCCACGTCGAGACGGGGCGGCTGGGCGTGGGCGACGAGGTGGTGTTCTACCCGTCGGGCAAGAGGAGCACGGTGCGGACGATCGAGACGTTCAACGCGCCGCAGCCCCAGGGCGTCGCGGCGGGGCAGGCAGCCGGCTTCACCCTTTCCGAGCAGCTTTACATCACGCGCGGCGAGCTTGCCGCCAGGGCGGGCGAGACGCGCCCGCGCGTCACGTCGCGCCTGCGGGTTAGCCTGTTCTGGCTGGGCCGCGAGCCGATGGTGAAGAACAAGAGCTACTTCCTCAAGCTCGGCACGGTGAAAGTGCCGGTGAAGCTCGAGGACGTCGTGAGCTGCATCGACGCGTCGAATCTCAACGCCACGGAGGCCAGGGAACGCGTCGAGCGGCATGATGTGGCCGAGTGCGTGCTGAAGGCCTCGAAGGCTTTCGCGTTCGACCCGATGGACGAAGTGGCGGTGACCAGCCGGTTCGTCATCGTCGACAACTACGAAATCCGCGGCGGCGGCATCATCCGCGAGGCGCTGAACGACCAGCAGACGTGGGTGCGCGAGAAGCGGTTTGTGCGCGACGCGAAGTGGGAGCAGAGCGGCATCTCCCAGGAGCAGCGCGCGGAGAAATACAACCAGAAGGCGACGCTCCTCCTCATCACCGGCTGCAAGGACGCGGGGAAGAAGCCGCTCGCGCGCAGGCTCGAAGCCCGCCTGTTCGCCGACGGCAAGATCGTCATCTTCCTCGGCATCGCCAATGTGCTCTACGGCGTCGATGCCGATATGCCGGCCCATGCGGACGCGAAGAGCCGCTCCGAGCACCTGCGCCGCCTGGCCGAGATCGCGCACATCATGCTGCAGGTCGGCGTCATTCTCATCGTGACGGCCATCGAGCTGACGCAGGACGACGTCCAGCTCGTCAAGACCGTGGTCAATCCCGATGTCCTCCAGGTCGTCTGGCTTGGCGAATCGATCACGACGGACATTGACTGCGACCTGCACCTGCCGAATTTCGACGATCCGGAGGCGTGCGTTGACCAGATCAAAGCCCTCCTCCAGGAAAAGGGCATCATCTACAAGCCGTGGTAGGGCGCCGGGTGAGGTGTCGTGACAGGGAAGCGGCACAATAAAGCGGATGGCACGGCGTCATCATCACTGGCGGTGATGGATGACGCAGGAGACGTCAGGGCGTATCGCAAGGGTGACATGAGAGGGTTTCACCGGCTGTACACCCGGTACGACCGCCGCGTGTTCTTTTACATCAGGTCGATGGTGCGCGACGAGCACCTCGCGGAAGACCTCTTCCAGGATGTCTGGCTCCAGGTCGCCAGGAAACTCGGCGGCTTCGCCTTCAAGGGCGAGTTCCGCAACTGGCTCTTCACCATCGCCCACCATCGCGTGATCGACCACCAGCGGCAGGCAAAGCTCCAGCAGACCGTCTATCTCGATGAACCGGTCGCCGGCGAGCGCGACATGACCTACCAGGACGTGATCGCCGATCCCGCGCCTGACATCATACGCCAGTTGACCACGCGCGAGCTGTACGGGAAAGTCCGCGCCGTGGTCGGCGTCCTGCCCGCGCCGCAGCGCGAGACGTTTCTCCTCCGCGTCGACGCCGGGCTGAAGTTCCGGGAGATCGCGGCCATGCTCCGCGTGCCGCTGAACACCGTGCTTGGCCGCATGCATTACGCGGTGACGGCCATCAGGAAGCAACTGAAAGACGAGCTGTAGACATGACAACGCACGAACACACGCCACAGGAACGGCTCTGGGCCGGCGAGCCTTGGTGCGACGAGTTCGCCGCCCTGCTCCCCAGGCCGTCTGACGCGGCGCGCGAGCGCATCTACGAGGCCGCGCGCGCCGGGCTCGCGACGCCTGCATTCGCCCGGTTCCTCCGCCGGCGCTGGGCGCCGCTGTCCGCCTGGGGATTCAGCACGGCCGCGGCCGCTGTCCTCTGCGTGTGGCTCGCGGGCAACGGGCCTTCCGGCCCTGCATCCCCTTCAGCCGCTGATGTCCTCGCCACCGATTTCCTCGCGGCTGTCGACCACTACGCCACGGTCGAGGCCCTTGCGGACGAGGATGCAACGGCCATTGACGACGAGCTGTACACCGTCGAGCAGTCGCTCGCATGGCTCGAGCACGATGTGAACGACGACGGGTTTGCCCGCACGGCTTACCAGGAGAACGGCTATGACAGCATGTAACGGCGCGATTGTCATCTCCGCGGTGGCGCTCATCTGCGTGGCCGCCGCGGCACAGGAAGCGAAACCCGCGCCGCACGCGCCTCCCGCGCCGCCGCGGTTCACGCCGGAGAGCTGCCCCGACGTTCCGCCGCTCGGGTCGAACGCGCCGGTCGTTGCCCCGCCGCCTGCGTTGAAAACGCCGCCGCCTCCTTCTCCGCGACGCGAGCGCGGCGAGCGGCGCCCGGGCCAGGCAGGGCCGCGCCACGGCCAGTGGCACAAGCCCATGATCAACCCGGCAGAGCTTAAGAACATTCAGAACTGGCTCAAGGAGAAGGATCCGAAGAAGGCGGCTGAGCTCGATGCGCTCCGCACCGCCGATCCGGATGCATTCGGCAGCCAGATGCGCGAGGTCGTCAAGCAGTACATGAAGGAGAAACATCCGGACGTCGTCGCGCGCATCAGGGAACTTCGCGAGGCGGAGCAGCGCACGCGCAGCCTTGTCGAACAGGTGAGGAAGGAACAGGACCCGACGAAGAAGGACGAGCTCAGGGCGGCGCTGCGTGAAGAGCTGCGCAAGGAGTTCGAGCGGCGCCAGCGGGCCCGGAAGGAGGAAGTTGCGAAGCTTGAAACCAGGCTGGGCGACCTCAAAGCCAAGCTTGAGCAACGAACGGAGACCAAGGACGAGCTGATCGAGGCGAGGATGGCGGACTTGATCGAGGGACAGGAAACGCGCGAGTGGTGAATGACTTCAGCTCCTTCAAAGCAACCGTTCAAGGCATGCACGAAATGCGGGTTCCTCTGGAACACGTGCGCCGACTTTCTCAGCGATCCGCGGCTGAAGCTGGTGGGGTACCAGGTCAATTTCGAGCATCTGAGCGACGGGCTCTTCCTTTTCAACCACTTCTGCGAGACGACAATCGCGGTGCCCGCGTCGTCCTTCTGCCATCTCCATAAAGGCCCCATCTATTCAGAGCGCGCCACCGGCACTGCCGCATGCCCCGGCTTCTGCCTCTACCGTGACAACCTCAATGCCTGCCCTGCCCGGTGCGAGTGCGCGTATGTCCGCGCCATCATCCAGCGCATCAACACATGGCCCAAGAAGCGCGGGTAGAACGCGGACGGAGGGACAAGGGGTACACCATCTGACATCTGTCATTTCACATTTGGCATTTGACATTTGGCGTGGCTGGAGATGTGGCATGCTCGCCACGTCACGACCTTGATTGATTGTGCGCCGAACGCCGGGATCTCTCAGCGACGCCCTAAGGCGTTACTGCGTTCCGTGGACTGAGGGCACGCGACCGTCCAGAGCCAGAAGAGCAAGGCATCCGCTCCACAGCGACGCAGCCGCGATCACGGTACAATCGACGACGAGTCGCAAGAGGTGGCGCATCGTGCATGCCAGACGCTTGTACTTGCCGAGTCCCGCATGCGGGATCGGCCACTTCACCTTCTGCCGATTGTCAGTTTTCAATTCTCAGTTGCCGGTTCTCAATCTCTGTTCCTCAACCGCGGCGCTCCCCTTCGGCGTCTCATTTCCTCAGGCCCCAGCCGTCCGGGCGGCCGCAGAAGTACCATGCGAGGAGCGTTGCGTACATGATGAGCCGATGCCGTGCCGTGCGCCACAGGCCGAGCGTGACCAGAGTGAGCACGAGCTGCGCCAGCATGTTCACCATCAGCCTCACCGCCGTCCCGGCAATCAGGACGAAGGTGCTGACCGGCCCGTGGTGCTTCATGAAGTAGATGATCCGCGAGCGGTGGAACTCGATGCGTGCGCGCACGGGCCGCCTGTTGGCCGCGCGGCCCTGCAGGTGGACCACCTCGATCCCCGGCAGATGGAGCACGAGCCAGCCTGTCATCGTCATCCGTTTGCACCAGTCGGTTTCCTCGAGAAAGAAGAAGAAGCGTTCATCGAGCCCGCCGACCTGTTCGTATGCTTCGCGGCGGACGAGCATGACGGCGCCGACGATGCACTCGACGGCGAAGGGCTCGCGCGCGCCGCGCGCCTGCGCCATTGCCATTTTCTGGTAAAGCGAGCGGTTCAGCAGCTCGCTTGCCAGCGTGGGATACGCGCCGAACGACGACTGTGCCGATCCGTCCTCGCGCCGCAGCGCCACGCCCGCAAGCCCCGCGCGCGGCCGCTGGCGCATGGAGTCGATCATCTCCGCCACGCTGCCGGGCGGAAGGAGGATATCCGAGTTGAGCAGCAGGTAGAATTCGCTGATCGCGTAGGTGAACAGGCGGTTGAACGCGCCGGCAAAGCCGAGATTCGCCGGCAGGGCAATCAGGTCGAACACGGGGAACGCGCCGCCGGGCCCGGCCTGTTTCTGCCATGCGGCGAGGCGCGCAAGCGAATCGTCGGACGAGGCGTTGTCGATGACGACGATGCGCGCGTCAACGCCGCCGGCCGCCGCGGGCAGTGTGCGGAGCGCCTGTTCGGTCTCGCCGGCGGTGTTGTAGTTCAGCAATCCAATGGTAACGGTCGTCATAGTGCCTCACATCCCACGCTCAGATGCTCCTTATGCCTTGTGCCTTATGCCTTGCCCTCTCCGTCCCTTTGGTCCCTCACGCATCCCAGTACTTCCTGTCGAGCGCGCGGTACTGGACGGCTTCGAGCACGTGTTCCGCGCGCACGCAGTCGCTGCCCGCGAGGTCTGCGATGGTGCGGCTGACGCGGAGCACGCGGTCATAGGCGCGGGCGGAGAAGCCGAGATCGGTGATCGCCATTTTGAGCACGTCGCGCGCGCTTTCGTCCAGGGCGCAGAACTCGTTGAGCGCGGCGCTTGTCATATGCGCATTGCACCTTGTCTTCGTGCCGGCGAAGCGGCTGAGCTGGCGCTGCCGCGCCTGCTGGCAGCGTGCGCGCAGCGCCGCCGAGCCTTCGCCGGCAGGCCGGGCCGCCAGGTCGCGGTACTCGACCGCGGGCATCTCGATATGCAGGTCGATCCGGTCGAGCAGCGGGCCGCTGACTTTCGTGCGGTAGCGCACCACCTGCTGCGGGAAGCACGAGCAGCGCTTCGTCGGATGGCCAAGGTAGCCGCACGGGCACGGGTTCATCGCGGCGATGAGCATGAACCGCGCGGGGAACGTCAGCGTGCCTGATGCGCGCGAGATGGTGACCTTGCCGTCTTCGAGCGGCTGGCGGAGCACTTCGAGCGCCCGGCGCGTGAACTCGGGGAACTCGTCGAGGAAGAGCACGCCGTTGTGGCTCAGAGACACCTCGCCCGGCTCGATCAGCATGCCGCCGCCGATCAGCCCGGCATCCGAGATCGTGTGATGCGGCGCGCGGAACGGCCGCGTGGCGATCAGCGGCTGGTCGGGCCCGAGCAGCCCGCGCACGGAATGTATCTTGGTCGTCTCGACCGCCTCCTCGAGCGTCATCTCCGGCATGATCGTCGGCACGCGCCGCGCGAGCATCGTCTTGCCCGCGCCGGGCGGGCCGACCATGAGCACATTATGCCCGCCGGCGACGGCGACCTCGATGGCGCGCTTGGCGTGTTCCTGGCCGCGCACGTCGACGAAGTCAACGTCGTAATTCCGCGCACGGACAAAGAGCGCGTCGCGGTCGATCTCGTGCGGGTCGAACAGCGCAGGCGCCTGGAGCAGATGCGCCGCTTCCGCGAGCGAGCCGACGGGATGCACCTCAATGCCCGGCACGAGCGCCGCCTCGTCCGCGTTTTCACGCGGGACGACAAGCTTCCTGAAGCCCGCGTCGCGCGAGGCGAGGGCGGCGGCAAGCGCCCCTTTCACCGGCCGCACCGAGCCGTCAAGCGCAAGCTCGCCGATGAACGCATGCGAATGATCCGCCGGCGGCGGCACCTGGCCCAGCGCGGCGAGGATGCCGACGGCCATGGGCAGGTCGAACACGGGCCCCTGCTTCTTTATGTCCGCGGGGGCGAGATTGATCAGCGTGCGCAGTCTCGGGAACGCGTATCCCGCGTTGGTGATCGCCGAGAACAGCCGCTCCTTGCTCTCCTTCACCGCCGCGTCAGGCAGGCCGACGATGATGGTGAACGATTCCTGGCCGCCGGAGCGGAGATCGACCTCCACCTCGACCGCCTGGGCATCGATGCCGACGGGCGTGAACGAATGCGTGCGTGACAACATGGGCCCTCCACGGGTGTTGTTCACGACGGGTACGCGGTTTCACGCCGTTTCTTGCACGGGGCGGGCGCGGCGCGTCGGCGTTCCGCGCGCGCCATGGCCTGGCGTCACATGCCGTGGGCCTTTGCCTTGATCATCACCATGGTGATGTCGTCGTAGGGCGGCTGCCCCTCGGAGAAGCGCTGGAGCCGGTTGACGAGCGAGTCCATGGCGTTCTGCGCCGTCATTTTTGCGACGGTCTGCAGCGTCTGGCAGAGGCGCTGGCGGCCAAACTCCTCGTTCTCCTTGTTCCGCGCCTCGCTCACGCCGTCCGTGTAGAGCAGGAGCATCGTGCCCGGCTCGATGTGGTAGGTCTCGTCCTGGAGCGTCGGCGTGAACGTCGCATCGTCCATCATGCCCAGCACCATGCCGCGCGTGGTGCTGTAGGCGCACGAGGGCTCCTCGCCGTACTTGCAGAAGATGACGGGTTCGTGCCCGGCGCGCGCGCAGACGAACGCCCCCGTCCGCCGGTCAAGAATGCCGTACGTCATGCTGATGAACATCTCTTCCGGTATCAACTGAAGCAGGTGCTCGTTGAGCTTGCGGAGGACGGCGGACGGCGAGTGTTCGCCGCGCGAGAGGATCGAGCACGCGGAGCGCGTCGTGGCCATCACCAGCCCCGCCGGGATGCCCTTGCCCGAGACGTCGGCCACCAGCACGCCCAGCCGGTTCTCGTCGAGCTCGATGAAATCATAGTAGTCCCCGCCAAGCCGGTACGCCGGCTGGTAATGCACGGCGAACTCGAACCGCTCGTCCGCGGGGAGCTTCTGCGGCAGCAGATGCTCCTGTATGATCTCGGCCATCTTGAGCTGCTGGTCGATCGACCGCTTGTCCTCCATTTCCTGGAACGAGAGAATGTGGCTGATGACGATGCCGGCCATCTCCGCCAGGTTCGTCGCCATGAGCACGTCCTCCTGGGTGAACCGCGTGCGGTCGACCTTGTTGGCGATGACGAGGAGGCCGTAGACTGCACGGCTGACGGAGACGGGCGCGATGATCATTCCCCAGCAGTCGCTGACGGTGTTCTTGACGCGCTCGGCCACGCGGTCCTCGTCAAAGACGACTGTGCGCTGCTGGCTCACCGCCTCGCCGAACGGCGTGTCCACGAGATGAAACTGGTTGTTGCGCAGGTACTGCTGGATGCGCGCGGGCGAGTTGAGATTGCCGGACGTCTGGGAGCCCGCATCGAGCACGGTGGGGAAGACGCCCAGCACGGCCGCGGCCTGCACCGTCCTGTTCGCCTTGTCATAGCGGAAGAACGCGGCGCTCTGCGCCAGCACGCTGTGGCAGGTGTAGTCGGTGAAGAATTGCAGGAACGCCGCAAGGTCAAGATTGTCCTGGAGCGACTCGGACGCCTTGCCCAGCAGGTTGAAGACGCAGTTGCGCGTGAACGCGAGCTGGCGGTACCGCTTCTTCTTCGCGTGGTACTTGTGCCGGTATTTCGCCGCCACATAGCCCAGGATGACGGTCGTGAGCACCCACGCCGTCATCTCGGCGCCGACAACGACTTTCTCGAGAAAATGGTCGAATACGGTCACGGCGTCTCATCCGTCAAAACGCGTCGGCGCGGGCGGCCTACTCGCTCTGCAGCCGGTCGCGAAGGTATCTGACGACGTCCTTGAACTGCACGGCGTTGCGGTCGCTGAGCGAAGCGAGCGTCTCATGCGCGTCGAGCATCAGGTGCGCGATATCCACCTTGTCGTGCTGGCCCGTCACGAGCTGGGAGTAGGCCGCCGAGGGGATGAGCGGGCCGCTGGCCACGTCAAGCACGGACAGCAGGCCCAGCGTGCGCAGGATTTCGAACAGGTGGTCGTTCATGTTGAACAGCTTCAGGACGCCCGCGCCCGTGCGCTTCATCCGCAGCGTCAGGCTCGTCAGCACGCCGACAAACGTGCTGTCAAGGCTCTCGCAGTCGCCCAGGTCGACCAGGATGCCGTGGCGCCGCAGCTCGACTTCATGCAGCGCGAAATCGCGGAAATCCGGAGCCGTCTTGAACGTCGCCCTGCCATGTATCCGCACGTACGCGGTCGACGGCGTGTCAGCAACCTCGATGCGGTCGTGGTTCTGTGTCGTGTGCTCCATGGCGTAACACTGTCAATTACAGGCGCCGCCTCGTGCCGGCGGCGTCACTCCATTCAGTCATTATACCAGAGCCAGCACGCAATGTAAAGCGCCTCACCCCGCCGCGCGATAGTACGTCTCCCCGTCCCGCGTCTCCGTGGTGACACACCCCGCATGGCACAGCTCCGCCACCATGCGCGCCGCATCGGCGGGATTGAACGCAAGGCCCTGCGCAATGTCATCGAGCGTGCACGGACGCCGGCGGACAAGGGCGACGATGCTCTCCGCCTGCACGGGCAGGTCGGCGCCGAACGGCCGGTTGAACGACCCGGGCACATCGGCGCGCGGAGTGAACAGCGCGGCGAACGCCTCGAGCCGCTCCGGCTGCACAGGCTGGACGAACGATTCCGCCGCGGGGCGCACTGCCGTGTTGAGCTGGATTTTCTCGGGATGGAGAGACGAGGCGAGTGCCGCCAGCCGCCGCACGGTTGGTTCGTCGTCGTTGACGCCCGGCACGATGAACACCTCGAGCCAGAGCCGCCCGCGGTACTCGCGTGCGAAGGCGCGCAGGCCGTCGACGTACGCGTCATAGTCAAGCCCTGCTTCCGGGCGGTTGATCTTCTCGAACACCGCGCGGCTCGGCGCATCAAGCGACGGGACCACCATGTCGGCCAGCGCGGCGTCGCGGCGCACCTCGGGCATGCCGAACAGGGTGCCGTTGGTCAGCAGGCATACCGGCAGCGGCCCCGCCTCCTTGATCCCCCTGATGATCTCGCCGAACCGGCTGTGCAGCGTCGGCTCGCCCGAGCCGGCAAGCGTGATCACCTCGGCGGCGCCGCCCGCCGCGTACCATGCGCGCACCTCCGCCAGCACTGCCTCGACCGGCGCATACTCGCGCCGCGCGGTCGTCGGCGACGGCGTGCGCCCAAGCTCGCAGTAGATGCAGTCAAGCGTGCACGTCTTGAACTCGAGCACGTCGACGCCAAGCGAGCGGCCAAGCCGCCGCGATGCAACCGGCCCGAACAAGTAGTTCATCCGCGGTTCGTCCCCGCCTGCTTCAGACGGCTTGCGATACATCATGTCCCCGTGGTTGCGGCACGCTATCGGATGGCCTGCACAAGCTGGCTCCCCTGCAGCCGGTAATGCCGCCTGTCCTCGAGCGACGGGCAGCACGGCGGGTCGTCCGGCGCGTGTCTCTTGAATTGGACCGAAATCGTGCCGCCATCAATGCCGAGATAATCCATGCGAATGTTGTTGCCCAGATATGCGGAGGCGACATGCTCGGGCGCGCCGCCGGCGTTGCGCACCGCGGCGAGGGTGAAATACGTCTCAGCGCCGCCCGCATGGCTGATAAGCACCACCGCGTCGTCAATCGTGCCATCGTTGTCCAGATCCCCTGCCGCATGGGATGAACCAAGCTTGACTGACATGCGCGTCGCGCCGTCAATCACGGCCGTCACGCCGTCCGTCAAGGTCACACGGCGCGCGACCGGCGTCTCGATGTTGTAGCTCGCGTTGCGCAACGCCGCGTCGCCCAGGCCATCTGCCGGCGCATGCGACGGTGTGATCACAGCGGCTGAAGGCTGCTGCGCTGGTGCGTCACCCTCGCGCTTCACCGCAGTGATCCGGTTGATCGCCATCGCCGGCCCGGACGCCGCGGGCATCGCCACCGTTTGTTGCGCCGGCTGCATTGGCGCATTTGCTGCCTCGGGCGCGACAGGTTGCCACACGGCTTCCACGGGAGCCGCCCGCTGCGTTTGCTGCTGGGCCGGTTGCTGCGCGTATTGTTGTGCGGGCTGCTGCGCGTACTGCTGTGCGGGCTGCTGCGCATACTGCTGCGCGGGTTGCTGCGCGTACTGCTGTGCGGGCTGTTGCGCGTACTGCTGTGCGGGCTGCTGCGCATACTGCTGCGCGGGTTGCTGCGCATACTGCTGCGCGGGCTGCTGCGCATACTGCTGTGCGGGCTGTTGCGCATACTGCTGTGCGGGCTGTCGCGCATACTGTTGTGCGGGCTGCTGCGCATACTGCTGTGCGGGCTGCTGCGCATACTGTTGTGCGGGCTGCTGGTACTGCCAGACCTGCTGCTGAGCCGGTTGCTGCGCGTACTGCTGTGCGGGCTGCTGCTGCATGGGCTGCTGCTGCATGGGCTGCTGTTCCGGCTGCTGGGTGCCGGGTGAAAACATGGTACCCGCCACCGGTTTGAGCGAGAATGCGGACTTCATCTTGGCGAGCTCGTTCTTCAACCGTTCAGTGAACGGGTTCCCTGATGATGGCGCCGGCGCAGGCTGTGGTGCGGCGGCCGGTGTTTCGGCAGCCTGGGTCCATGCGGGAGGTGCTTCGCCGGCATAGGCGCCTCCGGGCTGCGTCGCGTCCGCGGGCGCCGTCACAAACGGCTCGTCCGCGGGCGGCGCTTCCACTGCCGGGGCAGGCGGCGCGGGCGGCGGAATGATCTCGGGCAGGTCGGCGGGGACCGCGTCGGGCAGCGTCGCTCCAGGCGCCGCAGCCACGCGTGTTCCCGGCGGCATGTCGAGCGCAAAGCCACGCTCGGGCGGCGGCGTGCTGCGTGACTGCCCGTCAAACGCGCTGCATGCGCCCAACACCAGCATCGCCACCGCGGCGGCAGCCATGCAACCACAATATGCCATTTTCGTTCTCATCCATGTCTCCAGAACGGCGATTGGCAGCGTGGCCGGCATGCAATGCAGCGCGATGACGGCAGCACGCCATTCTGCTTATGCATTATAGCATTTTCCCGCGCAGGCACAAGGGGCGCCGCTGACGGGCCATGCGAACGAGCCGCTTCGGTTAGGCTCTACCGGAAAAGTTGCGAGGAATGCTACACAAGGCATCCGAGGAGATTATAGCAGAAGGGATGAGAGGAGACAACCCAGAATCCGTCCCCCTGTCCAGATGCGACACACACGAGAAGGTCAA
>JAAYZF010000012.1 GCA_012514975.1 bacterium
GACGAGCGAACGGGGCGGAGACCGATCGCGTAATGCCCCTCGGCAGGCCATTCGCCCACGCCGTTTGCCGCCACGGCGGGCGCAGCGCTGCCCTGGAAGCTGCCGCCGAGAACGATGCGGTTCGTGTGGATCGCCGGATCGAAGAAATTCGTTCCGGTGTCCCACGTGTACTCCCATACGTTGTCGCCCATGTTGAACAGGCCGAACGCGTTTGTGGCGCCGGAGCCGACGGGCTGGGTCTTTCCTCCATTATAGGTCCTATAGGTCGTATAGGTCCTATAGGACGTATGATCAGCGCCCGCGGCATTCTGCCACTCGAGCGGCGTTGGCAGGCGGAAGCCATTGGCATTCCAGTTGACGTAGACGTTCGGCATGGTGTTGAACAGCGCGATCTGCTCGCGCTCCTTCACGCGACGGAAAACGGTTGAGAGCGCCGGATCGGCGCAGTAACACGGCGTCAGCCCCTCGAGCTCGGAAAGCGCGTTGCACCAGGCAACCGCATCGAGCCACGTCATGTCCGTCGCCGGTTCGAACGGCCCATGGCCCTCGCTGCCATAGTCCATGCTGCCCATGTCGCCGTCCTTGTCGAACGAGTAGCCCGGTTTCTGCAGGTCCATGGGGCGCTGGTTGCTGGTGAACTGTTTCCAGACGCGTTTCCAGAGCGCATAGGGCGCCTCGGTCGCGGCAATGAAAACCTGCGGGACGGGCTGCCCGCCGATGCTGCCCGCGGGAACGGAGCTCATCGGGATGTGGTACGCAGGCGATTCCCCGCGCGTGACGGTTGCATGGCACTCGAACGAATGCCATTTGAGTTCGAGCGAAGAAGTGGAGAACCTGTGCCTGCCGAGATAGAAGCCGACGGCGGTGACATTGGTGAACGTGTGCGGCGCAAACGAAGCCGTGGCGGCGTCAAAGGCGACCCAGCACGGCTCGGCCGGGTTGTACACGGCCCAGAGGGTCTGCGTGGGGTAGAGAATGTAGGACGTGTGCGTGCCGCTTGCGCGGCCGATGTTCGTCGAGTACTGCTCGAACGTGGCCTGGGAGATGTAGAACTGGTCGTTGTCGCGGGCGACCCAGCGGCCGTCGGTGATGCCGCGGTAGAACCTCGAGACGTGCGGCACGATCATGCTATCCGGGCCAAACGAGACGGCATTGGATTCGCCGCCGTTCATGAAGTCCTGCTTGAGCCATACCCAGAGGCCGTAGGCGCGCCAGTTGGGCAGCGGGGCGCCCGGTGTGCACATGAAATTGCAGTCGTCGCGCAGCTCATGGTTCTTGTTCAGCATTCCCTCGGTGAACGCCGCGCCCGTACGGTTCGAGAACATGATCGTCATGCCGCCGTAGAACCGCGCGCTCGGCGCATCGAGATCGAATTCGAGCCCCGGCGGGTTCAGCGGGTTGGTGAGCGAGAAGGCCCAGAAGCCGATCGAGTCGTCCGATGTGATGCCATCGCCGTCGACGTCATACTGGACATTGGTCTGGCTGGTCTGGCTCATGCCGCGGTAGTACCCGTCGCCCATGTCGCATCCATAGTCGACGATGCGGCATGTGACGCTGGTGGGCGCCGCGGCGGCGGAGAGCGAGGCGGCGGCGAAGAGGCAGACGGGAAGATGCAGTCTCATAGTGGTCCTCGATGATGTTGTTCAAAGCGGACGGGCGGGGCCTGCGTCCGATTCTGCGAACAGTATACCGCGGAAGGCGTGGGCGAGTCCATACGGAAAACAAACACTTTGATACGTTTCTTTCCAGCTTTTTGGGGGATGACCTTTGATTTTGAAACATATTCTGGTATAATGGGGAAATGCCGCGGCGCGAAGTCCCATCCGTCATCCTCTTCCCCGCGCGCAGCGCCAAGGCGCCGCCGCGCACACCGTTCATCCGCATGTTCTGCGGCGCCGACTCGCGCCACCGCCTTGACGCGCGCGAGGGCTGGCTCACGGTGTCGAACGTCCCGGACGAGCTGCTTCCCGTCGACATCGACTACTTCGGCGTCTCGCACTGGCGCTCCGGCGACGGCACCGAGCAGACAAGGCCTGACAACTACTCGCTCCATTTCGTCGTCGCGGGCGCCGCGTCGCTCTCGGTGAACGGCGTGCGCATGGCGGTGCGCGAAGGCGACATGTACGTCGTGCCGCCCTTCGCGCGCTACCGTTGCGTGGCGGACGGGCCGGAGACGTTCAGCAGGATGTTCCTCGTGCTCTACCCGCACTCGACGGGCGCGCTGCGGCGTTTCGGCCTTGACCGCGTGGCCCTGCTCCGCCTCCCCGCCCGCGACGCGGACGCGGCGAAGGCGCTCCTCGACCGCATGAAGGAAACCGTGCGGAGCGACCGCGACGACATCAAGTACCTCTGCTCGGCATGGGCGTACGAGCTGCTGATCATCGTCGCCCGCGCCGCGCGCCGCGCGCGCCGCCGCGCCGCAATGCCCGAACGGCTCGAAGCGGCCATGTGGCGCGTCCGCCGCGCGTTCGACCAGCCGTGGAAGGTCGCCGACCTTGCGCGCGCGGCGGGCTGCTCGGTCGTCCACCTCAACAGGCTCTTCAGGCGCCACCTCGGCGCCAGTGCGCATCACTGGCTCGAACGCGCGCGCATCGACCACGCGAAACTCCTGCTCATGAACTCGACCCTGCCGGTCAACGCCATTGCCGCGCGGGCAGGCTACGTCGATCCGTACTATTTCAGCACCGCGTTCAAGCGTGTGATGGGCGCGAGCCCGACGCGGTACCGCGCGCTGCATTCGAGGCGGTAGAACGGCGGGCGCCGGGACAATGTGGGAGGCAGTGCTGCAAGTCCCGCCTTGCGGCGATCCCACTGCCGACAACACATCGTCACAGGGGACTGTGACTCCCGCCTTGCGGCGTTGACAAACGCCGGGCGTTTCCCTATACTTTGTTGACAGGAGTGAGGTGGTTTCTCTGCCTGTTCATGCTCGTTCCTCAGCCGTGTGCCCCGGCATGCGGCACTCGTGCATAATGCTCCGAGCGGAATGCTCACTGCCATGGAAAGGACGGGAACAAAGCCGTGCGCCATCGCCGTCATCGGGCTGGGATGCTGGTATCCCGATGCGCGCGGCGTGCGCGAGTTGTGGGAGAACGTGCTGGCGCGCCGCCGGGCGTTCCGTCGCATACCCGAGCAGCGC
>JAAYZF010000108.1 GCA_012514975.1 bacterium
GGTGTCACATCGTACACATAGCAGTACCGCACGGGATAGATGGGGCAGCTTGGTGGAATGGTGTAGACGGCGGGCGGCACGGCTGCGCAGACGCTCCACACGGTGCCGAGGGCGGTGTTGAGCACTCCGGCGACCGTCCGATCGACGGTGGTCAGCAGGCGGTCGGCGACATACCAGACGCCGTCGAGGCAGCTATAGTATCTGTTCTCGACCTTGATGACCGGCGTGGGCGTATTGACGGCATAGGCCATTTCCGTGTTCTCGATCTGCTCGAACTTGGGTTCGCCGTCGAACACGACGGGGAGGTTGGTCTCTCCGCGGGGGATGGCGGCGGTCTGGGGGATGGTGTTATCGAGTACGGCATCGCGCGCTTCGTCCGTGCCGTGCACATTGGCGAGCACCGAAGCGCGCGCCGAGTCGGGAGGTATTCGTGCGAAATCCTCGGGCAGCTTGTCCGCGGGGACGTACGCCCACGGGCCGCTCGGTTCGTGCGCCGCGTACCAGCGGCCGGCGAGCAGCACATAGACCATCTGGCTGTTGATATCGAGGATGAAGTCGCTCTCGGTGTTCTCGACATAGAGCAGGCTGGTGCCGCGGATCGTCGAGTACTCCGGGTCTCCGTCAATGACGATCAGCTCGGCAGGCACGGTCGAGACGATGATCTCCGGCACGGGCGCGTTGTCGGCCGATGACTCGGCGGCGTCGGGCGCGTTGGTGACGAGCGCGGCAACAGCCGCGGGGGCGTCCGGCACGTGCACCCAGGGGCCCAACGCGCTCTTTGCGGCGAACCACAGGGCGCCGCCGCGCAGGTAGTACTGCGCGCCCTTGACGTCAAGCACGACGGCGAACGGCGTGTTGACCACCTGCATGAGGTCCGTGCCTGGTACCTGCTTCAGCTTGGGGTCGCCATCAATCGTGACGAGCACGGCGGGATTGGTGCTGATGATGATCGTGGGCGGCGTGGTGGCGAGCTCGCCCGCGTCAGCAATGTCCTTCTCCGCCGCGCCCAGAAGGGCAAGCAGCCGGTCCTGCGACATGACGAGCGAGCGTTTCGCCAGCCCCTCGGCGATGGCGGTCGAGAGCTGCTGCTTCTGCTCGTCGCTCGCGCTCGGGAATTTCATCTCCGTGATCCGGATGTTCTCGATGCTCGCCATGCGCGTGTCGCGGTCAGTCGCGATTTCCGCCTTGATCCACACGGCGCCGAATGCCGGCGCGGCCTGGCCTGGCAGGGCGACGGAGACGGCTGCGCGGGCCTCGACATCGTTCTCCTTGAACGAATCGAGCTGCGGCTGGTACACGACGATCCGCCCCTGCGGCGTGTCGATCTCGTACGGCCATGCCTCTTCAGCATCTTCAGCCGCCAGCGGCGCGCAGAGCGCCACGGTCGCTGCAACGGCAATGAGCACACTCCAGCGGCACTGAACAATGGTCTTCATGAATCACACTCCAGTGATGCGGTTGGCGGAAGCGCGGCGTGCGTCAGTCCGTCGCAACGTGCTACGGCTGGCGGTGCGCAATGCATCCATACGATACGCTCTAGTATCCCGAATTCGCGGCGGCTTGTCAACTTTGGGGAGCGCAACGGGCGCCCTTCGCGAGCAGGGACATGCTGGCGGCAAACGCCCTGGCAAGGCAGCCGCCAAGAGCCCTGTACGGCTCGAGCGCGAAGCCGGCCGTGCGCTGCCTGGCAGCATCGAACTGCGAGACGACGGAACACTCGACCGTGATCGCCGGGCAGCCGAACGTCTTCTGGAACCATTCGGGCGCGCGGCACACAGAGGGCGTCGCCACACCGTTCTCCCACACCTCGCGCAGGCCGGCATGGCGCAACAGCACGGAGAACCACCCGTGCTTCAGAGCGTCGGCGGGCGAGAACGGCAGCGGCTTCCGCGCCCGGCCAAACCCCGCGGCCTTCTCGACCTGTGTGTGCGGCAGATGGTAATCGGACAGGATGGTGTGATTGCGCCAGACGCCGCCGCCGTGCCCGTCGATCATGAGCCCGAAGCGCAGCCCTTCGCGCCGGCGTTCGAGGAAGAAGCGTTCGACGCCGGTTTGCTCGGGTCCTTTTCCCTTGAACCAGTGGCGGTTGGGATTTGCGCCATCGAGGGTGTTGCCCGGCAGGCCGCGGCGCGAGCAGTCAACGTTGAAAATGGGAATCCAGTACACCGCGAGGCGGTCGAGTATTCCATGCGCAGGGCCCGGAGCGGCGTTCAGCCGCGCCATCTCCGTGATCAGCGGCAGCCCGAGAAATCCGGTCATCTGCTCGAGCGGCGAATGCTGGCCGCAGAGGAGCACGACGCCCACTTTGCCCTTCAATGGAACCGCCCGGTTGGTAAGCTCGACCACATGGACTGGCAGGCCGCCGCGGCTGATGGCAGCGGTCTGGACGATCGCGCCGGCTCGTTCGGCCGCAACGAGGTCAGTGTCTCTCCGCGCTTCGTCGTATACGGGCGCATTGGCGATGTGGATGACGCCTCTGCGCCGTGGGAGCGCCACCTCGGCGCACCGCGCATCGGCGCCGCCATACGGAACGACGCGGCAGCGCAGCGCCGACCACCGCACATGATCGGCGCTCCAGAAGAAGCGCGTGCTCATCTCGTTGAACACGGGAAGCCGCACGACGCGTATGCGCGGGTCTGTAACGGCGAAGTGATGCCAGTAGTTGCCCCTTGTCCCCGCAAGCGAGGGCGACGGATAAGCGAGGACCGTGCGGGAATCCACGCGGCAGGCAAGCGCGCTTTGGTTGGCGCGGGGGGCGGAGACGCCGGTGTTTCCCTGCCACTGCCCCTGGTAAATCTGGTGAAGCTCCGTACCCGCGGCGAGGAGCTCGAGTGGGCGCGCGTCCATCGGGCGGTAGCGGCGCGGGCCCTGCCCCGCCAGCAGCGATGCAGGATGCTCGACGCCGGCGGGAAGCGCATGTTCTTCCCGCGCGATCACGGCGAGCGGCGCGCCCGGCTCCCCTGCCAGCAGACGCACCGTGGTCTTGCCGTCGCGGCGCGAGCGCGCAAGAGTCACGCCAACGCAGAACGGCTTGGGCGGTGTGACGAAGCACGACAGCGGCGTGCGGCACTCGAGCGCCACAGGCCGTTTCATCGTGGCGCGGCTGCATTCCCAGCGAAGCGCGCCCCAGCGCGTCAGTGAAAGGCTCCATCTCGCATCGCCACAGTCAGCCCACAGGAGAACCTGCGCGGGCGTCCCGCCATCCCAGAACAGCGGGGAAGACTCCTGCACCAAAGCGCGCGCGTTGCTGACCATGCTGTCTGCATCGGCGAATGACAGGGTGAGGCGGAAGAAACTCTCGGGAAAGCCGTATGGCCAGCGGGGAACGAGACAGGCGCCGCGCCGCGGACGCCGGCATTGCAGCGCGACGAGGTCAGCCGGTGTGCGCGGCCAGTCAATGCGGCAGGCAGGTGTGGCATGTGTGTTCGTGCTCATGTGTGCGAGTCTCCTTTGGCGGGTAGTATACCATACAATGAACACGTTTTGCCAGACGGATACGCCGCGCGAGGGCGCTTCGCTCGCTCCGCTCTCTCAGCGCCCTCGCGCGAAGAGTGGCAAACCATGTCAGTTCTATTAAACGTAAAGTATGTCATTTCTAAAAACCTGCAACAGGTACCACACTTTCGTTGACAACGCCTTGGGTCAATGCTACACTATATGGAACATGACCTCATACAGACGCACACCGCGCAGCCGCACGCCTTTGTTCGCTTCCTGTCTTGCATTGATCCTCCTCTGCACGCACGGCCGCGCCGACGTTGCGCAGACGCTCCTCGCGCTCGCCGGCACGGGGGCGAACGGTGTGTGCGCCTTCCCGCGCTGCACCGACGGCTCGGTGCCCATGGCCGTTGCAACGAACACCAGCCTCGTCGTCCATGTGATGAACGCCGACGCGGCATCAGTAGCCTTCATGCGTGACCACTCGGGCTCGCCGTCCGTGCTGGGCCGCACGCTTTACATCGAGAAGGGAACGCTTGACGTCCTCCCCTATGCATCGGACAGCCTTGACGCGCTGTTCCTCACTGACGTGACGGACGACGGCCTGGCCGGGCTTGCCACGGGCGAGATCATGCGCGTGCTTGCGCCGTGCGTCGGCAGGGCGGTGATCGGCAGAGCGACGGGCGCCGCGGGCACGCTGACGCGTGAATCATTCGAGGCATGGGCTCTGCAATGGGGCGGCCCGGGCAGCCATGTGGTCGAGAACGCCGACGGCCTGTGGGCCGTCATCGCCCGCGCGCCTCTCGCCGGCGCGGAAGACTGGACACACCCCTTTCACGGCCCTGACAACAACCCGGTGTCGGGGGACGGCGCGTTCTCCTTCCCGTCTGCCGTGGCCTGGCTGGGCAAGCCCTATCACCTGCTCTGGCGCAACATCGGCGGCCGCATCATTGCCAATGGGCGGCTGTATCTCGCCTTCGGCCCGAACAACGACTACACGTACCGCGCATACAACGTCTACAACGGCTCGCTCCTGTGGGAACGCGCGCTCGACACCAACACCTGGGCGCAACGCCACCTGAACGCCTGCGTTGACGGCGGCCGCGTGTATCTCATGCAGCAGGCGCACGCCCTCGTCCTCGATGCCGCCAGCGGCGCGGAAGTCGACCGTATCACCTTTACCAACGTCACCGGGCAGGGAAAGTGGATGACGGTCGCGAGCAACCTGCTCGTCATGCTCATCGGCCCGATGGACATTGTGGACAGCGGGTGGCTGGGCAGCCGCAATGCAATGTTCCCGAAACGCGACAGCATGGACCTCGGCTACGGCACGCTCCTCGTCGCGCACGATCTCGCCGCGCGCGCCGAGAAATGGCGCGTGGACGAGGGCGCCCGCATCGATTCACGCACCGTCGGCGTCTCGGCGGGCCGCATCATCTATCATGCCCCGGCCGCCCGCGTCGTCTGCCGCGACGTGATGACGGGCGGGGTGATCTGGACCAATGCCGACCCCGCCGCCATGGCCGTCATGGACAGCAAGTTCGGGGCCACGTCGGCCGCGTGGTGGGGCCCGTCGGCCGCCGCGGGGCTCGAGGAGCGCTACAGCATGCTCTGCACGCCCGAGATCGTCTGCTTCGGCAAGCCCGAGGGCAGCAACTTCGCCGTGTTCTCGAGCGCGGACGGCAGGCTGCTTTGGTCGCGCGCGCGCAATGGCGGCCGCGTGTTCAACTTCATCTCGTGCACCAACGACAAACTGTTCGTCAACAGCGTCGTCAACGGCGGATTCATCAATCCGCTCACCGGCGCGCAACTATCGAGCCCGGGCGGCGTCGGCAGCGGATGCGGCGTTCTCACCGCGAACCGTCATTACCTCATGGACCAGATTGGCGGGCCCGAGTACGACTTTGCCCGCATGCGCAGCATCGTCTTTGCCAACCAGTCCATGTACTCGGTCAAGAACGAATGCTCGCTCGGCGGCATCATCGCCTGCGGCCGCTACGTTGCCATGACGAAGAGCTGCACCTGCGCGCACATGCGCGGCTCGGTCGCGCTGTGCGCCGGCCGGGCGTATCCATCGCAATCAGGCCTGCTCGAGACCGCGGGCGGCGCTCCGCCGCTCGGGCTTGCATCGGACGGCCTTGACTGGCCGACCTACCGCGCCACGGCGGGCCACGGCGGCGCGACGCCCGTCGCCGTCCCTGTCGCCGTCTCGAACACATGGCGCATCCCGGCACGCTTCCCCACCGAGCCGTTCACCGTCTCGCTTTACACGAAGAACATGCAGAACTGCCTGACGCCGCCGCTGGCTGTCGGCGATCTCGTGTTCGTCGCGGGCTCCGACGGCGTCATCCAGTGCATCGAGACGGCAACGGGGGCGGAACGCTGGCGGTACCGCGCCGGCGGCGCCGTGCTCGCCGCGCCGACGTTCGCCATGAACCGCCTGTTCGTTGGCTCGGCCGACGGATGGGTGTATGCGCTTGAAGCGGCCACCGGCCGCCTTCTCTGGCGCTACCGCCCGGCGCCCGAGGAACGGAAGCTCATGGTCTATGGCTACCTCCAGAGCTCATGGCCTGTCAACAGCGGCATACACTTCGACAATGGAATTGTCTACGCAGCCGCCGGCCTCCCCGCGCAGCCAGGCTCGTACGTCTTCGCGCTCGACGCGGCAACGGGCGCGCTGATCTGGCAGAATGACGCGACCGGGCCGCGCCATGACACAGGCTCGGACACGTACGGCGACTCGACGCGCGTGCCTGCCGGGTATATCACGAGCGTGAACAGCACGATCTGGGTGCGCGCCTATCAGGCCGGCCTTGGCGGCCTGGCATTCACCCAGGGCACGGGCGTGAAACTGACGGACGTCTCGCCCAACAGCCTGCGCGGTCGCAACATTGGCGTCGTCAGCAACAGCTTCATCATCTGGGGCGGCCCTGAAACCTATGCGGACAACACCGAGCGGGGCGGCAAGTTCAGCATGGGCATCACCGAGGTCGTCAACGGCGCGCCGCGCAAGTATGGCGTCAGCATCCCCTCCATTGCCATGCCTGCGTGGACGGATGAACGGATGATCATACCGACGATCGGCGGCGCGGATGCCATCGAGTGCTGGAGCACGCCCGTCATGCTCGATTACTACCGCGACCTGATCGTCAAGCACACAGTCAACTGGGACATCGTGTTCACGCCGCCCGCGTCAAATCCCCTGCCGCAGCGCGTCTGGCGCGCGCCGGTGACAAACGTGTACGCGCTCGCCCTGTGCGACAACCTGGTCGTCGCGGCAGTCGTGACGAACAAGCTCTTCTACGGCCAGCTCTCCGAGTTCGGCGGCAGGCTCCGCGCGTATGACCTTGCGGACGGCGCGATCGTCTGGGACATCGCGCTCCCCTCGCCGCCGATGCGTGAAGGCATGTGCGTCGACCGCTACGGGCGCATCATCGTCTGCCTGCACGACGGCAGCATCATCTGTTTCGCGGGCACGAACGCGCAGGCCCGCGCGCGCATTGCGGATGAAAGCTGCTCGTCCGCCGCGCCGGGCGCGGGCATCAATGGCAGCGGCGGCGGCGCGGGCTGGTCGAGCACGTGGCGCGCGGGCGCGATGGATGTGTTCACGAACGGCCTCGCGTTCCCCGGCTGGGACGCCTGCGGCGCCGCCATGCAGGTCGTCAGCAACGCCTCGCGGACGTTCAACGGCGCGGGCAGCGGCGCGGACGGCGCGACCAACTGGTTCTCCTTCCTCTTCCAGTCACCATCGCCCGGCCACTCGATCCGCTGGTTCTCGGATGGCGCGGCGGGAAGCGGCGTGGGTGTCGATCTCGCCGGCACGGGCGGCGGCACGCTCTTTGCCGCTCTCGGCGCAACGCGCGCCGCCTCGGGCGCCGGGGGCATCGCGGGCGGCGCGACGCATCTCGCTATTGGCCGCATTGCCTGGAGCGCCAACGCCGGCGGAGACTCGATGAGTGTGTGGGTCGACCCGAATTCGTGGCATTCCGAGGAGGCTGTTGCATCGAGCGCCGCGGGCACGAGCGCCGTGCAGGGCGATGCGCCCGCGCAATTCGACGGCGCGGCGCAGGTGTGCATCGGGGGCGGCGCAGGCAGCGCGCTCGCGTGCGACGAGCTACGGCTCGGCGCGACGCTCGAGAGCGTGCGGCCGGTGCCCGAGCCGGCGATTGCCATGGCAATCCTCGTGCTCGTAGCAGCGACCCGCGCGCCGCGGCGTGGCGCGGCACTGTAGACGGCGCCGTCATGGCATAGGCGCCTGGTCACGAACCTGTTGCGTGTCCCGCGACGGATTTGCGCGCGACACGTTCAAGCGCGTCCTGGACGGCATCGAGCCGCAGCGCCTTTTTGTAGAACATGACGTTGTCTGATGCGTAGTGGAATCCGCGGGCGACACCTTCAGCCACGGCGACGATGATCGGCTCTTCGTTGAAGAGCTTCAGCTTCTCCACTTTTGCCTGCAGGTACTCGGGCGTCCAGAACCCGACGATTTCAAGCCACGCCATGCGCCCATCCTTGTGATGGAAGACGAAGTCCGGCACCATGACCGTCTGGCCGTGCTCGAGGATGCCGCCTTCGCGCCGCATGAGCCACCCTTTCCGCCTTCTGCCCCCCCATTTTCGCGCGAAGTGTTCCTCGACGGAAGTGTCGAACTCCTCCTGCGGCGGCATGGGGCTGTGCAGACCGTCGGCGGAGGAGATCTCGAGGAAGAAGGGCCGGCGGATGCGACCGATCATCAGCTCGGCGCGCATGCGCCAGTCCGTGCACGAGACGAGCGCGGGGAGGAACTTTGCCATCGAGGCGCCATAACGCCGCGTCTCCCTGAGCACCGAGGCAGGTCCGTCGAGCACGATGGTATAGACGTTGCGCCTGCCGCCTCGCTGCGCCAGGGTGATCGTGTGGAGGAGCCGGGCGAGTTTCGCGTGCGTCACGATCCGCCGGAAGTCAGTGCCGGCGTGCACGGTAAGGCGCGTGGCGTTGAACAGGGCAGCCTGCACCTGCGCGACGTTGTACCGCGCAAGCAGCGCCTCCGGACTGTCATAGCCCTCGAATGACAGGAGACGGTTGAACTCGAACACGTCGGCAAACAGCTCGCGCTCGACCTCCTCCCAGCTCGCGCGGCCAAGCTGCCGGGCGATCTCCTCCTTCGTTTCCTTCTCCGCATGCTCGAACAGCACCGTGCGCTCATCCACGAGCGGGTGGCATGGCGCGGCAAGCCGGCAGACTTTCTGGCGCAGCGCCGCGGCCTTGCCCGCACGGTCGGTCTGATACCGCGCGACGCGTTCCTCATCCAGCAGTTTGCAGAACGCGTCGATGCGCGCCGGAGGGCAGTCCGCCTCGGCATCGAAGATGCGGTGCACGGCGAGATGCAGCTCGCGCCGCGTCATGCCGATGCCCGTGCCGTACGCGTCGCACATGCCCGCGGCGTACTCGAGGTATCGTGCATGCCGCTTCCGCACAAGCCGGTCGGGCACGATGCGCAGTCCGTTAAAGTCGAATATGGCGAGTTCCTTCGTAAGCATCGCTTCGTCTGCGTTGGCGGGAGCGCATGGCCTCCCGCGTTTCCGCGCACACCACTTCATAGAGGATCGCGCGCTCGGCGCCCGTCTTGCGAAGAATGCGGCCGAGACGCTGCTTCGCCTGCTTCACCGAGGCGAGCCCGCCGAGCACGACGGCGACTTTCGCCTCGGGGATGTCCACGCCTTCATCCAGCACCTGGTTCGCCACAATCGCCGGGTAGACGCCCTGCCTGAGCCCGTCGAGGATGTCCTTGCGTTCTTTTTTCCTGCAATGGTGCAGCAGGCACGGGACGAGGAACCGTACGGACACCTCGCGCGCCATGACGTTCGTCCCCGTGAACACGAGCGTTCGCGTGCCATGATGGAGGCGGAAGAGGTCTTCGAGCACGCGCAGTTTCTCCCGCGCGCGATCCTCGATGGATTGTTTTATCCGCAGTGCCTGGATGACCTTTCGCGACTCGGGGCTCGCTCCCGACTCCTTGTGCAGGTCGATGGCCGTGAAACCGGGAGCCGCCTTGCGCCGCTCAGCCATGTGATGCCGGATCAGGAACGAGCACTCGTTGTACTGCGCCTGCTCGCCGGGCGCGAGGTAGACGGGAATGCGGACGACGTCATACTCGGCCAGCACGCGGCCGCGCGCGGCGGCAAGGGTATAACGGTGTACGACCGGGCCGATCAGCTCGTCGAGAACGGTCTCGCGTCCGTCGCTGCGCTCGGGCGTGGCAGTAAGGCCAAGCCGCCACGGCGCGATGCTCATCCGTGCGGCATCGGCGCGAACCGGGCCGGGCAGGTGATGGCATTCATCGAAGACCAGCAGCGCGAACTCCCCGCCGAATTCCTGCATGTGGATGCACGCGCTGTCGTACGTCGTCACCGACACGGGCCGCTTGTTGAAGATGTTGTCCCCGATGATGCCCGCGTCATACCCGAGCCGGTCGGCGATGCGTTGATGCCATTGGTACATCAGATCGCGCACCGGCGCCACGACGAGCGTCGGCACGGAGAGCGCATGCATGATCCGCAACGCCACCTCGGTCTTGCCCGTGCCGGTGGGCATGACGACCACGCCGCGCCGCGTCCGCATCCAAGCGTCCAACGCGGCCGCCTGGTCCTCGCGCAACGGCGGCAACTGCACCCGCGGCCAGATGACCTCCGGCCACGGCGCCGCCGCGCCCGCCGGCGAGGGAACCGCATCATGCAGCGCACGCACGGCATCGTCGTAATGGAGCGCGTCGCAGCGCAGCACACCCGCGCGCGCGTCCCACGTCCAGTAACCGCCGGCGAGCGTTGCCGCCGCGGCATCGCGCGTCATGCCTTCGAGCACGAGCGTCCCGCGGTCGAACCGGATCACAAGTTTTCCAGCAGCATCATTCATGCACCATACCATGTACATTGTACGCAAACGTGATGGCGCATGCAAGGCCGCGGCACGACGGTTCCACGCACGCGGCGCACCGGCGGGAAAAAGATCGCACCGGCCTCCATGGAGACCGGTGCGGAATGATGAAGCGGATGAGGCAGCGAATTGGAACGGCCTGTCAATTCCTCTTGCGGCGCAACGCAGGCACGGCGCAGGCCAGGAGCGACAGGAGCAGCGCCGGCTCCGGGAACGCCACCACGCCAATGCGGCGGTTCTCGGTGTCATAGATCATGTGGACAATGATAGTAGGTGCGTTCGTGACATCGAAAAACGTTCCAACGTAGCTCAGCGTGCCTGTGCCCTGCACATCCATGAACCAGTTCGTCGTCGCGCCGCTATTGCCGGTGACGTGCAACACGATGTTGCTCAGGCTGAGCGGCGCGAGCAGATTCTTGACGAAGAGGTAGTCGTGGTCAACACCCGGCACGCCGCCCGGGCCGGCGATGTCAATGTGCAGTTGCGCGCGACTGGCTGTCGAGCCGAGAACGGGCGTGCCGCCTGCCCTGATGAGCGACACGCTGCCCACGCCATCGATCCCCGGCTTGATGCCGCCAAGGAATGAAACCGGCGAATTGCCCGCGAACTGCACAATGCCCGTCCCCTGGAGCAGCCCGTAGAGCGAGCGACCTGAATAGCACTCGACCGTCGCGCCCGTGCAGTTCAGCACCCACTCGCCGTACGAGCTCCCGCCGCTGCCGCCCGGGAAGGTGAACGCGCCGATCGTATTGATGGTGGTCTTCTTGATTCTGTCCGCGCCATAGCAGCCGAAGCGTGCATTGTAGCTGACGAGGACTTCAGCGGCGTTCGACATGGCGTCGTTGTAGACGTAGGTCGAATAGCCGGCGTGCACGCGCAGCACGCCATCGAACCTGCTGGCGGCGTTCGTAAACGCGCAGTAGCCGCCGGGACTCCCCGTCGAGCCACGGGTGATCGTCCCGCTGCCATGCAGCGGCCCGGCGACCATCACGCCATCCGGCGGGTTGTACGACGGCGCTGCGATCACCGTGTCCTGCAGTATCTCCAGCTCGCTGCGGATTGTAAGGTACGTCGGGCGCGGCCAGTTGGGAGCAGGTGTGGACGTGGAGATGAGTGCGTTCGTCGATGCGCTGTTCGTCATCACCAGGCGCCCGCCGGTCAGCACGTAGACGTTCGACGCATACAGCACGCGCAGGACGCCCACCGTCACCGCGTTCGCCGGCAGTGTCACCGTCACCGCCTGGTTCGTCGCCATGAACAGGTTCGTGAAGATGGCGGTGTCAGCCGGATCGTTCGGATAGCCTGTGTTCGGGTCCCAGTTCGCCGCATCGGCCCAGTCGCCATCAACGGTGCTTTGCCA
>JAAYZF010000109.1 GCA_012514975.1 bacterium
GTAATTCCGGCTCGGACGCTTCGACGCGCTCTTCGTCGCAGCAACCGACACACAAGCACTGAACACGCCAACGAGAACGAGCATGTCGCACGACAACGTACCGGCCTATGGACTCTGGTCCCTGGCGATCATCAATTCGTTGGTGTTCATCATCTTCGCCTTCAGCTTTGCCAAGCCACAATCGAGCCGGGATTGGCGCTCCTTCGGTGCGTTCTCCGGGTTCCTGGTCGCGTTGTTCGCCGAAATGTATGGATTCCCGCTAACGATCTATCTGCTGTCGGGCTGGCTGGGCTCGAAATTCCCCGGAGTCGACTTTCTGTCGCACGACGCCGGCCACCTGCTCGAGGTGATGTTCGGCTGGAGCACCAATCCGCACTTCGGGCCGTTTCACGTGCTGAGCGCGGTGTTCATAGGGGGCGGTTTCTGGCTCCTGTCGGCTTCGTGGACGGTGCTCTATTCGAGTCAACGCGCGGAGACGCTGGCAAATACCGGTCCCTATGCCAGGATGCGACACCCCCAATACGCAGGCTTTGTGCTGATCATGTTCGGCTTTCTCTTGCAGTGGCCGACGCTTCTCACCTTGGCGATGTTCCCCATTCTGTGCGCGATGTACGCGCGGCTGGCGCTTTCCGAAGAGCGTGAAGTCGAGCGGCGCTTCGGAACGCAATGGCGTGAGTACGCGCAGCGTACCCCGCGCTTCTGGCCGCGATTCGACTCGATCCCCAGCATCGGACCTGCCTGAACAAGTGGTAGTCGGCCTGACTGATTGCCCAGTCAGGCGGAACAGGGGCGATCTTTGATAGAGATTACGTCTCTGTAACCTTGCCGCCACCTTCTGGACAGCCGGCGGCGAGTAGTGTGTCGAATCAAACGCAGACGACGCTTCCCGACGCCGGGCAGATCACGCCCGCCTTCTGATGGACTTTCACCTCAATGAGAATAAATTCCGCCTTGCTCTCTGGTCCGGCGCTTGCATTGCCGAGCAATTCGCGTCGGCGCTTCGTGCAAGGCTTGGCGGCGGGAGGCGTTCTGGCTGGCGCCGGCGCTTCATTCGCCTACCCGGCTCGGTCGCGAGATGGGGGAACTGCGACCGGCTCTGCACCCGTGCTGCGCGGATCCGAGTTCGATCTTGTCATCGCCGCGTTGCCGGTGAACTTCACCGGCAAGCCACGCATGGCCACAACGGTCAACGGTTCGATTCCGGCGCCCACCCTGCGTTGGCGCGAGGGCGACACCGTGACCATCCGCGTCACGAACCGGCTGCGTGAGCACACGTCGCTCCACTGGCACGGGATCATCCTGCCGTTCGAGATGGACGGGGTCCCGGGCATCAGTTTTCCGGGCATCGCACCCTGTGAAACCTTCACCTATCGGTTCAAGGTAACGCAGAGCGGAACCTACTGGTACCACTCGCACTCTGGCATGCAGGAGCAGACCGGCGTCTACGGAGCGCTGGTGATCGAGCCCGCAGCCGGCGAAACCATTCGCGCAGATCGCGACCTGGTCGTACAACTGTCAGACTGGACCGACGACGATCCCATGCGGGTGCTGTCCAAGCTAAAGACACAAGGCGACGTCTACAACTTCAACCAGCCAACCGTATTCGACTTCTTCCGCGATGTCTCGCGAGACGGCCTGCAGTCCGCCCTGGAGCGGCGAAAGATGTGGAACGAGATGCGAATGAGCCCGACCGACCTGGCGGATCTTTCGTCCTACGTGCTCACCTACCTGATGAACGGCACCACGCCTGCCGGCAACTGGACCGGCCTTTTCCGCCCGGGCGAGCGCGTGCGGCTGCGCTTCATAAACGGTGCTGCCAACACTTTCTACGACGTCAGGATTCCTGGACTTGAACTGACAGTGGTGCAGGTCGACGGCGTGAATGTGGATCCAGTCACCGTCGATGAGTTCCGCTTCGGTCCGGGCGAAACATACGAC
>JAAYZF010000110.1 GCA_012514975.1 bacterium
TCTTGGGCACATGGCACGGGACGCTGGCCCACTATGATCCCGTTCCGGCACGCTGGGCGCCGGTTCCGTTGTACGGCCAGACCGGCTACCTGGACCCGCTGCATGTGATGCTGGGCAACGACGTCATCAGCGCGGGCATGGCGGCGGGCGGCGCCGTGACCGACGGCAGCGGCAGCTTCACGTTCCATGGGAAGAGGGGCCTCTACCTGCACAAGCGCGTGGCGCGGGAGGCGTTCCATCTGCCACTGGAGGCCGACGGCAAGCCGGCGCACATCGCCTTCCTCGTCAAGACCTCGGACAGGACGGCTCTCGCCGGGACCCGCACGGGGGCGTGCTGGCTGCTGACCCGGCCCGAGGGCGCGACGCCGGAAGAGGAGACCCTCGTGTGCGCGGAGCAGGCGATGGACGCCTTCATCGCCGCGCAGACGAACCGTGTCACGGTCCGAACGGTCGCCGCGTCCTCGACTGCGGACGCGGCATATGCGGTGACCAATCTGTGCGACGGCCGCGACGGCACCTGCTGGGCCGCGGCCACGAACGAGGCGCAGGGGGCGTGGGTCGAGATCGAACTGGATCGCCCCGCGCGGCTGTCGAGCCTCCGGCTCGTCAACGGCTGGGTCCCGGACGAGAAGCGGCTCACGCTCTATCCCATCAACCACCGCGTCAAGCAGCTCGATGTGGCGACGGATGCCGGGGAACGGGCGCTGCTCGATGTCGAAGACCACAACGACCCGCAGTTTCTCCGCCCCGCGTTCCGCAAGCCCGTCCGCCGCCTCCGTTTCACTGTCACGGAGATCCATGAATCGGAATCGATCAATCCGGAGGACCCGCCGTGGCTGAACCTGTCTGAGCTAACGTGCTACGAGAGTCAGGAGGAGGCGCAATGAGAGCCAGCTGCTTCAGCGTGTGGGAGGCTTTCCCGAGGCCCGTGAAAAACCCCAACGGCTCGCCGGGGACGGCTCGCCCCACATCTCATGTCCGGTCGCAGGAAGGTAGGGCGAACCGTCTCGGTGAGCCGAAACGACATGTTCTTATTGGGATATTGCAAGCCTCTCTCCTAACAAACCTGGTTGTCGTTGCCCTGGCCTGCCCCTGGGCTCACGGCGCCAGCAATGACCCCATCGCCCGTGTGGTGCAGGGGAATGACGCCGTGGCCTTCCGGCTGTACGAGCAGATGGCGAAGACCGACGGCAACCTGATTTTCTCCCCGTTCGGGATTTCGATGGCACTGGCGATGACGGCGACCGGGGCCGAGGGCAACACGCTGGAAGAGATGCGCCAGGCTCTTGCCATCCGACAGGCGGACGCGGACTATCATGCCGCCTTCGCTTCCCTGTCCGAGCAGATCGGGCAAGGTGCCCGGAAGAGCGGCGTCGCGCTTCGGATCCGCAATGCGTTGTGGCTCGATCACGCGCTCCGCGTGCAACCGGCGTACAGGAGCATCGTGGAGCAGACGTACCGGGCCAGCCTGTTCACGGTGGACTTCGCCAATGGTGCCGCGGTTTCGCAGCAAATCAACGCCTGGGCGAGCGAAGCCACGTTCGGGCGGTTGTCGCGAATGGTCAACGCGAACCAATTCTCCCGCGACACGAGGCTACTCCTGCTGAATACCGTCTTCTTCAAGGGAACATGGCTGCATCGGTTCTCCAGAAGCGACACGCGGCCCGTGCCCTTTCACGTGACGCCGACCCGGAGCGTTCCCGTCCCCATGATGCATCAGACGATGATGGCAGGATACGTGGCAGAGACTGCGGTTTCTGCTCTTGAGCTACCGTACACCCAGGGGGGATTCAGCATGGTCCTGCTGCTTCCCGCCCACAAGGACGGACTCGGGGAACTGGAGGCTTCTCTCACTGTAGAACAAGTGGAAGCGCTACTCCAGCGACTCGCTCGCATCGAAGTCGACGTGCGTATACCGCGCTTCGCCTTTCATTCCGACCTCCCGCTGAACACCATTCTTGGAACCATGGGGATGAAGGACGCGTTTATCGGGGGAGCCGCCGATTTCAGCCGGATCTCTCCCGACCGCGGGCTCCATGTCAGCGCCGTCCGCCACAGTGCCGGCATCGAGGTGGATGAAGCGGGCACGACGGCCTGGGCCGGCACAACGGTTCAGATGACTGAGGGCTCACCGCCTAGTCCGCCTGTGTTTCTGGCCGACCATCCTTTTCTGTTCTTTATCCTGGAGAAGTCCTCCGGCACCATCCTGTTCATGGGCCGGGTTGCAAACCCTTGAGAGACGAGGTCGGATCAAGCCGCGACAAGCAATAACCCCGTACGTATTTGTGTGCCACCGGAGAAACCAACAACATGAAAATCACGCGGATTGCACGGAACTTGGTTTGGGCTGAGAACCCCAAGGCGGGGGTGTTCTTCGCGATGACGGTCGTGTCGTTCGTGCTGTGCGTCGTCGCTCCTGCGCTGGCCTACGTGGCGTTTGCCGCCCCGCCGATCGGAAAGCACGCGGGAATGAATTGGGCGCTGATACCGATCTTCACGGACGGTGAGAATGTGCACACCCTTCTCGTGCTTCTTCTGTTTCTTCTGCTGTTGCTCTATGCCATGATGCTCACCTGGCGCTACTACACCGCGCTGCTGCGGACGGTGTTCGCCTCAAAACGCCGTTACGCCGTGCCGCTCGGGTTTGTCGCCACTGTCGCGCCCGTTCTTGGCCTGTTCGGCGTCGTCCTCCCCTGCGCGATCAAGGCCCGCGTCCGCAAGGCGCTGCTCGCGTTCGCCGCCATGACGGCGTGCATAATCTTAGCTGCCGTGGCGAATATCTCCGATGCCCTCCGACCGGAGCTTGTGGTCGCGTTGTGTCTGGTAGTGGGCCTGTTTCATGCGGCCGTTCTCATCCACCTGCCCCCCGGACGGGTGGGCCGCTGGGCTTACGCGCCGGCCGTTCTGCCGATCGCGCTGGTCGCGGTGCTGGCCGCGGCAGACGCCCATCTGCATGCGCAGGTTCAGAAGTTAGAGGCGGACTTCTTCGGGCAAAGCCGTCTCTCCATGAACGCTGAGGAGTTTAAGGCGCACCTCAGGGGCGGTATCTCAAAAGAGGATCCACCGTACGCCATGCTCTTTTCTGAGGTAGAGAAGCTCAGCGGCGTGCCGAAAATCAATCCGCACGGGGCCGACGGCGGGCCGACCGAAGAGCAAGCCGCGCAGTTCGAGGCGTTCGCCGCCACGAATGCCACCCTATTCTCCAAAGTCGATGTCCTCACCGCGCAGAGAGACCTCAACTTCAAGGATGACGTGGAGTGGCATTGGCAGTCGAGGCCGCTATTTCAGTTCATGATCCCCCTGAAACCGTATTTTAAGCTGGGCACTGGTATCTCGCGAAAGGTCGTCATGCCGCCTGGCGCGGTGACGGCACGACAGCCGTTGATTGCATCGACCGTATCGACAACCTGACCACATGGCTGTCACACAACGCCGTCAGCTCAAGCCAAAGTTCCTGCCTGTTCCTCGAGACCCTCAAGCTTCACTGTATCGAGGCCACCGTCACGGTCTTGTCGGATGCGGACCTCGCGGCGCAACAGAGGCGCGTGCGAATCAATCCGCGCGATTTCATCGAGCGTTGCCGCATGAACCGGATCGCGTCTTACATTCTGTTCGAGGATGCGGTGAATGCGATTGCGGCACAAGGCGCGTTCGGTAGCCAGGGGAGAGCGGCAAGGAAGCTCTACCTGCCTTTCATCCGGTTCTATGTGAAGCTGGAGAAACGATGCGCGCTGCAAACTGTCATTCATGAACTCAACCTGTTCGATGGCGACGCACGCTCCGAAGCGCAGCTTTATGCAAGCCTGGACGGGGAGAGGAATGCATGGTGGAGCGATAAGAACGTTCGCATGCCGATGAGCCGACGATTGTTGTACAGCGTGCCGGCGTATACACGCTTCGCAGAGACCATTGACAGGCATCGCGCGGCGGAGATCGGGCTCGCGGTCGAGAGGTACAGACGCCGCCGCGGCAGGCTGCCGGAGGAGTTGAGCGAAGTGGTGCCCGAGTTCTTGGAGAGCCTGCCGCTCTCAACCGCCACCGGCAAGCCGTTTGAATACCAACGCGGCTCCTTCGACATCCCGTGGGGGTCAGGCGAAAGGAACACCAGGCGGGTCATCGGCTACCGCGTCTTCAGCCGTTATAGTGAGAGCTATCCTCGTATGAACCCCGGCTTCACGGTGTGGCTTGGCGATGCGACAGCCGATGTAAGCACCGAGAGCCCAAACATCGGAAATGCGGAATGACGGTCTGGGGCAGCCCTGCTTCTGGCACGGTGTCGGCACCAAAGGCGTCGGGAAACAGAAGCGGCAAGAAGTGGCGAACCATCGGCGGGAAGCGACTGAGTACCGCGAATCCGCACGCTCGTGGGACCGGGAGATGAACATGCGACAGCGCGCAATAGGGGGTCAAGGTAAAGGGCAATCCGCCCTCGACGAAGGCTGTGCCGTGACGTATGCTTGCACCATGTTGCGCCGCTTCCAGTGTGTCACCGCATCGGTCTTGCCCCCCGCTCTCTTTCCGCTGGGGAAAGTTGTTGAATCAGGAAATCAGGAAATCAAGAATACGCGCCAGGGCTTCGTCGCCGGTTTCGTCGTCCATCAGGTCGCCAAACAAGACACCGTTGCCGCGCTCGCTCCGGCCGTCATCGCGCCGCTGCTAGCCGCAGTCCCCAAGCTGTCTCTCGATGCGACGCACAGCAACAGGAAATGGGATATTCTGCTCGACCTCGAAAGGGACCTTCCATGAACCGTAATCGCTATCAATGCCTTCCCCGCCTCGCACCAAAGGGCGGGTCGCTGCGGCACGGGTGCCGCCTGATCCGCGGGCTGCTGACCGCCGCCCTGGTGTGCGCGGCGCACTCCGCCCCGGCCGCGCCGCCGGCCGTCACCAACGCGCCGCCGGTCTTCATCGCCGCCTTCAGCGACGAGACCGGCGGCCGGGTGGGTGAGGGGATGGCCGAGGCCGTGCGCGACCTGCTGCTGGCCTCGCTGGCGACGCGACCGGGGATGCGTCTGGTCGATCGCGACGACCTGGAGCGTGTGCTTTCGGAACTCACGCTGACCCTTTCCGGTCTCACCGATCCCGCGCGCGGGGTACAGGTCGGTCGGCTGCTGGGCGCACAGCGCCTGGTCACGGGTAGCATCCTGCCGGGGGAGGAGGGGGTCGCGCTGGTGGCCCATGTGCTCGATGTGGAGACTGGCGTGGTGCAGACGTCGTGTAAGGCGGAGGGCCCCGCGTCAGAAGTGCCGGAACGGGCTTCCGAGCTGGCCGACCGGATTGCCGAGGCGCTCAAGCTGCCGTTCGACCCCGGAACGGCCGTGCGGCTCGAGCGGGCGCCGCTGGCGTCGCTCCACTACCTGCGCGGCCTGGGGAGCTTCCACGCCGGCGACTACGACCGCGCCATTATGGAGTTCGCGGTGAGCGACGAGCTGGGTGTGGACAACCCCGCGCTGCACGCCTGGAGCGGCCGTGCCTACGAGGCGCTTGAGGAACCCGAACATGCCGTTGTCGATTTTCGGCGTTATCTCGAACTGGCCCCCGACGGCCCCGAGACGGAGGAGATTCGCCAGCGGCTGGCCCGCTGCGAGGCGCGATTGAAGGAGCGCCCCGCTGCTGACGCGGCCCGCGCGGCGGGCGACACGGAAGAGGGAAGCGTGCCATGAGACGTCTTTCCCTTCGCCTGACCGGTCTTATCTTGATGGTTGCCGCGGCTGTCGTCCGCGGCGACGCCCCGCCGGCGGTGACCGTGGCGGTGCTGAATTTCGCGCAAACCGAGGAAGGGCCGGCGGCCGCGGCGCACGCGTGGATGCGCAAAGGGCTGGCCGACCTCCTGATCAACGACTTGGCCACCGCCCCGGCGCTGCGCATCCTGACGCGCGAGCACATGCAGATGCTGCTGCAGGAGGCGGGCCTGCAGCAGAACCTCCTCGGCGGCGTGCCCGACGCGGAGGCCGAGAAGATGCGGCACCA
>JAAYZF010000111.1 GCA_012514975.1 bacterium
ACGCTCGGCGCCGTGGCTCGCGTGAAATGGCTCACCCAGCGTCGACGGACTCCGGAGCCTCCCTCCTTCGAGGCGGCTGTGGCCACGCCCTATCCTGCCGTCTGGGGCACGCGCAGACAGGCGCCGGAGGCGCCTCGTGCCGACGGCCGAGAGAAGCGCGTGGCCATGAGCCTCGCCTCGTCGTGGGCGCCGGAGGAAGCGGCGCGGCACGCGATCGAGGCGGCGCGCGCCGGGGCGAAGGTCCTCGTTCTCCGCAACACCGTAACGGCCGCGCTTGCGACGTTTCGGTTCGTACAGGAAGCGGAGGGAGAGAACCGCCTCTGGACGGTGAAGGGCACGCCCACCCTGCACCATTCCCGCTTCGCGCCAGAAGACCGCGAGCTGCTGGACAGGGCAGTGGAGGAGGCGCTGTCGCCCGATCCGGCAAAGCGCCCGTCCGGCGGGCTGATCGTCATCGGTACCCAGACGCTCGAGCAAAGTCTGGACATCGATGCCGACATGCTCGTCACCGATCTCTGCCCGGCCGACGTGCTCTTGCAGCGCATCGGCCGCCTGCATCGCCATCCGCTGGCGCGCCCGGCGGAATACGAAAAGCCGCGGTGCATCGTTCTGGCTCCCGAAGGCGGACTCGGCGCCTTTGCCGCGCCGAAGTTCGAGAACGGCCTGGGCATGTTCAAGGACGGAGGCGGTGTCTATCAGAACCTTCATGCCTGCGAGCTCACGCGGCGGCTCGTCGTCGACCATCCCGAATGGGCAATTCCCCACATGAACCGCCTGCTGGTGGAAAGCGCCACCCACCCCGAGAGGATCGAGGCCTTGAACCGCGAACTGGGCCCCGCCTGGGAGGAATACTGGACCCGCATCTACGGCGCCGAGATCGCCGAGGCAGGCAGCGCACGGAACGTCGGTCTCCCTGTGGACAGGCCATTCATCGACGAGGGAGGCAGACCGATGTTGTTCCTGAGCGACGAGCATGCGGTCCGCACGCGCCTCGGCGCCGAGGGTGCGCGCATTCGCTTCACGGAAGGCGTCGTCGGGCCGTTCGGGCAGGAAGTCAGCGGCGTGACGCTGCCCGCGCACTGGTCGAAACACGTGCTGCCGCCGAACGAGCCGATCGTGCCTGAGCGCGCGGGTGGGACGCTTGGCTTCGCCTTGGGGACGCTTTGTTTTACTTATAGCAGTTTCGGACTGGGACTGAAGCGAAGCAGTTGGCGAATGAACGCCACCCCCTTACATTCCGCGTGAACGATGTGAAAGGGCCTCCAATGCTGATTCGGCAAATTTGGGCGCAGCTCGCCACATCAGTGGATGTTCCAGGCTTTCGGATTGGTTCTCGTGCTGCGGGAGGTGTAGACGTGTATTCGTCGCGAGAATGCGACATTCCCCAAGACATCGATCCTTGGGATAGTCCCTGCTTCGCTCCGATTGGCAGTCAGGCGAAGGGCGCTACCCCGCGCTTGCGGGGAAAGCTGGGCAAGTAAGATGTTCAACCTGCTTGCCCAGCCAATCATCAGCGCCGCGCCGCTCGGGCCGCTCACGCTGCCGGGCGTACTGGCTGCCCTCGCACGTGACGAAGTGGACGATTTTCCGGCTCTGCGCGCCCATCAGGGCATGTTCTGGCACATGTTTCTCGTCCAGCTCGCTGCGCTGGCGCTGCACGGCGCGGGCGAGACGGAAATCCCCGGCGACGAAGAGACATGGCGCCGCCTGCTGCGCGGCATGACAAAGGAATTTCCAGACGACGAGCCCTGGTGCCTCGTCGTGGAGGACTGGTCGAAGCCCGCCTTCATGCAGGCTGCCGTGCCGGACGGCGTGAAGCTGGGAAACCCGGTTCCCTCTCCCGATGCGCTCGACCTGCTGATCACCTCGAAGAACCATGATCTCAAACAGGCCGTCGCACGCAGCGCAGCACCGGAGGAGTGGCTGCATGCACTCGTCACCCTGCAGACGGGCGAAGGCTACGGCGGTGCGGGCAATCACGGTATTGCGCGCATGAACGGCGGCTCGTCTTCGCGCCCCATGCTCACGCTGGCACCGCTGCCCAGTTCGGGCAGGCGAGAGATGGTACCCCGGTCCGGCCCATGGTTCCGGCGCGATGTGCGGGTGCTGCTCGACACCCGGGACAAGATGCTGGACG